>JADLAZ010000162.1 GCA_020849725.1 Chloroflexota bacterium
CCGGCCACGACCTGAATCGGGACTGGTTCATGCTGACCCAGGCCGAGACGCGCCTGGTCGTGGAGCAGGTCCACAACGCCTGGTGGCCGCACATCGTCTACGACCTGCACCAGATGGGCCACGACGGACCACGCTTCGTCGTGCCCCCATACATCGATCCAATCGACCCCAACGTCGACCCGATCCTGCAGCAAGAGCTAGCGGCCCTCGGCCTGACGATGGCGGCCGAGCTCACCGCTGAGGGCCGGGCCGGCGTGGCCACGAACATTATCTTCGACGCCTACTCGCCGTCGAGAGCGTACCAGCACTACCACGGCGGCGTGCGCATCCTATCGGAGGCGGCCAGCGTGCGCATCGCCACGCCGATTAGCCTGCGGCCGGACGAGTTGCGTGAGATGCGCGGCTTCAACCCGCGCCAGGCGAGCTGGAACCACCCGCTGCCGTGGCGGGGCGGCGAGTGGCGGCTGCGCGACATCGTCGAGTACGAGAAGACGGCAACGTTGGCACTACTGGGTCACGCCGCGCGCTACCGCGACCGCTGGCTGCGCCACTTCGCGACGGTGCTGCGCCTCGCCTGCGAGCGCGCCGGCGGCAGCCCTTATGCCTACATCCTGCCGGCCCAGCAGCGCGACCCCGGCGTGGCCGCCGAGCTGGTCGGCGTGCTGCTGACCGGCGGCGTCGAGGTCGAGCAAGCGGAGCGCACGTTCACCGCGGGCGGGGTCATCTATCCGGCCGGCTCGCGCGTCGTGCGCCTCGGGCAGCCGTTCGGCGCCTATGCGAAGACGCTGCTCGAGGTCCAGCGCTACCCTGACCTGCGCCTCTATCCGGGTGGGCCGCCCCGGCCGCCGTACGACATCACCGCCCACACGCTGCCGCTGCAGATGGGCGTCGAGGCCATCGTGGTTAGCCAGCCGTTCGAGGCGCGGCTGCAGCCGGTGACCGAGGCGCGGCCACCCGCGCCGGCCATCGTCGCCGGGGCGCGCTACGGTTACACGATCGCGCCGCGGACCAACGACAGTGCCCGACTGGTCAACCGGCTGCTGGCTCACGGCGTCGCGGTTCACCGGCTGCCGGCGGCGCGGGTCGGGCGGGGCGAGTTGGCCGCCGGCGCCTGGCTGGTCAGTGGTGCGGCGGGTGGCGTGGCGCTGGAGGCCGCCATGCAGGATCTGGCGGTAATCGTCGAGCCACTGGCCGCCGCGCCGGCGCGCGAGGCGACGCGAGTTCGCTCGCCGCGCCTGGGTCTCTACCGCAGCTGGCGGCAGAGCGGGACGGACGAGGGCTGGACGCGCTTCGTGCTGGAAGGGTTCGAGTTCCCGCTGCACACGCTGCACGATCGCGACATCCGCCAGGGCCGGCTGCGCGCGCGCTACGACGCCATCATCCTGCCGAGCCAGCCGGTGCCGGACATCGTCGAGGGCAACCGGGAGGGCGACTATCCGCCTGATGTCGCCGGCGGCATCGGCCTGCAGGGGTTCGACTGCCTGCGCGCCTTCGTCGAGGACGGCGGCGTGCTGATTGTGCTTGGCCAGGCCTGTGAGGCGGCGATCGCCTACCTGTACCTGCCGGTCACGAATGTTCTGGCCGGCCTCAAGTCCGAGGAGTTCTATAGCCCTGGCTCACTGCTGCGGGTGCTGGTCGACCCGGCCCATCCGCTCGGCTACGGCTTCCGCCGCCAGGAGACGGTCATGTTCGTCCACGGGCCGGCCTTCGAGGCGCGTGCCGGTTCGGTCGCCGTGCGCTACCCGCTCAGCGACCCGGTGCTGTCGGGCTGGCTGCTGGGCGCGGACTACCTGGCCGATCGGGCAGCGATCGTCGAGGTGCCGGTCGGCCGCGGCCGGGTGACCCTGATCGGGCCGCGGGTCCAGTTCCGCGCCCAGACGCGCGGCGCCTACCGGTTCCTGTTCAATGCCATCTTCGCCGCTGTCACCGAGCGCGTGACACTGACGGACGAGTAGGACGCGGAGGACGAGTGAGGCCAGTGGGCCGGTCGGCAACTGCGGCGATGCTACAATGCGGGCCGGGCGGCGATGGTTCGGGTGGAGGAGGGAAGTCGGATGCTGCTTGAGGGCAAGGTCGCGGTCGTCACCGGGTCGGGGCGGGGCATCGGGCGGGGCATCGCGCTGCGCTTCGCCGCTGAGGGCGCGCGGGTCGTCATCAACGACCGCGACGCCGACGTCGTGGCCCAGACGGCGACCGACGTGCGCGCGGCCGGCGGCCAGGCGCACGAGGTCGTCGCTGATGTCAGTGACGAGGCGCAGGTGACGCGCCTGTTCGACGAGGCGCTGAACGCTTTCGGCACGCTCGACATCCTTGTCAACAACGCCCAGACCGGCGTCGGGCCGGGGGAGCGCGGGCCGTTCCTGCACATGTCCAGCGCCGGCTGGGATGCCTACGTGCGCGCCAACCTGGGCATCCTGTTCTACTGCACCCATCAGGCGGCGCGCATCATGGCCCGGCGCGGCGTGCGCGGCAGCATCGTCAACATCAGCAGCAACGGCGCCAACCGCGTCCACCGCTACTCGATCGCCTACGACTCGGTCAAGGGTGCGATCGACACCTTCACCAAGGCGGTCGCCGTCGACCTGGCGCCATGGGGCATTCGCTGCAACGCCATCCGGCCCGGCTTCATCGCCGTCCGCAACTGGGAGACGCTGTCGGAGGCAGAGAAGCAGGACCGCATCGCGACCATCCCGATCGGTCGCGAGGGCCGGCCGTCAGATGTCGCCTGGGCCGCAACGTTCCTGGCTGCTGATGACGCCAGCTTCATCACCGGCCAGATCTTCGAGGTCGACGGCGGCATGCTGACGCAGGGGCGCGCGCCGCAGGCTGAACTCGCACCACTGGTGACGCCGGCCAACATCGGCGAGTTCTAGCTCGACATGGGGCAAGCCACATGAGCGGCGCGGCGGATGTCGTCATCATCGGCGGCGGCGTGATCGGGCTGGCGGCGGCCTGGCAACTCGGCGCCGCCGGCGCGCGCGTGACCGTGATCGAGCAGCGCCAGGCGGGTGGGCAGGCGTCGGGCGCGGCGGCCGGCATCGTTGAGCCGCTGCCGGGCGACAGCCCCCTCACGGTGCTGGCTGCGACCAGCCGGCGGTTGTTCCTGGAGTGGGCGCCGGCCCTCCACGAGGAGACTGGCATCGACATCCAGTTTGTCCGCTCCGGCTCAGTGCGCCTGGCCTTCGACGGCGCGACGGCGGCGACGTATCGGAGCGCGGCGCGGCACATCACCGATACGCTGGGCGAGCCGGCCGAGTGGCTGGACGCAGCGGCGCTGCGGGCGCTGGAACCGGCGGTCAACCCGGCCGCCCTCGGCGCGCTGCGCTACCCCGACGCCTACAACGTCTACAGCCCGCGCTACGTAGCGGCGCTGGCCGATGCCTGCCGCCGGCGCGGCATCAGTCTGCGCCAGGGGCTGGTCGCCACCGGTATCCAGCGGGCCGGCGACCGCGCCATCGCCGTCGAGACCTCGGCAGGACCGCTGCCGGCTGGCCAGGTGCTGATCGCCGCCGGCGCCTGGAGCGCCATCGCCGCGCGCTGGTTCGGCCTGAGCGTGCCCGTCGCGCCGGACCGCGGCCAGATCATGGCGCTGCGCGCCGAGGGGCGGCCGCTGCGTCACATCATCCACGGTGGGGCCGGCTACGCCGTACCGAAGGCCGACGGCTTGATCGTCGTCGGCGCGACGCACGAGGATGCCGGCTTCGACGACCGCGTCACCGTCGACGGGCTGGCCTTCCTGGTCGATCTGGCGCGCCACCTGGCGCCAGCGCTGGCGTCGGCGACGCTGGCGCACGTGTGGGCCGGCCTGCGCCCGGCGCTGGCCGCCGGCCCGACGCCGCTGATCGGCCCGATCCCCGGCTGGCAGAATGCCTGGCTGGCCACCGGCCACGGCGCCTGGGGCATCACGCTCAGTCCTGGCACCGGCCGGCTGCTGACCCAGGCGCTGCTGAGCCAGCCACTCGACCAGGACCTGACGCCGTTCTTGCCGGCTCGTCTGAGGAACTAAAGAGACGCCGCCGGTCACGACATCGTCGCCGGCACGTCCCCCATAACCTCCACGCCGTACCGGCTGGCCATCGCCCGCGTCGCCTGGGCCACAGTTGCCCGCAGGTCGGCCGGCGCCAGCACCTCGACCTCCTGGCCCCACGACAGGATCC
Source organism: Chloroflexota bacterium (assembly GCA_020849725.1). The sequence continues at coordinate 4,158 of JADLAZ010000162.1, forward strand.
AGGGGGTGATCTCCAGCGTGCCAGCGACCCGCAGCGTCATCTCCAGCGACCCGTCGCCCTGGCTCGCCAGCGCCTGGCTGGGGTGCCAGTGCGACTCGCGCACGCGGGGGGCAGCGGCCACACTGAACCGCAGCCGGACCTCCGTCTCATCCCCAAAGCCGATGCCCCAGCGGTGACGCAGGTACTGCGCGGCGGCGAAATCGGCTGGGACGGTGAACGACGCGGTCGTCGCCTCGATGCCTCGGATGCGCTCGATCTTGAAGGTGCGCACCTCGCCCGAGAGATGATCGCGCCCGATCACGTAGGTGGCGTGGCCGGCCGCCGATGGCTCGATCAGGTAGGGATCCAGGAGGCGCGGCTGGGGCGCGACGGTATCGGTGCGGGCGTACCAGATCTTGACGCTGCGATGCTCGGCCCAGCCGCGCGTGATCGCCGTCATCGCGTCGGAGAACACCGGGTTCAGCGGCCGCGCCTGCATCATGCCGACCGATGCCAGCACGTGGCTGCCGATGGCTGCCGGCAAGGCCTGGGCCAACTTCTCGAAGGCTCGCTCGAGCGGTCGGTTGCGCTCGTCGGCGTGATGCTGCGCCAGCCGGCTGGCGATGTACAGCGCCATCGCCTCGTCCAGCGTCAGGCTCACCGGCCGCATGTGATAGCCGGGATCGAGGATCCAGCGGCCATTCTCCGAGTGCAGCGGCACACCGGCCTCCATCAGTGCCTCCAGGTCGCGGTAAGCAGTGCGGCGCGCTACCTCGCAATGCTGCGCGATCGCCAGCGCCGTCAGACCGGCCGGCGTGGTGCTCAGCAGGCCCTGCACCCGGAGCAAGCGTGCCAATCGATCGTCGCGTGGCATCCGACCTATCCTCCCCGCGTGGTCCCGTGACGCTGTGAGCCGTCAGACGAGCAGTGGGGCGAAGGCGTCAATCATCGCTGATACTGACACATCGATGCAAGAACGCTCGCAACACTCCGGAGCTTACCGCCTGATGCGCTCCTCCGGACTCCAGCGTAGGGGAGAGGAGTGCCAGCTTAAGTGACACAATGTCAGAAGCCCGCACTCGCGAGTGCGGGCACCGGCTCGACACCGTCACGGTGTGACGGTCAGTGGGGCGACGGTGATGGGCGGCGACCACCGAGAACAACGCCACCGACCAGGCCAAGCACGCTGCCCACCCCGGCGCCAACCAGGCCAATGTGCGGCCAGCCGGCAAAGGAGCCATCACCCACCAGCCCGAGCGCGAACAGCGCCGCCAGCACCGCCACCTGACACGGGACCGCCGCTAGCCCGACGAGGATCCGGCCGATCACGAGCCACCGCAGCCGCAACAACGCCGCCGCCGGCGGCGCCACCACCATGGCCATGCCCGCCACCGGCACGAGATAGAGCGCCAGCGATGCCGCTGCCGTCGGGCGCGTGGCGCTGCTGGCCGCGAGCCGCTGGGCGATGCGCGCCAGATCGAAGCCGGACAGCACCTGCTCCCCGGCGGGGGTGACGCTCGTCAGCCAGGGCAGGAAGAACGCCGTCAGCGTCAGAGCGCCGCCGGCGACGACGAGCGCGCCCCACAGTGCCACCGATGCCGGCCCCAGCCAGTGCCCGCAGCCGGCACAAGTGCTGGATCCACCCTCGACGATGCCCTGGCAGCGCGGGCAGGCGCGCAGATCAGTCACCGGCGGCAGCCCGACCCGGACCTGGCCGCTCGACAGCCACGACATGGCCACATCCCTCGTGCGGTGTCGGTCGCCCGGCAGTCAGCCAGAGCCGACCGGCGCGATGCGCGGGACGCACCGACCACGATTCCATCATCGCGTGCCGGCGCGCGTTGCCACAGCCGCCATTAGTCCTGATGACTGGCGACGACCGTCTCGTCGAAGCGCCGCGTTGACGTATTCGCCGCAACGACCGCAGAATGCGCTGATGAAGACCGTCATCATCACCGCACCGGATTGCGATCGGCACGCGACCGGCGGCCACATCGAGGCGGTCGCGCGGCGGCCGGCGACGCTGGCCTACCTGGAGCAGCATGGCCACCTGGCCGACCGCCTCGTCCTGACGCCCGAGCCGGCGACCGACACCGATCTGGAGCGCGTTCACAGCGCGCGCTACATCCGAGCCATCGGCGAGATGGCCCGGTCGGGCGGCGGCTGGCTCGACTTCGACACGATCGTGACGCCCGGCAGCGACGTGGCGGCGCGGGCGGCGGCCGGCGCGGCGCTGCTGGCGGTGGCGCAAGCACTCGGCGGGGCGCGGCGAGCGCTGGCGCTGGTTCGACCGCCCGGGCACCACGCGCTGGCCGCCCGCGGCATGGGCTTTTGCCTGTACAACAGCGTCGCCATCGCCACCGCTGCCGCGCGGGCAACGCATGGGCTGGACCGGGTGCTGATCGTCGATTGGGACGTGCACCACGGCAACGGCACGCAGGCGATCTTCGAGATCGACCCGCGCGTCTGCGTCGTGTCGCTGCACCAGTGGCCCTTCTACCCTGGCACCGGCGCGGCCGAAGAGCGCGGCACGGGCGCGGGCCTGGGCACGACCGTCAACGTGCCGCTCCCGGCGGGCATCGGCGACGCTGGCTACCAGCGCGTGCTGCGCGAGATCGTCGCGCCGATCGCCCGCCGTTTCCGGCCGGAGCTGGTGCTGGTGTCGGCCGGCTACGACGCCCACGCCGCCGACCCGCTCGGTGGCATGTGGGTCACCAGCGCCGGCTTCGGCGCGCTGACTCAGCAGGTGGTGGCGCTGGCGGACGAGCTGTGCGGTGGGCGGGTCGCCTTCGTGCTGGAAGGCGGATACAATCTGGAGGCGCTGGCCGAGTCGGTCGAGGCAACGCTGCTCGCTAGCGACGGCGCCGACATCGCGCCGGGTGCGAGAGACAATGATCGGCTGGCCGCACTCGCGATCGCGGATGTCGCGCGCCTGCATGGCCTGGGCCAGGACGAACGAGGGCGCTAAGGGCGGATGGAGCGCAGCATGGGGCCACGCATCGCTGTCGTCGACTATGGCGCCGGCAATCTCCAGAGCGTCGTCAACGCGCTGGAGCGGTTGGCCGCGCCGGTCACGATCACCAATGACCCAGAGGCAATCTACGCCGCCGACGGCGTGATCGTCCCCGGCGTCGGCGCGGCCGCCGACACGATGCGCAACCTGATCGCCCACGATCTGCCGGACGTGATCCGCACCGTCATCGCTCGCGGCACGCCCTATCTGGGCATCTGCATGGGCCTGCAGGCGCTGGTCACGCTCAGCGAGGAGGGCGGCGAGCACCCCTGTCTCGACATCATCCCCGGCCGCGCGCGGCGGTTGCCGGACGGCCTCAAGGTGCCGCACATGGGCTGGAACCAGGTCTGGCGCCGGCGCGAGCATCCCCTCTTCGAGGGCATTCCGGACGGGGCCGAGTTCTACTTCGTCCACTCCTACTACGTCGCCCCGCTGGACGATGCCGTCGTGCTGGCCGAGACCGACTATGGCGTGCGCCTGGCGGCGGTCGTGGCGCGCGACAACGTGCTGGCAACGCAGTTCCACCCCGAGAAGAGTGGCCGCTGGGGCCTGCGGCTACTGACGAACTTCGCCCACATCGTCGCCCACGCCGCGGTGACGCGCTGATGCTGGTGATTCCGGCGATCGACTTGCGTGGTGGCCGCTGCGTGCGGCTCTATCAGGGTGACTACGAGCGCGAGACCGTCGTCGGCGATGACCCGGTGGCGATGGCCCGCCACTGGCAGACCGCCGGCGCACAGGTGCTGCATGTGGTCGACCTGGACGGCGCCCGCGCCGGCCGGCCAGTGCAGTTGCCGCTGGTGCGCGCAATCTGCGCCGCGCTGACGATTCCGGTGCAGATCGGCGGCGGCTTGCGGACAGAAGCCGATGTCGCGGCAGCACTGGCGGCGGGCGTCCAGCGCGTGATTCTCGGTACGGTCGCCCTCGATGACCCAACGCTGGTCGACGCGGTGCTGGCGCGCCATGGTCCGGAGCGGGTGGTGCTGGGGCTGGACGCGCGCGACGGTCGCGTCGCCCGCCGCGGCTGGCTGGCGACGAGCGAGGTCGAGGCCGGCGCGCTGGCGAGCGCGATGGCCAGCCGCGGCCTCCGCACCGTGATCTACACCGATATCGGGCGCGACGGCACGCTGTCGGGGCCGAATATCGCGGCCACGGCGGCGCTGACCCGGACCAGCGGCCTGGCCGTCATCGCCTCCGGTGGCGTCACCCAGCGGGAGGATCTGGCGGCGCTGGCCGCCACACCGGGCATCATCGGCGCGATCGTCGGTCGGGCGCTCTACAGCGGCGATCTCGTCCTGGGCGCCAGCGAGTGGGTGTGGCCGAGCGCCACGGCGGCGGCGGTCTCGTAGCGTCATCGTGTGCGCCGCCGTGCGTGCGATGGCCGGGAGGGATGGTCGTGGATACGCGCAACACCGATCTGCGCACCGTCAGCCGCGAGGAGGAGCGACGTCGCCGCGAGGAGGTCGCCGCCAACGCCCTGCAGCAGCAGGTCGACGAGTTGCGGCACCAGCTCCGCGAGCAGGCAACTCGCCAGCAGCGTCTGGAGGAGCAGGCCCGCGCCGGTGAGGCGCAGGTCGGCCAGGTGCGTCTGGACCTGAGCGAGTTGCGCCAGGAAGTCACGCGCACTGCGCAACTGCGCCAGATCGACGACCAGCGCCTGCGCCAGCAGGTCAGCGACGTGCAGGCGCGGGTCGACGAACCGCTGCGCCCGCTGCGCACGCTGCAGGCCCAGGTCAACGACCTGGGCGAGCAGGCACGCCTGGCGCGCGACCTGGCGGCGCAGACTCAGAAACAGTACGAGGCGCTGCGCACCCAGATCGAGGGCCAGCGCGGTGAAGTGGCGCGGGCGCTGGAGGCGGCACGCGGCGTGCGCGAGGCCGTCGAGAGCGTGCAGGCGGGGCAGGCGACACTGACCCGCGACACGCAGAAGCTGAGCGACCAAATCCGTCTGGTCGAGCAAGAGGTGCGGCGGCGGGTGGCGACGATCGAGCAGCAGCTCGACAACCTCGGTCAGCGCATCGACGAGGTCGCGTCGCACCGGCCCCAGCTCGAGGAAGGGATCCGGCAGGTGCGTGACGACCAGCGCGTCTTTCAACCCCAGATCGACGCGCTCGTGCAGCGGGATAAGCAGCAGGACCAGCACCAGGCCCGCGCCCAAGCCCAGGCTGAGGAGCGCGACAGCCTGATGCGGCAGCGCGTCGAAGAGATCCGCGAGTACCTGGCCGGTGAGATCGGCGGCCTGAGCCAGACGGTTGACGACAGCGTAGCAGCGCTGCATGCGCGCATTGGCGAGTGGGAGACAGCCCACCACGAGGTCGCCGCTGAGTTGAACGAGCTGGCGGTGCGGGCGTCGGCGCTGGCCCAGCGCGACGATGACCTGCTCGCGGTCCAGGCGCGCGGCGAGGAGTGGATGCTGCGCCTGCACCTGGACCAGGCGCAGGCAGCCTGGGAGGCGCTCCTGGACCGGCGCAACAAAGGTGAGTCGTGATGCTGACGAAGCGCGTCATCCCATGTCTCGACGTGACCGGTGGCCGCGTGGTCAAGGGCGTCAGCTTCGTTGATCTGCGCGACGCGGGCGACCCGGTCGAGCTGGCGGCAGCCTACGATGCAGCCGGCGCCGACGAACTGGTGTTCCTCGACATCACCGCCAGCAGCGACGGCCGCGCGACGATGGTCGACGTCGTGCGGGCGACGGCGCGTCAGGTGTTCATCCCGCTGACGGTCGGCGGCGGCCTGCGCTCGCCCGACGACATTTACCGGATGCTGCGCGCTGGCGCCGACAAGTGCTCGCTCAACACGGCTGCCGTCGCCGATCCCGCCCTGATCGCCAGCAGTGCCCGTCGGTTCGGGAACCAGTGCATCGTCCTGGCCATCGACGCCAAGCGCCGGCCAGATGGGAGCGGGTGGGAAGTCTACACCCATGGCGGCCGCCGCCCGACCGGGCGCGACGCGATCGCCTGGGCGCGCGAGGGTGTCGCGCTCGGCGCCGGCGAGATCCTGCTGACCAGCATGGACGCCGACGGGCAGCAGGAGGGCTACGACCTGACGCTGACGCGGGCGGTGGCCGAGGCAGTGCCGGTGCCGGTCATTGCCTCTGGAGGCGCGGGCACGCTTGACGACCTGGCCGAGGTGCTGATCAATGGCCATGCCGATGCCGCGCTGGCAGCCTCGATCTTTCACTACGGGACCTACACCATCGCCCAGGCCAAGGCGCACCTGCGCGCCCGTGGCCTACCGGTGCGCGCCGATTGACGTCCTGCCTCGCTCCCCTGGGACAGATGCTTCACTGTCTCGGTCGCCGTTGGACAGCGGTATGGTCGCTCGCCTGGCAGGGGGGAGGCGTGACGCCAATCGCCGCATGCGTCATAATGCCGCAGTTGGTGCAGCGACGATCGCGAGCGGGAGCCGGTGCTGTCGCGTCTGTGCGCTCAGGTCGATCGTCAGGGGGCGAGCATGGGACGGCAGGCACGCTGGGGTAGTGTCGCTGGGGTGATGGTCGTGCTGGCGCTGCTCGTCGGCTGCGGCAGCGCCGCGCCGCCGGAGGTTGTGACCTTCAAGACGGCCACGCCCTATGCCACCGCAACGCCACACCCAACCGCCACCCCCCGCCCGCTGGCGGTGTTGGAGCCGACGGCTACGGTGGCCGCGCCGACCCGCGCCGTCCTGGCGCCGACGACGACAGCCGGCGCCGCCGCCGCGACGGCGACGCCGGCCGAGACGCGCGTGGTCCAGCCGGCCAACTTCGAGGCCGACAACGCCTACCGCCACGTCGAAGAGCTATCGATCGGGCTTGGTCCGCGCGCCGCCGGCACTGAGGCCGAGGGCCGTGGCGCCGATTACGTCGCCGATCAACTGACCGCCTATGGCTACACCGTCACGCGCCAACCATTCTCGATCACCACTTTTCAGGATAACGGCTCGACGCTGACGCTCGACGTCGATCCGCGTCAGGTCCAGCCGCTGGCGATGTACTACTCCGGCGCCGGGCAGATTGACGGGCTGCTCGCGGCCGGCGGGATGGGCGCTCCGGCGGATTACCTCGGCGATGTCGCGCGCGGCAAGATCGTGCTGGTGGAACGTGGCGGTGGGCTGAGCTTTCTGGAGAAGGCCCGGAATGCCCGCGCCGGCGGCGCCATCGGCATGATCGTCTACAACAGCTCGGATGGCCCGGTGCAAGGGTCACTCACGGAGCCATTCGACCTGCCGGTGGTCTCGATCAGTCGCGCCGACGGACTGCGCTTGCGCCGGCTGCTCGATCAGCGGCCAATTCGGGCCGCGCTCAAGGTCAATGTCACCACCGAGCAGAAGCCGTCCCAAAACGTGCTGGCGGTCGCGCCGGGCGCGCGCAGCCGGTTGCCGCTGATTGTGATCGGCGGCCAGTTGGATACCGTTGCCGCCAGCCCCGGCGCGAACAACAACGGCTCCGGCATCGGCGTCATCCTGGAGCTGGCGCGGGTGCTGGCGAGAGATCAGCGCGCCGATCTGCGCTTCGTCGCCTTTGGCGCGCAAGAGATCGGCCTGGTCGGCAGCCGCACCTACGTCGAGCGCCTGACCAGCGATGAGAAGAACCGGCTGGTGGCCATGATCAACATCGACATGATTGCGGTCGGCCAGACACTCACTTTTGCCGGCACCGACGAGTTGGTGACGCGCGCGCTGGCGCTGGCCGAGCGGCTCCAGGTCGGCAAGACGGCGCGGCTGGCCGCGACTCAGCGCACCGGCCAGAGCGATCATCTCAGTTTCCTCAGCGCCAATCTGCCGGCGATCTACATTCACCGCCCCGACGATCCCAACTTCCAGACCGGCCAGGACCGCGCCCAGTTCGTCAAGCTGGAGGCGTTGCAGCAGGCCGGGCTGGTCAGCTTGCGCCTGGTCGAGCAGTTGTTGGAGAAGCAGTCGGCGGCCGTGCAGCCGTAGATCTCTTCGACGGCGGATGCCGTCCGGCTGACGATCGACCCGGTGTCGGACATCATCGATGGCGCGTGACCCATCTGCGGCCTCGCCGGCGGCGCCATGGCCCTGACCCACATCCAGCAGGCGACCGTCGGCCAGAACAGCCCACCGGTGGTGGACTGCTTTACGGTTTCTAGCCCGCCAGCCGCACCTCGTACAGGCGCGTCTCGCCCGCGGCCGGGTCGAGCACGCGCGTGGCATCGCCGATCGGCGTCAGGACCGCGCCTTCGCGCTCAAGCGCCTGGGCACGATCGCGGCGCAGCACGGCCGGCCCTGGAGCGTTGCCAAGTTGCTCCCAGACCAGGCGCAGTGTCGGACGCGGTGCGCGACGCAGCGTCACCGGCGTGTTGCCATGCAGCCGCAGCAGCATCGACAGCGAGCGATGCATCGTGCCGGCGTCGCTGGCGAGATCGTCGTGCAGGGTCGTGTCCAGAAAGACCGCCTGGCCGGGGTAATGCTCGGCCGCCAGCGTCGCTGTGTCCAGAGCGAAGGCGTTGTTTGAGCCGAGCCAGGGGCGTTCCCCGTACCAGTCCAGGTAGGCGCGCGTTGACAGGGCCGGCTGCGCCACCAGCAGCAGGCAGGCCAGCCCCAGCGCGACCGACACGAGACGTCGCCCACCCAGCCACCGCACCAGCCACCGACCGCCCACGACGGCGCCCAGGCCGGCCAGCGCGAACAGCGCCGGCCACAGCGAGCCGAGGTAGCGGCTGGAGCCGTGCGGTGGCGGCCGGTACTCGCCGCCGATAAGCGCCATCATCACCGCACTGACCAGCAGCAGCGCCGGCAGCAGCCACTGGCCGCGCCGCGCCGCCGCGACCGCGCCGACCGCCGCTAGCGCCAGCACCCCGATCATCGTCGCCGTCACCGGGTAGCTCGCCTCTGGCGAGCCGGGCGCGAACGACGAGCCGGCGTTGCGCGCCAGCTGCACCACCAGCGCGCTCAGGTTGGTTAGGAACCCGGCGACATCGGCCGCCGGGTGGACGGCATAGTCGCGCTCCTGCGCCGCCGCCAGCGACCGGCCGCCGGTCGTCAGGTTGTACCAGAGCACGTTGGCGTAGGCGAGCATCGCCGCCAGCCCGCCCAGCCACGGCCACGGCGTGTGTAGCCAGCGCCGGCCGGTGGGACTGAGCAACACGCCCACCATCAGCCCCGGCAGCAGCGCCGCCGCCGACGGGTGCGTCTGCACGCCTAGCCCGACCGCCAGCCCGGCCGGCAGCAGCAGCCAGGGTCGGTCGCGGCCGAGCGCCCGCGTCAGCAGCAGCAGCGCCGCCGTCATGAACAGCGGCGTGATGCAGTTCGACCAGGCGATGCGGCTGTTGATCGCCACGTGCGCCAGGCTGGTCGCCAGCAGCCCGCCAGCCAGCAGCCCGGCCCAGCGCCCGCCCAGCTCGCGACCGAGCAGGTACGTCAGAAGCACCGTCAGCATGCCGGCGACCAGCGATAGCAGACGCGGCCCCTCGACCCACACACCGGGCAGCGCGATGACGGCCATCAGCAACCAGGTGTGCAGCCCGCCGAGGAACGAGCTGACGCCGACGAGGTTGAGCCGGCCGGCGGCCAACGTGTCGAGCGCCAGCATGATCTCCATCGACTCGTCGGTGAAGGCCGGGACCAGCATCAGCCGGTCGGCGCGCAGCCAGAGCGCGACCACCAGGATCGCCGCCAGGACGACAAGCTCCACGGCCAGC
>JADLAZ010000163.1 GCA_020849725.1 Chloroflexota bacterium
GCAACGTCGGCACCGAGCACCTGGCGCAGATGGCGACGCCGATGGGCTTCCGCATCAGCGACGCCGCCGGTGACCAGCAGCGCCGGGCCGAGAGCGCCATTCATGAGGCACTGCGCCGCAGCTTCCGGCCAGAATTCCTCAATCGGATCGACGAGATCATCATCTTCCAGCCGCTGAGCCGGGCGCAGATCGAGCAGATCGTCGTCCTGCTGGTGCGACAGGTGATGGCGCGCATGGCCGAGCAGCGCATCACGCTGGAGCTGACCGACGCCGCGCGGGCGTGGCTAGCCGAGCACGGCTACGATGCCAACTACGGCGCGCGGCCACTGCGCCGGCTGATCCAGCGCCAGATCGAGAACGGGCTGAGCCGGAGCCTGCTGGCGCGCGAGTTCGGTGAGGGCGACCACGTCCTGGTCGACGCTGGGCCGGCCGGTCTGACCTTCGAAAAGGTGACGGTCGTGGTCCCGGCCGAGCCGGTCGTCGCCTAGCCCACGACCGCGTCCCGGTGTCGAGGAGGTCGTTTGGCGCTCCCACGCCAGGCGGCCGCCTCGTCGCGTCACCACCGCTGTGGCCCGGGCGCCTGGGCGAAGGTACGCGTCCCGTTCTTGCGTGGCGGGCACGGGGCCGGCGGGTGAATTCGCGCCGCACGCCTCTGACGCTCCTCCCTGGGCGACGGCAGCTTGACGCCCTCCGCGCGCGGCCGCATGCTGGCGCCAGGCTCACTGCGGTCGCCGGCTTGTGCCAGACAGGAGGGAAGACTCAATGCAGAAAATCATCAACCGGCCTGAGGCATTCGTCGATGAGATGCTCGATGGCATTCTGCATGCCCATCCGACCGAGTTGAAGACAGCCGGCGAGCCGCGCACGATCGTCCGCGCCGCCGCGCCCATCGCCGGCAAGGTCGCCATCGCCACCGGCGGCGGCTCGGGGCACCTGCCGGTCTTCATGGGCTACGTCGGTGAGGGGCTGCTTGACGGCGCGGCCATCGGCGATGTCTTCGCCTCACCCAGCGCCGACCAGATGCTGGCCGTAACGAAGGCGATCGACGGCGGCGCGGGCGTGCTGTACATCTACGGAAACTACGGCGGCGACGTGATGAACTTCGGCCTGGCCGCCGAACTGGCCGACGCCGAGGGCATCCAGGTCACGACCGTCCTGGGCGCGGACGATGTCGCCTCGGCGCCGAAGGGACGGGAGGCGCGCCGGCGCGGCATCGCCGGCATCTTCTTCCTCTACAAGGCAGCTGGCGCGCTGGCGGCCGAGGGCGCGCCGCTGGCCGCCGTCACGGCCGTGGCCGAGAAGGCGGCCGCCAATACCCGCAGCATGGGCGTGGCGCTCTCGCCGTGCATCGTGCCGCAGGCTGGCCGACCGACGTTCGAGCTGCCCGAGGGCGAGATGGAGATCGGCATGGGCATCCACGGCGAGCCGGGCATTCGCCGTGGCCCGCTCGAGCCGGCCGACCGCATCGCCGAGCAACTGGTCGCGGCGATCCTGGAGGATGGCCCGTACGCGGCCGGCGACCGGGTGGCGGTGCTGGTCAACGGCCTGGGCGGCACGCCGAAGGAGGAGCTGTACGTCCTCTACCGGCGCGCCTATCAACTGCTGGAGGAGCGCGATATCAGCGTCCACCGCGTCTGGGTCGGCGAGTACGTCACGTCGCTGGAGATGGCCGGCGCCTCGATCTCGTTGCTGCGGCTGGACGATGAGCTGACGCGTCTGGTCGACGCGCCAGTGGCGACACCATTCTTCGTGCAGCGGTAGTGGTAAAGGGGGCGGCCGTGGCGACACTGACGGCGGTGCTAGCAGTGGTGGCCGAGGCGGTGACGGCAGCGGCCGACGAGCTCAACCGGCTCGATGGCGTGGCCGGTGACGGCGACCTGGGCGTGACGATGACGACGGCGGCGACCGTGGTCGCGGCGCTGCTCCCTGAATTGGAGGGACAGGACGCGGCGGCAGTGCTGAAGCGCCTGGGCAGCGAGGTGGCGCGGAAAGCGCCGTCCACGAGTGGCACGCTGCTGGCGACCGGGCTGCTGCGCGCTGGCCGGGCGATCAGCGAGGACGCCTCGGGCGGGCCGGTGGCGCAGGCGGCGCGGTTGGTGGCCGCGGCGCAGGCGGGCATTCAGCAGCGGGGCGGCGTGGCGCCGGGCGACAAGACGGCCGTCGACGCCATCGATCCGGCGGCGCGGGCACTGTTAGCGGCGGCCGACGAGGGTGTCGACCTGGCAACCGCGTTCGCGCGCGCGGCCACGGCCGCGGCCGAGGGCGCAGCCGCGACGGCGACGATGCGGGCGACAGTCGGCCGGGCCGGCTGGCTGGCCGAGCGGTCCGAGGGCCACGTCGACGCCGGCGCGCGGCTGGTGGCCATCATCTTCGCGGCAGCCGCCCGGCGCGTGCAGCCGGCGTGAGGGCGCGGCGCGAGTAACGCCCCCGACACGGCGACTTCACCAGCGCGCCGCCCGCGCTGCCTGCGCCACGGCCATCGTCCAGCGCCGACTTCCTCGCCCCTGGCGCCGGGCTTGACAGCGGCCGTATACTGTCCCCACGTTTCGGACGTCTGGTAATCAGGCTGCGGGCACCGCGGCGGTCGATCGGCAGTGACGGTCAGGGCCGCGCGCCACGGCATCTCACCTGCGATTCTCCGTTCGTTCCACGTGACAGAGCGCGCTGCCGCTGGCCGCGTCGTCCGTGATGCGGGCCGACGTCGACACGACAGCGCATGCGCAAAGGAGTCGACACCATGGGTCAACTTCGGATCATGTCGCACCTGGGTGATACCTCAGTGGCCTGGGACACGCGCAAGGCAGCGGCGGGCGATAGCGAGGCGCTGGCCGCCGTGCGCGAGGCCGAGCGCATCTTCACCGAGGCGCGCGCCCAGGGCAGCACCACCTTTGCCGTCGAGCCGGGCGTCGCGCCGAAGGTCATCGAGACCTTCGACCCGGCCGTCGAGCAGATCGTCGTTGTGCCCCGGATCGCCGGCGGATGAGCCTGTCTACTGGCATCCTGCTGCTGCTGCTGCTCGTGCTCATCGCCTGGGTCATCATCCGGCCGCTGCCGCGCATGCCGGGCTTCGGCGATGAGCCACGACCCTCGTATGCCGAGCGCCTGGCCGCCCAGGCCCGCGCTGAGGAGTTGCTGCGCAGCGTGATCGGCCCGGAGTGCTTCGTCGAGGTCATGCGTCGCGGCTACCTCGAAGTGCCCAGCCCGTCCATCCCCAGCCGCGTCTACCGCGTGCCTAGCATGCGTGGCCAGGTCGAAGTGTACGAGGACGGCCTGCTGGTAATGAAGCTGTGCGTTGTGCCGACCAAGGCGCTGCCGGACGGCGATGTCGTGCTGATGCATAAGCTGATGATCGAGGCCAACGAGGACTACTACCTCAAGGTCGCCAACCGGTTCGGGCCGGTCCCCTACAGCTTCTACCGGTAGACCCGCGCTCCGGCTGCGCCGGAACCACGCTGCTGCCCCATCGCGTATGTCGTGGGGCGGCAACGCCATGGGCGCTATAATGGCGGCCGAGAGGAGGCGAGGCGTGTTCGGATTTGGCTTTCCATCGCCGGCGCAGATCATCGCCAGCGCCGTGACGTTCATCTTCGCCATTACCCTGCATGAGTTCATGCACGCCTGGTCGGCTCACGCGCTCGGTGACGACACGGCGGCGCGCGAGGGGCGCATCACGCTCAACCCGGTGGCGCATTTCGACCCGATCGGCTTCCTGTTCGGGCTGCTGCTCATCTTCGGCATCGCACCGATCGCCTGGGGCAAGCCGGTGCCGGTCAACCCCTACAAGCTGCGTGGCGGCCGACGGGGTATGGCCGTCGTCGCTGTCGCCGGGCCGCTGTCGAACCTGGCGCTGGCGGTCGTCGTGCCGTCACTGCTGCTGCCGCTGATTGGGGTGCTGGAGAGCCTTGGCGCTGGACGCGGCGTGACCGACTTCCTGGCCCTGCTGGCACAGATGATGATCTGGTGGAACGTCGGCCTGTTCGTCTTCAATCTGATTCCGATCCCGCCGCTGGATGGCTTCAACATCCTCGTCGGCCTGGTGCCGTCCTACTGGGTGCCGCGACTGGAGATGGTCCGTCAGTACTCGATGATGATCCTGCTGCTGGTCATGTTCATCCCCTTGCCGGGTGGTGGCTCGTTGCTCGGAGCGATCGTGCGGCCGGTGCAGGGTCTGGTGCTGGGTCTGGTCGTGCCGCTGGTGCAATCGTTGAGCGGGCTGTTGGGGGGCGGCTGATGCTGGCGGGCGGCTGGCGCGAGCGCGCCTGCTATCGCTGGGCGCAGGGCTGGTCGGCGCTGCGCGCGCGCGTCGACGAGCCCGAACGCGCGGCGGCGCTGGTCTGGCTGCCAGGCCCGGCGCGGGTCGTGTTCCGGTCGCTGCCAGCCGCCGACCAGTGTCACCACCTGGCCGTCTACCGCCGCCTGTGGGCGTTGGGCTGCCGCGACGGCGATCTGCTGGCGGCCGCGCTCCTGCACGACATCGGCAAGGTGGACGGCCGGCGCTGCGTCCGGTTGTGGCAGCGGGTGGTGGTCGTGCTGCTGCGGCCGTGGCCGGCGGTGCTAGGGCGGCTGGCCGTCGCGCCGCCGAACGCCTTGCGCTACGGCTTCTACCTCCACGCGCATCACCCGGCGCTGGGCGCCAGCCAGGCGGCGGCGCTCGGCTGCAGCGACCGCACCGTCGCCCTGATCGCTGCTCACCAGAGTGGCGACCTGCCTGACGACGGGCTGGCCGTGCTGCGGGCGGTGGACGATGGCGCATAACCCCACCGATCCGCCGTCGGCGCGTGGTGTGGCCGTCGCCCGGCGCGGCGTGCGCCTGGGCTACCAACTGTGTTTGCCGCAGTTCGAGGGGCCGCTGGACGTGCTGCTGGCGATGATCGAGCGGCACGAGCTGGAGGTCACTGCAATCTCCCTGGCGACCGTGGCCGACCAGTACCTGGCCCATGTCGCCGCGCTGCCGGCCACGGACCCGACGCTCCTGGCCGATTTCGTTGCGCTGGGGGCGCGACTGGTGCTGATCAAGAGCCGGGCGTTGCTGCCGCAGCCGCCAGCGCTCGACGGCGACGATGACGCCGTCGACGACGCCGCAGCGCTGGCCGAGCAACTCACGGCCTACCGGCAGGCCCGCGCCACGGCGGTCGGCCTGGCCGCGCGCCTGGCCGAGGGCCAGACGGCCTACGATCGGCCGCCAGCCGCCTGGCCGACACCGGTCGCGCCGCCGCCGCTGGCGCCGGTGACGTTGGACGATCTGGTGCGGGTGGTGCGCCGGCGCTTGCTGGCGCTCCCGGCTGCGCCGCTCCCGGTCGGCCGCGCGCCGGTCATGACCGTCGCCGACATGGTGGCGCGGATCGAGCGGACGCTGGCGCCGGATGGCCAAACCAGCCTGAGCGTGCTGCTGGACCGCGCCGCCAGCCGGAGTGAGGTCGTCGTCACCTTCATGGGCCTGCTGGAGCTCATCCGCCGGCAGCGAGTCGCCGTCGAGCAGACACACCTGTTCGGTGACATCGTGGTGCGGGCGGTGGCGGCGTGAGCGAGCCGGCCATGCCGACGGGGGCGGCGCCCCAACTCGACGCGGTGCGCCTGGCAGAGGCGATCCTGTTCGTTGCCGGCGAACCGGTCCCAGGCGACCGTCTGGCGACCGCGCTCGGCGTCGATGCGACGGAGCTGCCGGCGGTGCTGGCCGGACTTGACGGCGCGCTCGCCGGGCGTGGATTGTGCCTCCTGCGGCACGGTGCGACTGTGCAGATCGTCACCGCGCCCGACCTGGCGCGCGGCATCGAGCGGTACCTGGGCCTACCGACAGTGCAACGGCTCTCACACGCCGCGCTGGAGGCACTGGCCGTCGTCGCCTACCGGCAGCCGGCGACGCGGGCGCAAGTGGAGGCGGTGCGCGGTGTCGACAGCGCCGGTGTCCTGGGCACGCTGCTGGCGCGCGGGCTGATCGAGGAGGTTGGTCGCCTGGCCGGGCCAGGTCACCCAGTGCAACTCGGCACGACGCCAGAGTTCCTGCGCCTCTTCGGGCTGGCCAGCGTGGCCGAGCTGCCGGCGCTGGCAGCCGACGACGGCACACCACTGGCGGCGGTGTGGGAGCGCCGGCTGGCGGCGCGGCCGCCGGAACCGGCCTGAGTGTGCCCGCTCAGCGGACCATCTCGCCCACGCCGTAGGCGAGCAGTGACAGCACCGTGACGATCGTCGGGACGGTGGCTGCGGCCAGTGCGCGGTTCGCCTTCAGTTGCGGCACGATCAGGGGCAGCAGCAGCGACAGCAGCGCCAGGATGCCCAGGACCGGATGGACCCAGGTGACGCGTACGCCACGCGCCAGCATGCCGACGCCGATCAGCACTTGCACCGTCAGCAGCAGGTGGGCGACACCCTGCAGCGCGCGCGCCCAGGATGGGGGCGCCTGACCCTGGCGCGCGCGCAGCCAGCCGAGCGCCGCCAGCACCAGGCTGAGCACGATGACGGCCAGACCATTCCAGATGTGCAACTGCAGTTCCACGGTCTTGCGTTCCCTTCTTGTCGATCGTCTCTATCGCGCGGGCCGGTCGCCGCTACAGCGGCAGTCCGCGCCAGCTCGCCAGCCCCAGGACGAGCGCCTCGATGATCTCGTTGAGCGCCCCGTACCCGTCGCCAGTCAGGCCGCCGAGACGGGCGACCAACCAGCGCGCCCCCAGCCACCCGACCACGCCGGCGACACCCGCCCACACCACGCCACCAGCACCAGCGGCGATGATGGCGATGAGCAGGCCACTGGTCGCGGCCAGCCACAGCTCACGCCGTCCGGCCGCCCCCGTTATGTGCGCGCCCAGGCCGGTCCGCTTCGCCGCCGGCGCCAGCACCGCCGCGCCGACCATCACCGCCCGGCTGAGCGCGAGCGCGGCCACGCAGGCCGGCAGCAACCGCTCCAGTGGCAGCGCCGCCAGCGCGGCCACTTTGATCAGCAGGATGCACGCGCCGGCGGCCAGGCCATACGTCCCTATGCGCGGGTCGGTCATGATCGCCAGCCGCTCGGCCGGCGGGCGAGCGCTGAAGACGCCGTCGGCGGTGTCGAGCAGGCCGTCCAGGTGCAGCGCGCCGGTCACGGCCAGCGCTAGCGTGATCGCCAGCGCCGCTGCCAGCGCCTCGGGCGCTCCGGACCCGCGCAGCAGGACCGCCGCACCACCAACGACGACCCCCAAACCGGCGCCCACCAGGGGATACCAGGCGAGCGAGCGCCCGAGCGCCGTGGGCGACACGGGATCGGCGACGCGCACCGGCACCACAGTCAGGAACTGGACCGCCAGCCAGAGGCTCCGCACACCGCCCCCCGCCAGCCACGCCGGGCCGAGCGCCTCGCCGGCCCAACCGGGCGCTCGTGTCATCCGGGAACCATCACGTGAAGCGACTCAGGGACGCGTCCAGGATGCGCGTCACGCCGTCGAGCACCTGCTCGTCGGTCGGTTGCGCGGCGACCCGGCCCAGCAGCGCGTCACGGTAGTCGCGCACGTCGCCGTCTAGCAGGACCGCGCCCAGCAGGTGGCCGTTGGTATGAAATACCTGCCAGCCCGTCTGCGAGCGCGCGTTCACCCAGCCCACGTGCCGGCCGGTTCGCGAGTCGAAGATGAGGCTGCCGTAGTACGACCAGTCGGGGTCGACCTCGTAGCCCGACGCGACCCCCACGCGAACACGAACCGGGTCTCGCGGTCGCGGCACGCCCTCGCCTCCTCCTGCACGCTGACCGGCGCCGGCCCCTGTCGACGCCGCGCCTAGTATACCCCATCCGTCGGAACTGCCGCGCTTCCTGGCGCCGGCGCCGCCGGTCAGCCGACGATGACGCGCGCCAGCCCGAGGCGGTCGCTGCGCTGGCCGTAGGCGGTCAGCACCCACGGGCCAGCCGGCGTGTCCTCGGTCGTGACCCAGGTGAACGCCACCCGGCCGTTGCGACCGGCCACGACCGCAGCGACATCCATCGCCTGACCGTCGGGCGCGGTGAGCCAGGCGCTCACTCGCTCGCCCTCGTCAAAGCCCGTCGCGGTGAAGGTGAAGGTCGTGCCAGTCGGCCCGTTGGTCGGACTAACCGTCAGCGGAATGTCGGGGGTGAACGGTGGCAGGTCGAAGTAGCCGATGGCCTCCCGGCCACTCTCCCAGCCACCAACGGTGATCGCCCAGCGGCCCGGTTCGGAGTGGCTCCGCAGACGCAGGGAGAAGGCAACGCCGCCCTGGTGATCGACCTTGCGGCGGTCGGTTGGCACCACCTGCTGGCTGGGGCCGGTCAGCCAGGTGCTGACCATCTCGTTAGCCGCGAAGCCCGTCGCCACGAAGTCGAAGCGGCCGGGCGTGGCAGTCGGGACCGACGCCACCTGCGCCTCGGCGCCGGCCGGCGCCGGCGCCCCCAGCGTTAGCGCCAGCGTCAGCGCCAGCACACCCAGCCACCGAGCTGTCGCCACACGCATCATTCTGCTCCTCTCAGCGGGACACGACACGACAATAGAACGCCCACGCGACCGTCGGGCGTCGTCTCGTCGCCAGCTTGCCGGGAGTGTATCCCATGGACGGCCCGAGCGACGAGGCCGGATCGGCCGCTACCGAGTCGGCAGCGCCACCGGCAGGCCGGTGCGCTGCGACTCGTAGATGGCCAGCAGGATCGCCAGCGACTTGCGCCCTTCCTCGCCGGTCACCAGGGGCTGCCGCCCGGTCTGCACCGCCAGCGCGAAGTCGCGCAGTTGGCGCGCGTGGTACGACGGCTCGGCCGGCCGCGCGTAGCGGTAGGCCGTCGGCCAGTAGTGCGGCGCCTCCTGCTGGTTTGTCGCCTGGTCGGCCCGGTAGATGTACTCGCCGGCCGCCACGTGCGCCGCCAGCGACTCGGCCACCACGCCCTCCTGGCCGGGCACCGTCCAGACGTGGTTGTAGCCGATAGCGCCCTCCGG
The DNA here is from genome assembly GCA_020849725.1 of Chloroflexota bacterium. The sequence goes on from JADLAZ010000163.1 coordinate 8,901, forward strand.
CTCTTCGATCACGCCGATGCTGCTGCCGGTTGAGCCATGGACGACGATGCTGGTGTGCGACAGGCGGGCCGATGTCGTCGCCGTGATGACGCCTAGCGCGCCGCTGGCGAAGCGCAGCACGGCAGCGGCGTTGTCCTCGACCTCGATCGAGGGATGGGTCAGGTTGGTCCAGCGGCCGAAGACCTCGACCACGTCGCCCATGAACCACTGGAACATGTCGAGGGCGTGGATGCCCTGATTGCACAGCACGCCGCCGCCCTCGGTATCCCAGCGGCCGCGCCAGGGATCGCGGTCGTAGTAGGCTTGGGTGCGCCACCAGGACAGCGCGCACTGGCCCAGCACCGGCCGGCCGATCGCCCCGGCGTCGAGCGCCTGGCGCACCCGCTGCGCCGCCGGCCACCAGCGGCGCTGGAAGATGACGCCGAGCGAGACGCCGCACTCCCGCGCGGCGGCGATCATAGCGTCGGCCTCGGCCAGGTTGACCGTCATCGGCTTCTCGACGATGGGGTGCTTGCCGGCCTGCGCCGCAGCGATCGCCAGCGCGGCGTGCGACGGGTGCGGCGTGGCGATCGATACCAGCTCGATCTCCGGGTCGGCGAAGACCTGACCCGGTTCGGTGTAGGCGCGCGCGCCCAACTCGGTGGCGATGGCCGCCAGGCGCGCTGGATTCATGTCGCAGACGGCGACGAGTTCGGTCTCGTCGAGCGCGGCGTAGGCCCGCGCGTGCGATTGGCCGACGCCGAGACCAATCACGGCCGCCTTGAGTCGCTGTGCCATCGGCCTCCCCCCATCCCACCGGCCCGATGCGCTGCCGGCTCGCCACGGCGTGACGCTATCACCGCAACCCAACCGGGTCAATGGCGCTCTGGCCGAGTCCTGACGTGGGGCGGGGAGCAGGTACCTGGGTTGCTGAGCACATAGGCATACCGGTTGAGCGCCTGCGGGTTGGCCGGTCCCGCGCTCGGCGGCGTGTCCCGCCCAAAGAACCCGTTGGCCAGCAGCGCCCGGTGTTCTGCCCCCAACTATGCCCCGAACGCCGGCTCGTGGAAGGCCACTGTCAGCGCCGCCAGCCCGGCCTTGGCATCCGGCCCGACGGTGTCGGCCGCCCCACCGGCTCCGCTCGCCGTGCCCGGCACGAGCGCAGTGAGCGAGATGGACCAACGCTCAGTCGAAGAGCCAACTCATGAGTCGGCCGGAAGCGGTCCACGTCGATATCAGGATGACGAGAGCACTCGTGCAAACCAAGAGGTGAATACCTCGTTCAATTGGATGGAAGGCTGCCCTCGACCACAGCGTCGCTGTTACGCCTATCAAACAGAGCGGTATGCATATAACAGTGAATAGTAACCAAATCATTGACGCTGCCCAGACCATGGGTACGCGGTTGGCCGTCGGAGACGGTGTGCTGAACGGCGTCACGTCACCGAAGATCGGAACTGGCCGTCGAAGCGGCTCTGTCCCGTAGAGGCCGGCTGACTCGGCGTAGTGGAAGCCGCCTGCCAGCGCTGGGTAGGCAACAAGCACCACGTACACCAGCGCGAGGCCGATCAAAAGGCCAATAGCGACGCGCCCTACTCGTCGTGTTGCGCCCATGAACGGCCTCCTCTACAGCAACGCCGAGCTATCAGGCAGACAAGTGGCAACTTCCAGTGTGCTGTACTGTGCCGGAATGCAGCTTAGTTACGTTCTTGCTCCTGGGGGTAATGGTCCGACTTCGTAGCCTGACTTTGGTCGTTGATGGCACGGTTCGCCGCGAGCCGCATCCCTTTGACAAAGATAAAGCTTGACCAGTTGCATTGCTTGAGGTTGCATCGGGATGCCAGACTTTGCATAGAAGTGGATGTCATCGCTCCGAATAACCGCGATTTCGTTTTCGCTCACTTTCGATGTCAGATAGTGGCTCTCCGTTTCACCAGTGACAATCCAGTCAATATCACCCATATTGTAGTCAGTCGAACTCTCACCATTGAGCAACGTGACCTCGAAACCCTCCAAGAAGATCTCCCCACTTGCAGTGATATTGCACTTTCTCACTCCTGTCTTCCCGTCACAGAACTCGCGCGTGCATTCCTGGCCGGTTGCTGACTCGCATTTCTCTTTGGACACCCTCATACTACCTAGCACTTTCTGTGGTTTGCCACTCTCGTTCCTAACAACTCCTCCACAGCCGACACCCGCGCACGTGTCGTGCCCGGTCGGATCCGTGTATCGCACCGGGTTATTGAGCACATAGGCATACCGATTGAGCGCCTGCGGGTTCGCCGATCCCGCACTCGGCGGCGTCTCTCGCCCAAAGAAGCCGGTGGCCAGCAGCGCCCGATGCTCGGCGTTCACCCCCTCCAGGATCGCCGGTTCCTGGAAGCCGACCGTCAGCGCCGCCAGCCCCGCCTGCGCGTCCGGCCCCACCGCCGCCGCTGCCCCACCGGCCCC
>JADLAZ010000164.1 GCA_020849725.1 Chloroflexota bacterium
GGCTACCTGGCCAACCCGGCGGCCCGCGCCACCTCATGGCAGGACCTGCACGGCGGCACGCTGCGCACCCCCAATGATCTGGTCGGCATGGGCTGGCACTACCCCTGGGACCGCCGGCCCACGGCCACCGTCGACCTGGCGCTGCGGCTGACCGTCGGTGAGCGCGTCTACACCACGCGCGACGACTGGGCCGCGCTGGGACTGCACAGCCCCTATCACTCGGTCTACCGCTTCGTCTACGCCTGGTCGGCGGCCGATGTGGCCGCCACGGCGCGCTTCCTGCTGGCCGACGCCGACACCCTCATCGCCGTCGTGGCGCTGCGCAACGACGCGCCCTTCGAGCGCCGGCAGCGGCTGGAGGTGCTGGCGCGGGCCGGCCGCGAGATCGGCGCGCCGCCGGTCGAGCCGCTGGCCGGCGGCTGGCGCCTGCTGCCCGGCGACCCGGCCGCGTCGCATGCGCTGCTGCCGCTGCCGGGCGATAGTCCCGCCGGCGCGCCGATTCGAGACAATGGCGAGGCGCTGCTGCCCGCGCCGGCCGGCATGACCGCCCGCGCCGCCGGTCTGGCCTGGGAGATCGCGCTCGCGCCGGGGGCGACGGTCGAGGTGGCGGTGGCGCTGCGGCGGGAAAGTGGCCCTCACCCTACCCCTCTCCCCCTGAGAGAGGGCGGGGGTGAGGGCGCTCTCACGCTCCCGGACTGGCAGACCGCCGAGGCGGCGGCACTGACGGCGGACGCCACTTTCTACGCCGGTGCGCCACGGCTCGGTGGCGACTGGCCGGCGCACTGGCGGCGCGGCTGGGTCTACGACCTGGAGACGACCCGCCTCTGCCTGCGCCCCGCCGGCGGGCTGTTCCAGGATGTCTGGCCGGCCTGGATGGCGCACTACCCGCGCGTCGTCGTCGCCGAGGGCACGCTCGACATGCTCCGCCTCGGCTACGCCGCGCCGGCGCTGGCGCAGCGGGCGATCTTGACGCTGTTTCGCGACGCGCCGGCGGCCAATGTGCCGTGCGTCTTCGAGGCCGGCGAGCCGAACATGGTCGCCAAGGACGGCAGCGTCTGCGGCACCTCGCCGGCCTGGTGCCTGCCCTTCTACAACATCGAGGTCCTTTACCGCTGGACGCTCGATCGCGCCTGGCTGGCCGACCTCTACCCGCATCTGGCGGCCTACCTGCGCTGGTGGCTGGCCCACCGCGTCGACGACGGCGGCTGGGTCGTCTACCGCTGCACCTGGGAGGCCGGCGAGGACAACTCGCCCCGGCTCGACCCACACCAGGAGGGCGACCACGTCATCACCGACTACACTCGGCCGGTCGAGTTGCAGGCGATGCTGGCCGTCTCGGCCAACGTGCTGCGGCGGCTGGCGACCGAGCTGGGCGACGACGGTGAGGCGGCTCACTGGCAGACGGTCGTCGCCGACTACACCGCCCGCACCCGCACGCTGTGGGACGACGCCACTGGCCGCTTCCGCGACTGGGACAAGCGCGCCGGCGGCTTCGTCCAGCCGGCCGGCCAGGCCGTCTACTGGGACGCCGACCCGGCCCGCTACTCGCCGCTGTCGCTGACACCGCTGCTGGACGGCGTGGCGACCCTCGAGCAGGCGCGCCTGCTGGCCGACGAGTTGCCGGCCTACGATGCCTCGCCCTGGTGCGACTGGCCTTCCTGGACCTATGCCATCGTCGAGAGCGCCGCCGCCGCCGGCCAGCACACCGTCGCCGCGCGCCTGGCCGGCCGCGTCGTCGAGCGCGTCTGGCGGCGCGTCGACCGGCGCGACCTGCACGGCTACGCCCGGCCGCTGCCCGGCGTCGCGCCGGAGTACTGGCCGACCGACGTCCTCAGCTACACCGGCAGCGATGGCTACGGCTGGGGCGCGACGACGCTGTCGCTGCTGCTGCGCCAGATCATCGGCCTGACCGAGAGCGCCGTCACCGACCGCTGGGCGCTGTGCCTGACGCCGGGGCTGCCGGCTGACCTGCTGCTGCCCGGCCGCGAGTACCGCCTGGATAACGTCACCTATCGCGGCCGACGCTTCGATCTGGCCTATCGGGTCGGCCCCGGCGGCGCGCTGACGGCGCGGCTGGCGTTCGAGGCGCCGGTGACCCTGGTGGTTGACGATGAGCCTCCCGGAGCGGCAGCGACCGTTCACACCTTCCCCGTCGCCAACGGCCGGTGCGCGGCGATCGTGGCGTCCTGATCAGTACCGGCCGATGATCGACCCACCGATCGACGCGGCGCGGGTGGGCCGCAACAGTTGACAGACCGCGCCATGATGACGATGCCGGCGGCCAGCGGAGTGATAATGACTGTCCGGTGACACGGTGGTCCAGCTGTGGGGCTGGTGTTACCGTGGGCCGCGCCGCGAGGCGGAGAGCCGGGGATGACCTCCTGCTGCTGCGGCTGGCGCTGCGCAGCGACGCCGCGTTGCTCGTTCTGGCCGCCGCCCTGATGGCCATCGCCCGCTATCTCTCATCGCGGCCGAGGTCGTCTGTGCCTGACCGAGCGGGTGTCGGTCATCACCGGTGACACCCCTGGCGGCTGCTATAATCAAGCACGGCGATCGGGGGCGCCGAGCATGGCTGAACACGCGCGGACGGTAACGGTGGTGGCGCTGGGGCACACCTATCAGCACCGCCACCTGCGTGCCGAGCAACGTCGGCATCGCGTGGCAACTGCGGCGCGGCCCGCTCCACAGGCTTCGGCGGGGGCCAGTTCGTCGTCGTCGCCATCGCTGCGCCGCGCCTGTGCTCGACCCGGAACGACGCGTGGCGGACCGGAGTGGGACGCCACCGGCGGCGCTGCCATGACAGAGGAGGCGTAGTCATGAGGATCTTCCTGGCCGGGGCGACCGGCGTGATCGGGCGCTTGCTCCTCCCGCTGCTGGTTGAGGCTGGCCATGAGGTCGCCGGGACGACGCGCCGCGCCGAGCGGCTCGAGCAGATCGCGTCGGCGGGCGGGCAGCCGGTGATGGTCGATGTTCTGGACCGTCAGGCGACCTTCACCGCCCTGGCCGCCGCACGGCCCGAGGTGGTCATCCACCAGTTGACCGACCTGAGTTCGCGTGACTTCGCCGCCAATTCTCGCGTGCGGGTGGAGGGTACCCGCAATCTGGTCGATGCGGCTCTGGCGATTGGCGTGTCGCGCATGATCGCCGAAAGCATCGCCTGGGTCTGCGCGCCAGGACAGGGGCCGGCGCGCGAGGATGAGCCGCTGGATCTGGATGCACCGCCGCCGCGTGGTGAGCTGGTCGCTGCCGTGCAGGCGCTGGAGCGGGCGGTGGCCGAGCTGCCGGTCGGGATCGTCCTGCGCTACGGGCTGCTGTATGGCCCCGGCACGTGGTATACCCGAAACGGCCCGGTCACCGACCAGGTGCGCCGCGGCGAGATCCAGGCGACCGACGGCGTGGCCTCGTTCCTGCACGTCGCCGATGCGGCGGCGGCCGCGCGCGCGGCACTGGCCTGGCCGGCCGGCTTACTCAATATCGTCGATGATGCGCCTGCCGCCGGGACGGAGTGGCTGCCGCTCTACGCCCACCTCGTCGGCGCACCGCCGCCGCCGGTTCGGCCGGGCGCGGCGGCCTGGGAGCGCGGCGCCTCGAACGCCCGGGCACGCCAGCTGGGCTGGCGTCCGCGCTATCCGACCTGGCGCGACGGCTTCACGGCGGTACTCGCCGGGCCGCCCGCGCCGATCGATCGGTAACGGTTCGGCACGCCACCCTGGCACACCAGACAGTTGGATCAGTGGCCGGCGACCATCGTGGCGACCGGCAGCGCTTGCGTCTGGTGCTCCGCATGGGGACGATCCTGCTCGTCCTGGCTGCCGCCCTGACATCGATCGTGCGCTACCGCTGATCACGGCTGACGTTCCCGATGGACCGCCAGCAGCGCATCGCCCCGGCAAGCGGGAAAGCGAGTGCGCCAACTCTCGCTTTGACGCCCTCAGCGCGCCCATGCTACCCTCGGCCGGCGGGCTGAGATGAACGATGAGACGGAAGGGCACGTGACGACGACAGCAGAGTACCTGGCCGGCTTCCTGCGCGACCACGGCGTCGCGCGCGTCTACGGCATGCCCGGTGGCGAGAATACCGAGGTCATGGTGGCGCTGCGGGCGGCCGGTGTGCCGTTCGTGCTGGTCCACCACGAGGCCGTCGCCGCCTTCGCCGCCGATACCGCCGGCTACCTCACCGGCCGGCCAGGCGTCTGCCTGTCCACACTCGGGCCGGGCGCGGCCAACCTGTTCAGTGGCGTCTCCAACGCCTACCTGGAGCGCGCGCCGCTGCTGGCGCTGACAGCCGACATCGAGCCGGGCGCCAAGGCGACGACGACGCACCAGCATTTCCCGCTCGCCGGCTTCTTCGGCCCGGTGACCAAGGCCAGCCACGTGCTGACCGCCGACAACGCCGCCGCCGTGCTGCCCGGCGCCTGGGCGCTGACGACCGACGGCCTGCCCGGGCCGGTCCACGTCGCCCTGTCGCGGGCCGAGGCTGGGCGGCCACTGGTCGACCGCGCGCCGCTCCCGCTGGTTCGACGGGAACTGCCGGCGCCGGACCTGCGGCCGGTGCTGGCCGGGCTGGCGCGGGCGCGGCGGCCGGTGCTGGCGCTGGGCATCGGCCTGGCCCACGCCGGCGCCGAGGGAGCGCTGCGCCGGCTAGCCGAGCGCTGGGGCGCGCCGGTGATCTGCACGCCCAAGGCCAAGGGGCATTTGCCGGAGAGCCACCCGCTCTTTGTCGGCGCGTACGGTGTCTACGGCTGGCGGCCGGTCGGCGAGGTGCTGGAGGCGGCCGATGCGGTGCTGGCGATCGGGCTGGAGGGCATCGACTTCATCCCCGCCTGGCGCTACGACTGCCCGGTCTACAGCCTGTCGCCCGGCTATGGCCCGGACCCAACCTACCCGCAGACGGCACTGATCGAGGGCGACCTGGCGACACTGCTGGAGGAGATTGCCGCCGCGCCGCCGCCGCCGGTCGCCTGGACGGCCGCCGAGATTGCCGGCTACCGGCAGCGCGTGCTGGACCTGCTCGCGCCGCGTCCGGAGACGCGCTGCGCGCCGCAGCACATCATCGACAGCCTGCGTCGGGTCATGCCCGACGACGGCGTCGTTAGTTGCGACGTCGGCTCGCACAAGCTGCTCATCTGCCAGCAGTGGCGCGCTGAGCAGCCGCGGACGTTCCTGGTCGCCAACGGTGGCTCGGCGATGGGCTACGGCATCTCGTCGGCGCTGGCGGCGGCGCTGCTCGATCCCGGCCGGCCAGTGGCGACCGTCATCGGCGACGGCGGGTTGCTGATGTACCCCGGCGATCTGGAGACACTCGTCCGCACCGGCGCGCGGGCGACGATCGTCGTCCTGGTCGATCAGGCGCTGGCGCTGATCCGCAATCAGCAGCAGCGCGTCGGCGCCGCCCCCTACGGCGTCGAGTTTGGCCAGCTCGACTACGCCGCGCTCGGCCAAGCCTTCGGCGTCGCCACCTGGGAGATCGATGATCCGGCGGACGCCGATGCGACACTGGCGGCGGCGCTGGCCCACCCCGGTCCCAGCCTGGTCATCGCCCGCGTCGATGCCGCCGAGTACCGGCGCTTCCATTGACCGGCGCGAGCGGCAACATGGACGGAGCAGGCTGATGGCCGGTCCGGCCGATATCGGCAGCAAGCGCCTGATCGGCCTGGCGCCGGACGCCTGGGCGCGCTGGGTGACGCAACGACCTCAGGTTGTCGCCGACGCGATCGTCAGCGCCGACTTCCAGTGGGTCAGCCGCGAGAGTGATGTGCTGCTGCGCGTGCACGATCCAGAGATCGGGAACTTCCTCGTGCTCAACGAGATACAATTGCGCTATGACCCGCGCCTGCCGCGCCGGATGCATGCCTACGCCGCGCTGGCCGAAGAACGCTACGATGTGCCGGTCTACCCGGTGCTGGTCAACATTCTGCCGCCGCCGCCGGGCGCCACGGTCGCCGACCGATACGAAACCACACTGTTGGGGCTGCAAGCGCGGCGCGACTATCGCGTGCTGAACCTGTGGGAGGTAGAGGCGCATGATGTGCTGACCCAGCCCCTGCCCACACTCCTGCCATTCGTGCCCGTGCTGCGCGGTGGCGGCACGGAACCGGTCGTGCGGCAGGCATTGGCGGCGCTGAGGGCCGACGAACATCTTGCCGATCTGGAGCCGCTGTTGGCCTTCTTCGCTACCTTCGCCCTGAACTCGCGGTTGGTGCAGCAAATCATGAGGTGGGACATGATCGTTCTGGAGCAGTCACCCTGGTATCTGGAGATCATCGGCCGTGATCGGCGGGCGATGCTGAAGGAAGTCCTCGAAGCGCGCTTCGGACAGTTGTCGGCCGACTTGCTGGCGCGGCTGGATCTGCTCACGCCTGACAACCTGATGGCCCTGGCCGCGCCTGCAGCACGGGTGGCAACACTCGCGGACTTCGAGGCATTGCTCCCGTCCGAACCCTGATCGCTATCCCGTCGGACGAAAGGCGATCGACGCATGAGTACCCTCATCCCTCTCACGCGGCCGCGCATCGACAACCCGGTCAACCCCTACCGGGACAACGTCCAGGCCAAGGCCAACGAGCCGATCACGGTCGCGGCGCTGCTCGACCGCGGCAAGCAGGTGCTCGGTCTGCCGGCGCTCGGCTGGTCGCTCGACGAGATCTACGATCGGATGGAGGCCAACGCGCCGCGCGTCGCCGTCATCGGCGGCTCGCCCGATCACCCGGCCCACATCCTCGACCTGGAGACGGCGCTGCGGGCGGCGCACCGCATCTGGGCGATGGGTGGCGTGCCGTTTGCCTTCAATGTGCCGGTGCTGTGCGATGGCACCGCCCAGAGCACGATGGGCATGTCCTACTCGCTTGCCTCGCGCAACCTGACGACGGCCACCGTCCTCAACCAGCTCGAGGCGCAGAGCTACCATGCCGCCGTCGTCCTCCAGGGCTGCGACAAGCAGCCGCTGGCGATCGTCGCGGCGCTGGCCTACCTCGACCGGCTGCGCCGCTTCCGCGGCGAGGCGCCGGTCATGGCGACCTTCATCCCTGCCCACGTGCTGCGCGGTGGCATCATCCCCGAGCCGGTCAAGGCGGCGCTGGCCGCCATTGCCGACCGGTGTGACGACCTCGGCGCGGCTGACATCGCCGCCGACCTGCGCGACACGATGGAGTTCATCCTCCAGTGTACCTCTAATACCGCCTTCCAGGGCGTGCTCACCCGCGCGCGCGATATCGGCGCATTGACGCTGGCCGAGCACAAGGATCTGGAGAAGGCGCTGGCGGTCAACACGTGCGACGCTAAAGGCGGCATGTGCGCCTTTAACGGCACCGGCCACTCCTCCCGCCACGTCGTCGCCGGGCTGGGACTGGTCCACCCGGCCGTTGAGTTGCTGACCGACCCGCCGGCGACCGAGCAGGTCAATGCCGCCGTCGACGCGTTCTTCGGCGTCTACGACCGGCCGGAGTTCAGCGTCGCCAACCTCGTCACGGCCAACTTCGCCAACGCCGTGCGCATCCACAGCGCCAGTGGCGGCTCGACTAACTTGATGATGCATCTGGTGTCGGTGATGGTCCATGCCGGCCGGCAGTTCAGCATCTACGACATCGAACAGATCCGCACCGCCCACCCCATCCCCGACCTGTTCGACTACCGCCTGACCGCCGGCCGCGATATCTTCCGGCTGGCTGAGCAGTGCTGCGCTGGCCAGGTCCGCGGCATGGAGACGCTGCTCTATGAGTTGCACCGCAACGGCGTGCCGCTCGATCTCGACGCGCCGACGATGACCGGCACGACCTGGGCCGAGCGTCTGGCCGATCCGACCGCGCTCAGCGCCGAGGGTGTGACCGACAACCCGATCATTCTGGCCCGGCCACGGCGCGGTTTCTCCGGCATCGATGTGCTGCGCGGCAACGTCTTCGAGTCGGCGGTCGTCAAGATCAGCGGCCTCCCCGATGCCCAGCTCGACGAGTTCGACGAGAAGGCGGCCGTCGTCCTCTACTTCGAGAATGAGGACGCCGCCAATGCTCGCTTGCTGGACGCCCAGGTGCTGGACAACTTCCGCGCCGAAGCCGGACTCGACCGGGCGCTGCTGCTGGCGTTGCACGACCACAACCGCTTGCCGGCCGACCCATCACCGGCTGATCTGGCGACGCTGGCGGATGACGAGACCATCCTGCGGCGGATGCTGGCGGCGCGCACACTGAAGATTGCCACGGTCATCAGTGGGCAGGGACCAGCCGCCTTCGGGATGCCGGAGATGTTCAACCCGATGCAGCACATCAACGCCAATCGGTGGCTGCAGAAGACGAGCGTGCTGATCAGTGACGGTCGCTACAGCGGCGTCACCTACGGCGCGGCCATCGGTCACGTCACCCCCGAGGCGCTGGCTGGCGGTGGCATCCTTTACCTGCAAACCGGCGACCTGATCCATCTCCGTTTCCGTGCCGGCCGACTGGAACTCCTCGACCGAGCCGCCTTCGCGGCGCGTCCGCCCAGCGCGTCCGCCGCGCCGCGTGCCTTCGCCGGTGACCTGACGACGGCGCGCGCCGATCTCGGCGCGGCCCGGCTGGAGCGCATCCGCGCCCGCCAGCGCCTGGTCGCCGCGCCCAACCGCCTCGCCAACTGCACCGACGCCGCGCATGGTGTCGTCCCGCTGGCCGTCTGGCAGGATGCGTGATGAGGATGAAGCAGGTCGGGAACCTGGAGGAGATTAGGTGCGCCCGTTGCTGATGCCAGGCCGATTCACTCACTGAGGTAGGACGTGGACGCTACTTGCCGTCCCTGGATCAAATCGGGCCGGTCCCTGTTGCCAGGCCGGCTAGCGCCTCGATATCCAGGGGCATGATGCCCACGCCCTGTCGCCACGCATCACATGTCATCATGCACCATATCATCACGAGGCGCCCCGATGGTCGAAGCTGACCACCCTGCCATCAGGAAGGACCAGTCGCCCGGGCTGGTGGCCGGCGATCTGCCCGTCGCAGCGCTGGTGCGGCGGGCGCGGGCGCTGACCGGAGCCGCGGCGGTGCTGGTGCGGCGTGGCGGCTGGCTGATGGCGATGGGCAGCGATGGTGACGGCGGGGTTGGTCCGCTGGCGCTGGCCGATCCGACGCTGGCGCGGCTGGCGCCGCTGCGGGCGCTCAGCGAGCGGCGGATTGTGGCTGGCGAGGGTGAGCCGGCGGCGCTGTGGACGCTGCTGGCCCGGCCGCATGTCGCCTACCCGCTGCTGACCGGCGGCGAGGTGTTGGGCGTGCTGGTGACCGCCACTGGCGAGGGCGCGGTGACACGCGCTGCCGTCGAGGACCTGGCGGTCCTGGGCGCCGCCGCGCTGCGGGTTGGAGTGGCGCCGGATGAGCGGCCGGCGCGGGTGCTGACGCAGGTGGCGACCGCGGCAGCGATGCGGGCCGGCGGGCTGGACGAGGTGGCGCGGGCGGTGGCGGATGCCCTCGGTGCGCGCGGCGCGGCGCTGCTCCTGCCTGACCCGGCGCACTGCCTGGCCGTGGCCGGCAGCGCTGGCCTGCGCCCGGACGAGGCGACTTGGCTGGCGGCGGACGATGCGCGCTGGGTGCTCATGCATGGCCAGCCGCGGCTGGCCATGCTGGGGGCGGCCGGTCGGCCCGGCTCGGTCCGGCTCGCTCGACTGATGGCCGCCTGCCAGGTGCTGTTCGTGCCGCTGCCAGTTGGGAACCGTGCTGTGGGCGTGCTGGCGCTGCTGGAGCCGGCCGCTGAGTGGGCACGCGATGCCGCCGAGGTGGCGCTGGCGCAGGCCGCCGGTGCGCTGCTGGCGACGGCGGTCGTCGTCGCGCGGGCCGATGACGCGCTGCACCTGGGTGATGGGCGGCTGCAGGCGTTGATCGAGGCGAGCCGCGACAGCATCCTGATCGTCGACGAGCACCAGGTCGTCCGGCGCCTCAGCCCGGCGGCGCGGCTGAGCCTCCAGTTGTCAAGCGAGGCCGTCGGATTGCCACTGGCAACGGCGTTGCGCGCGGTTGTCATCAGTCGCGGGGACGGCCAGCCCGCCACGCTGGATGCCCTGCCGCTCCTCGAGGCGTTGCGGTCTGGAGAGCCGGTTACTGCCGAGTTGCGCCTGCAGGCGGCCGGTGGCGCGCGCCACCACTACCGCTGCCGGGCCGAGGCGCTGCGTGACACGGCTGGCCGTGTCGTGGGCGCCGTCACCGTCGACCGGGATGTCACCGATGAGCGCCGGCAAGAGCGCCTCATGGACGCGCTGGCGGTGCTGGTCGGTGCGAGCAGTGCCGACCCGGCTCCGCTCGCGCGGGGCGCGGTCGAGCAGGTGGTGGCGGTGCTGGAGCTGGACATCGCCGCGCTGTGGCTGGTAGACCCGACGCGGCAGGAGTTGCGCTGGGAGGCGGCGCAGGGCCTGCCGGCCGATCACCCGGAACTGGCGACGATGCCGCTGGCCGCGCCGTCACTGGTGGCCGAGGCCGCGCGCACGGCCACGCTTCAGATCATCGAGGAGACACCGACCGCCGAGGTCGCCGGCGCCGCCTGGCGGCGCGCCAGCGGCTGCCCGGCCGACATCGCCGCCGCCCTGTTTGTGCCGCTGGTGGTGCGCGCGGCGCCGGTCGGTGTGCTGGTGCTGCTCTCGCGTCAGCCGCGCCACTTCGATGACGCTGAGCTGGAGGTGGCGCAGGTCCTGGCCGCCTTCCTGGCGATGCTGCTGGACGGGATGCGCCTGGCGGCGCGCACCGAGGCGCTGCATCGTCAGGACGATTTCGTGTCACTCGTGTCGCACGAGTTGAAGACCCCCCTGACGAGCATCAAAGGCTATGCCGAACTGATCGCCCGCCGGCTGGCGCGCGACGGCCATGACCCGCGCCACCTGCAAGCGCTGGCGGTGATCGCGCAGCAGGCGCACCGCATGGGCGCGCTGGTCAACGACTTGCTCGATCTGTCCCGCCATGAGGCCGGCCGCCTGACGATGACGGCGATGCCGCACGACCTCGGGTCGTTGGTCGAGCGGGTCGTGATGCGCTGTCGGGAGACGACGGCGCACCCTATTCGGTGGGAGCGACCGGCCCAACCGGCGCCGGTGCTGGTGGATGGCGACCGGATCGAGCAGGCCGTCGCCCACCTGCTGAGCAACGCCGTGCGCCACAGCCCGGAAGCCGGCGCCGTCACCGTGTGGCTGCACCACGAGAATGATGAGGCGGTTGTCTCGGTCACTGATACGGGACCGGGCATTGCGCCGGAGCAGCGCGCGCGTCTGTTCGAACGCTCCCCCCGGCCGACGACCACACCTGGGGCCGGCCTGGGCATCGGCCTGTTCATCAGCCGCCAGATCGCGCTGGCCCATGGCGGCCGCCTTGGGGTCACCAGCACCCCTGGCCAGGGCAGCACCTTTGCGCTGGCGTTGCCACTGACCCGGAACGCGTGATGACGCGATCGTGGCATGCGCGCGCCGTTGTGATCGGCTATGATCGGGCGCGCCCCACGGGGTTATCGGTCATGCGTGATGAGGAGGAGCCATGCGACTAGCTGTTGGGGATAACCGGGCGTTTGGGCCGGCGCTGCAGCGCCAGGGCCGAGCATTCTACGATCGGCCGCAGACAGCGCTGCCGATGCTGCGCTGGTGGAAGGAGAAGAGCGTCGAAGGCGTTGTCTTCTACGATAGTCTGCCCGGCTTCTACGAGATCACCCCGGCGCAGTGGCGCGGGATCAAAGCGGTGGTGGATGAGGCCGGTCTGGAGGTCGCCGCCTTTAACGCGCTGCGCAAGAGCCTGCACATGCCAGAGCGGGTCGACTACGAACGTCACCGCCTGGATACCTGCCTGGCGGCGTGCGAGATCCTGCGGCCAGCCATCTTCGACATGTCGGTCAATGCTCCCTACCCACTGCAGTGGGACGCCGACACCCTGGCCCATCGACAGGCGACGCTCTTCCGCGGCGCCTATGCCCCTGACGCAGTCTGGAACACGGTCGCGGCGGCGCTCAAGACACTGGCTCAGCAGTGCGCCGGCATCGGCGCGCAACTGTCGATCGAGCTGCACGACGACGGCATGCAGGATACGGCTGCCAACTGCCTGCGGCTGGTTAAGTTGATCGACGAGACGAACGTCGGCGTCAACCCGGACATCGGCAACGCCTATCGGGTGCCGTACGAGATCCACGAGACCGGCCGGCAGATGATGCAGGCAATGGCGCCGCTGACCAACTACTGGGAGGTCAAGAACTACCACCGCCTCTACTTCGCCGACGAGCGCCGCTGGTACGCCTGGGATACTGAGCTGGACGATGGCGACCTGAACTTCCGCGAGGGCGCTGAGATCCTCTGGCGGGCTGGCTTCCGTGGCTGGGTCTGCTACGAGCACGGCTCGGGCGACGGCATCTGGTCGGCCGTGAAGTACCTGCGCTACATGCGCTGGATCCTCGACGAGTGGATCCCGTTCGTGATTGAGGCGTATCCGGAGTAGGCGCTGGGAGCCAGGGGTCGGGGGTCAGGGGTCGGGGGTCAGGGGCCGAGATGAAAGCGGATGGCGATAGCCCACCTCCCAGTCCACATCCCCCGATCCCCGACCCCTGGTCCCCGACCCCTGACCTCAGCCCCCACAAGGAGGACGACTATGCCTGACCTGCGACTTGGCTACGTCGGCGTCGGCGCGATGGGGCTGCCGATGGCGCTGAACCTGCGGAAGGCCGGCTTCCCGGTCGCATTCGTTACCGGCCGATCGGCGGCGGCGGAGCCGCTGCTGGCTGCTGGCGCGACCCGTTACGCCACGGCGCGCGCGGTGACGGAGGCCAGCGACGCTGTCTGCCTGTGTGTGCCGGCCGACGCCGAGATCGACGACTCGCTCGATCGGGCGGACGGCATCCTGGCCGGGCTGGCGCCGGGCGGCGTCGTGATCGAGATGTCGACCGCCTCGCCCGGCGTCGTGCAGCGGGCGGCGGTGCGAGCGGCGGCGCGGGGCGGCCACGTGCTGGACGTGCCCGTCTCCGGCGGCGTCACCGGCGCGCAGAAGGGCACGCTGACGCTGATGGTCGGCGGCGACGCGGCGGTGCTGGAGCGCTGCCGGCCGGCGCTGGCGGCGATGGGCACGAATATCTATCACGTTGGGCCGGTGGGGATGGGCAAGGTCTTCAAGATCATCAACAACATGCTGGGCGGTGTCCAGGCGGCACTGGCGGCCGAGGCGCTGGCCTTGGGCGTGCGCGCCGGCGCCGACCTGGGGCTGCTGCACGAGGTCGTCAAGGTGTCGTCGGGCGACTCGGCCGCCTGGCGCGGGGCGCTGCCGGCGCTGGCGGCGGGCGAGGACGGGCCGGTCGGCTTCAAGCTGGCGCTGATGCGCAAGGATGTCGGGCTGGCGCTGCAATTAGGCCGGGACAGCGATGTGCCGCTGACGATCGCCAGCGCCGGCTACCAGCAATACGCTGCTGCCTCGGCCAACGGGCTGAACGACCGCAACTCGGCCGAGGTCGGTCGGGTGATTGAGCGGCTGCTGGGCATGCGCTTCACGACATAGCGAGACGTGCCGATCGCTTCGCTACAGCGCAGCCGGATTGGGCGCTTCCCCGAGCGGGGGAGCGCCGCGATCACAGGGCCGGCGTGGGCTGGCTGGGCACGCCGAGCGTCAGAACTCGACGGCGGTCGTGCCGCCGTCGACGTACAGGACATGGCCGGTGACGAACGCGGAAGCATCGGAGAGCAGGAACAGCACCGGCCCGACGATGTCTCCCGGCAGCGCCAGCCGGCCGAGCGGGACGCGCTCGGTGATCCGGTGGCGCATCTCCGGGTTGTCCAGCAGCGGCTGGATCAGCGGCGTCTCGACGAAGCCGGGCGCGACGGCGTTGACGGTGATCGCGTGTGGCGCCC
>JADLAZ010000165.1 GCA_020849725.1 Chloroflexota bacterium
AGGATACGGCCGGCCTCGCGGACAAACCGCACGTCCGAGTCGCCGGCAAACGCCTCGTAGGAGCAGTGCGCGGTGAGCACGGTGCAGAAGCCGTCCGGCAGCCGGGTAGCGCCAGCATCCGCGCCGATATCCCGCCCGTGGATGCCGGCCGGATAGGAGAGGTCCAGGCGATACGAGCGCACGCCCCGCGCCGCGAGGATCTCCGCCCACGGGCTACGCTGCGCCCCCACATCCACCGCCGTGTCGCCGGGCGCGATGCCCAGCCAGCGCGCGGCCAGGTAGTGCTCCAGGCACTTCTCCACCCAGGGGCTCCCGGCGATGCCGCGGTAGTAGTCGCGCAGTTCGGCGTAGTCCGCCAGCCAGGCCTCGAAGTCCGCGAGGTCCACCGCGGCGTCTTCCACCGGCACGCCGCTGGCCGCCAGCCGTTCGCGCAGGCCGGCGTAAAAGGTGAGGTTGCGCGCCGGCTGCTGGGTGTGGTCGCGGGCGGAGAGCCGCTGGGTGGCGGGACTGGCGTAGTACGCCCCGAGCTGCGGCCAGGCCCGCCCGATCGCCGCCCGCACGGGCGCGCAGCGCATCACCGCCGGCACGCCGCCCACCACCAACCGCGCGACCTGTCGCCTGGCCGCATGACGCCCCGTCGTCAGCACGCTCATCCGCGTCTCCCGCTCCGCATGTGCCGGCGCGGGCACGCCGGCCAATCCCCAGGCTAGGGGGGGCCGAGGCGGCGGTCATGTATCGAACGATGTATTCGGGGATGTATCTTGGCGATATGGGCCGCGTCGGGTTGTGCCGAAGGGTGTAGCCGCCCGGGTCCGCGACCGCCGCGGCCACCCGGCGCGGGAGCGGGACGGCCACGCGGGCTGCGCCGCACGCGCGCCGCGGCACGCCGGGCCGCTTAGCCGCGGCCCACCCCCAGCGCGGTGAAGGTTGGCCCGTCCTCGTCCGTGGGGCAACCGTACACGAGGCGCCCGGCAGGGTACTGCCGCCGCAATCGCTCCAGGTGCTCCTCGCGGACGTGGTTGTCCAGCACGAAGATCATCGGCGGGGCGGGCAGGGCGCTCATCTCGTCGAAGTCATCCGCCGTGGTCGAATTGATGACGCGATGCGGGAGCACGAAGCGGAAATCCGGGCTGTTCGACTCCCAGTCGTCGCTGATGATGAGCACCCGGTAGTCCTGCGGTTGGGTCAGCAGGAAGCGGGCGACCTCCATTCGATCCTCGGCGCTGCACGGGTCGGCGGCCCAGGCCACGTAGTCGGACCAGTTCCAGGCCCCGGAGGCCGAGGCCAGCACCAGGCCGAGCGCGAGGCCGGCCGCGGCCCAGCGCCGCCCGGCGGGGAGCAGGGCCAGTCCGCGTTCCAGCGCGAGCGCACCCAGGATGGCGACGGGGAAGGACAGGCCGACCAGCCGCTGGTAGGCCGGCGGGTCGCTGGTCAGGGTGCCGGCGAGCACGTAGCCGGCCACCCAGGCCAGCAGCAGGGCGATGCCGGGCCGATACAGGCGCGGCAGCGCGTAGCCAAGCCCGAGCATCAGCAGCGCGCCGGAGATGAGGTCCAGCATCGGCCGGGGCATGCCGAAGTGCTGCCAGATGTCGTGATAGCGCCAGACGGCCAGGGCGGTCCGCTTGAACTGCTCCAGCATGATGCCCCGGGAGTCCAGCTCGGACAACTCGTAGCTGTCCGCCATCCGCTTCCAGATGCCGGTCTTGGTGATGAGCACGTCGCCGGTGCGGTCGTTGAACTGATCCAGGTGGCTGGCGGAGTAGATGAGCGACGGGCCAAGCGCCAGCAGCAGCCCGGCAACGGCCAGCGCCAGCCCACGCCGCCGCGCCCGCAGGCCACCCGGCGCGGCGAGCGCGGTGAGTGCGATGGCCACCAGCAGCAGCGGCGGCAGCAATCGGCCGGTGAAGTAGGTGTTGATCCCGTAGCCAGCGAGCAGCCCGGCGCCGACGAACGCCCAGGCGGGGCCGCGCCGCAGGCCAACCAGGAATAGGTACAGCCCCCAGACGGTGAACGCGACCGGCTCGATGTAGCCGGCGATGCGGCTGTAGTGGATGTGCGCCAGGTTGCCGCCCGCCAGCACCAGGGCGAACAGCGCCACCCGCCAGCCGAACAGGTGGCGCGCCAGCAGGTACAACCCGGCCAGCGAGACGACGCCGACCAGGGCCGGGCCGGTGTTCAGGCCGTGCAGGTTGTCGCCGAAGGCCCACAGCGAGAGCGCCGTGGGGACGTAGCCGATGAGCGGGATGTTGTATTCCAGGTTCCCGAAGAAGTCCCGGTAGCGACCGGCCAGGATCGCGCGCCCCTCCAGGCCGTACATCGTGCTGTCGCCATGGATGCGCTGCGGGATGATGGCGTTGTCCCAGAGCCGGAGCCAGGCCGCCACCAGCAGCACCGCCAACACCGCCGCCAGTTCCAGCAGCACCCCGCGGGAGGGCAGCCGCGGCCGACGCGGGCGCGGCAGGCACGCGGCCACCAGCAGCGCCTGCGCGAGCAGCCAGCCGGCCACCAGCACCGGCTCCGGCACGAGCCGCAGGATATAGGCGAGGTCCGCCAGCAGGCCCAGGCCGAGCGCGGCCAGCAGGAAGTCCGAGCGGAGTGGCCAGCCGCTGGACGCATCAAGGCGCACCCAATCCGGCCGCGTTGCCGGTGCCTGCAGCGCCAGGGCGGACACGCCCACGGCCAGCACGAGCCAGAGAAAGGGCGCCGGGGTCAGTTTGTCGGCCCGGAACAGCGTCGCGGATTCCAGCGCCGCGCCGGCCGCGAGCAGCAGCAAGACCAGCCGCAGCGGATCGCTCCAGCCGCGTCGCCTCTGCGCCCGCGCACGGCCGACGCTGGCCGGTGGCCGAGCGTTCGGCGGGGCCTCCGCCACGCCGAACGCGGCGAGTGCAGCGGACGTTCCGCCCCGGCCGGGCGGCCAGGGAGCGATGAGCCGAAGGGTGAGGGCGAGCAGCGAGGCTGCGGGCAGTCGGCCGAGCATATGCGGGAACGGCTCCGAGCGACTCGGCCGCGGGAGGAGCCGAGGTCAGGGGCGCGTCCCGCCCCGGCGCATGGTAGGCAGCGCGGCTCGACAGTGTCAATTTGGTGACAGTTGCCGGCCGAGCGCACGGTCACCCGGCGCCGAGCCTGCCAGCCGCCACGGGGCGGGATACACCCGCGAAATACATCCTTCGATACATGACACGGCACCGCAGGGGCGCTAGGGTGGGGCTCGGGCCGCAAGCGGCCCGCACTGATCGGCATGGAAGGTTGGTACGGAGCCGTGATCCGGAATCCCCGCGCGCTGCGTCTGTCCTCGATTCCCGCCCTCGCGGCGCTCATCCTGCTCACCGCCCTGGTGCTCGCGCCGCTGGCGACGGCCTGGGCGGCGGCCGGCGACCTGGACCCGACATTCGGCCAGGGCGGCAGGGTGGCCGTCACCTTCGACGACCACCCGAGCGGCGGCTACGCCATCGCGCAGCAGCCGGAC
>JADLAZ010000166.1 GCA_020849725.1 Chloroflexota bacterium
AACACTCTGCACGCGCCACACCTGCGATTGGCTAGGGCATCCAGGGCCGGCCCGCGTCGTGGGCGGCCTCTCCATGGGTGTTACGGCCGACAGCCCTTCTTTTGTCACACCTGTCACCCTACGGAGCCGGTGTTGGACAGCCGGAGGAACCGCGTCGGAACTCCGTTTGAATCACGCCCCCAGCGCGGGTAGGGGTGGCGCGGGCGCGCGCGTCAGGCCAGTGGCGCGGGCAGGCAGAAGGTGAAGCAACTGCCGCGCTCGGGCCGGTTCTCGGCCCAGATCGCGCCGCCGTGCGCTTCGACGATTGCCTGGCACAGATACAGCCCGATGCCCGCGCCGCGCACCGCGCGATGCTGGCGGTGGGAGCCGCGCTGAAACTTGCCGAACAACCGCGCCGGATCATCCGCCGGCAGGCCGCTGCCCTCATCCAGCACCTGCACCACCTGCCACGCGCCGGCCCTCGGCAGTGTGGCGCCCGGCCAGGGGCGGCCCAGGTTGGCCCACTGCTCGACCGTTCGCAGGACGATCTCGATCGACCCACCCTCCGGCGCATACTTGATGGCATTGCCGAGCAGGTTGATCAGCACCTGCTCG
Organism: Chloroflexota bacterium; assembly: GCA_020849725.1. Next base: position 595 of record JADLAZ010000166.1, read on the forward strand.
ATGCGGTGCGCATCGAAGTGGATGGCCGGCAGCGGGCGTGGCGAGGTCACCCGCAGCAGGTGATCGCTCGTCTGGGCCTGCATCTGGCGCACGGTCTGCCGGACCTGATCGTCGAGCTGGCCCTCGGTCGGATGGATCGACAGGCGACCGGCATCGACGATCGACATGTCCAGCAGGTTGTCGACCAGGCGCGTCAGGCGCGCGTTCGCTTGCTCGATCGCCAGCAGATAATGGCGCTGCTCCTCCGCCGACAGGTTGTCGATGTGGAGCAGGGTCGAGACGTAGCCTTTGATCAGCGTCAGTGGCGTGCGCACTTCGTGCGCCACCAGCGACACAGCCTCCAGCAGCGGATTGAGCTCGTCCGCCGCTGGGAGCCGGGGCAGCGCCTCCTCCACCAGACCCACCGCCGGTGTCGTCCCCGGCTCGTCTGTCGGCGCTGTCATGCCCGGCTAGGTCCGAACCTGAGCCGGCTCGGGGTCGCTGTTGAAGAAGTAGCCCACCCCCCACTCTGTCCGAATGTAGCGGGGGTTGCTGGCATCTTCCTCGATCTTGTTGCGCAGGTATTTAACGTAGAGTTTGACATAGCTGCTGTCGTAGACGCAGTGTGGACCCCAGACATTGTCGAGCAACTGGTCGTGCGTGACGACCCAGCCGCGCTGCTGGATGAGATACGACAGCATGCGGAACTCAAGCGGCGACAGCTTGACCGGTTGCTCCTTGATCCAGACGCGATGGCGCTCGAAATCGACGCGCAGGTAGCCATCGTCGAAGATGACGCTCTCCGGCCGAGTGGTGGCGAGCGTGCTGCGCCGCAGCAACGCCTTGACGCGCGCCAGCAACTCCGGGAACTCAAACGGCTTGGTCAGGTAGTCATCGGCGCCGAGCGTCAGCGCCAGCACCTTGTCGTCGGTCTCGGTGCGCGCAGTCAGCATGATCACCGGCGCGTCAGAGACCTCGCGGATGCGCTGGCAGACCTGCCAGCCATCCATGTGCGGCATCATGATGTCCAGCACGACCAGGTCGGGGTGCTGCTGGTAGAGCTGGCGCAGGGCATCGCTGGCGGAGTGGGCCGTTACGGCCGTGTAGCCCTCGCGCTCGAGCCACAGTCGCAGCAGATCGGTGATTTCCTGCTCATCGTCCACGATCAGGACTTTGGCGCTGCCGGCCTTCATAGTCATGGTCGTCCCTCCGCGGCGCGGCGGCAGCCGGCCACAGTCAGGCAGTCGAAAGACGATGGCGCTGGCGCGTCCGCCAACCGGACGCCAACCAGGCGAGAACGAAGGGGTGATCCTGACGCCGGCCCTGGCCCAGCCAGAGAACGGCCGGCGACGCGATGGCCGGGGCCGACCAGAGTGCGCCGTGGGCCAGCGTCATCCCAGTCTACGCACTCGTATGAGCTTTGTTACATTTCGGTTGGAGGATATCGTCAGTGTCGCGCCTCCGCCGACGCCAGCCGGAAGATCGATCGCGCCGTCTCGCCCAGCACCTGCCGGCGGTCGGCCGGCGTCAGGCCCAGGCGGCCCAGCGCGTCGGCGCCTTCGGCATTGTAGTGCGGAAAGTTGCTGGCATACAGCAGGTGATCTAGATCCAGGCCAGCCCGGATCGTCGTCAGCAGCGCCGCCGGGTCGTCGGTTCGCTCCAGCCGGTGTGTCGTGGCGTAGACATGGCGGCGAATGACGTCGCTCGGCCGCATCGTCAGGAACGGTGTCTCGGCCGGTACGTCCGGTGCGGTGCGGTCCAGCCACCAGGCCACTGGCGCGACCCAGCCGGCGCCGGCCTCGGTGAAGACGACCTTGAGGCGTGGGAAGCGGGCGAAGACGCCGGTCGTGACGAAATTGACCAGCGTGGTCATCGCGCCCAGTGGCTGCGCCAGCGCCTGCTTGGCCAGCGCCGTGTCGTAGTTGCTCAACTGGTAGGGGAACAGGCTGCCGATGACGGTGTTGTGCATCAGCACGCATGGCAACCCGGCCGCCTCGGCGGCGGCCATGATCGGGTCGTACATGCGGTGACCCCACATTGGCCACATCTGCCCGGCCGGCAGCCAGACGGCAGCGAAGCCCGGCACGGTCGCATACGCTTCAATCTCAGCCGCCGCGCCGTCTGGGTTCTGCGGCACGACCATGATCGGCGCATACAGGCCGCGCGCCGGGTTGACCCAACGCTCGCGCTGGTAGCGGTTGTAGGCCTGCATGACAGCGGTGGCGTACGGCTCATCCTGGGTGCTGGCGATGCCGATCCACTGGTCGGTGAACAGGAGCGCCGCGTCGACGCCGCGCGCGTCCAGGTCGGCGCGCAGCCCCTCCGGTGTGGTGATGAGATGCGGCGGTGGACCAGGGAAATCGCCCAGCAGCGGGTCGAGCGCCGTCAGCGGCGAATAGCCCGGCACATCCAGCCAGCGCTCGTTAACGGTCATCGTCTCCAGCACGCGTCGCCAGGGCTGCTCGATGAACGGCGCCAGGTCGGGCGGGTGCTCGTGGATGTGGACGTCGGCATCGAAGATGAAAAGGGCGTCAGGCATGCGCGCATTCCTCGCCGGCAGTCGCGTGGGCATCCTCACCCCCGACCCTCTCCCGCTGTGAGAGAGCAGGATGTCGCGGCCATCCTAGCATGCGCGGCCGACTCTGACGCGCCGGCGCTGGCCGTCCGCCCGTGCCCTGAATGCGGATGATAGACCTGACGACCAGCACTCCCGACCAGCGGAGGGACCATGACCGCCATCGAGGGCTATCGCCACATGCCCGGCTGGTGCAAGTCCCAGCGCGTGGATGAACTCAACGCGCTCACCCGATCGTTGGCGCTCGCGGAGGCAGCCGACTCTCCCGGCAACCCGTGCTAGAATAGACGCACGCGGTAGGTGCAGACAGGCCGCTCCGAGGAGCGGGAACTTGGGTAAAGGGAGAACGAGCATGGCAGTCGAGGCGCGCGAGCGGTTGACTCTGGATGACGTTCTCATCATCGACGCCGACGTTCACATCCACGAGACGCCCAAGGCGTTGCTGCCCTACGTCGACCCGGCCTGGCGGCCGGCGCTGGAGAACCTGACCCAGGTCTTCCACCGCTACCTCAACCTGCCTGCCTTCTGCCCCAACCCGCACCCGCTCCTGCCCGGCATCGGTGTCGCCGCCAGCCCCAAGACGCGCGTCGAGATCGTCTGGGACTCGGCGCAGATGCGGCGCGAGCTGGACAGCCTGTCGATCGATATCGGCATTCTGTTCCCCGACAACTTCCTCAAGCTGGCCGGCATGCCCAACGCCGCCTACGCCACCGCGCTGTGCGAGGCCTACAACCGCTGGGTCGACGCCGAGTGGCTGAGTGAGGAGCACAACCACTACGCTGTGGTCATGATCCCGCCGCAAGACCCGGCCGCGGCGGTGCGCGAGATCGAGCGCTACGCCGGCAAGGAGCGCTGGATCGGCGTCTATCTGCCGACGTGCCAGGTGTACCCGATGTGGGGCCACCGGATGTACTTCCCGATCATGGCCGCGGCCGAGGCGGCTGGCCTGCCAGTGATGTTGCACGCCGTCGCCGGTAACTCCTGGGGCTTCCCCTACAACGTCGAAGCCTTCAGCACTGGCATCACCCAGCACACGGTTTCGCATGTCTACGCAATGATGTCCAATCTGATGAACTTCGTCGAAACCGGCGTGCCACAGCGCTATCCGAACCTCAAGATCGTCTTCTGCGAGGCCGGCCTGAGCTGGGTGCCGTTCCTGCGCATGCGGCTGGACAAGGAGTACAACGAGAACCGCCGCGGCTGGGCCCACATCGGCGACGAGCGCCCGTCCGATGTGATCGGCCGGATGTACTTCGCCACTCAGCCAGTTGAGGAGCCGGACGACCGCCGCGACCTGGGCGACCTGATCCGCATCTACCGTGGCGAGACCACGACGCTGTTCGCGTCGGACTGGCCGCACCACGACTTTGACCACCCACGCGCCGTCTTCAACCTGCCGCTGTCGGTCGAAGACAAGCTCAAGGTCATGGGCGAGAATGGGCTCAAGCTCTTCCCGACCATCAAAGTGCCGGCCAAGTACAAGCCGCGCTACCCCGCCTACGCCGCCCGCTGAGCGGCCGATCGGCGCCTGGCGCGGTGAGGCGGTCCCTCCGGCAACGCGGCCGATGACCGAGGCGCAGGCCCAACGCCGCAGTCACTTTCAGAGAGCCGCCATCTCTTCAGCTCGCGCGCTTGACGACATCCACCTCGTCGGAGGCGGCCTGAGGCCCTTGGCGCGCTCCTGGCCACGCCCAGGTTAGTTCAGGCTCGCGCTCGCCAGCCGCTCGGTCTGATCGACCGTCCGCAGCTCGGTCACGAAGCGGTCGATGTCGCCCTCCAGCACGCCGGGCAGGTTGCTGAGACTCAGGCCCAGCCGGTGGTCGGTCACCCGGTCCTGCGGGAAGTTGTAGGTTCGGATCTTCTCGCTGCGGTCGGCGGTGCGCACCTGCGAGCGCCGCGCCGCGCCGAGTTCGGCATCGCGCTTCTGCTGCTCCAGGTCGTAGAGCCGCGCGCGCAGCACCGCCATCGCCTTGAGCTTGTTCTTGAGTTGGGATTTCTCGTCCTGGCAGGTGACGACCAGGCCAGTCGGCAGATGGGTGAGGCGCACCGCGCTATCGGTCGTGTTGACGCTCTGACCGCCGTGGCCGGTCGAGCGGTAGACGTCGATGCGCAGGTCGCTCTCGTTGACCTGAATGTCGACCTCCTCCATCTCCGGCAGGGTGATGACCGACGCCGTCGAGGTGTGGATGCGGCCGCTGGCCTCGGTCACCGGCACCCGCTGCACGCGGTGGACACCGCTCTCGTAGCGCAGGTGCGAGTAGGCATCGCGGCCGTGAACCTCGAAGATGATCTCCTTGAAGCCGCCGCTCTCGCTCTCGCTGGTCGTCAGCACCTCGACCTTCCAGCGCTTCTTCTCGGCGTAGCGAGCGTACATGCGATACAACTCGGCGGCGAACAGCGCCGCCTCGTCACCACCGGCGCCGGCCCGGATCTCGACGATTACGTCCTTGGCGTCGTTGGGGTCTTTCGGCACCAGCAACGCCTTGATCTGCGCCACCAGCGCATCCTGGCGCTGACGCAGCGGCTCGATCTCATCCCGCGCCAGCTCGGCCAGCTCCGCGTCGTCACCGCCGGCCAGGGTTTCTGCCTCGTCCAGCGCCACCCGCACCTGGCGCAGCTCGCGGCTGGCCAGCGCCACCGGCTCCAGCTCGGCCCGCTCACGGCCCAGCGCCTGCAGTCGCTCGCGATCGGTCGCCACCGCCGGGTCGGCCAGCGCCTCATCGATCTCGGCGAACCGCCGCTCAATTCCAGATACCCGATCGAGCATGTCGACCATCGCGCGCCACTCCTCCCGCCTCAACCTTCGAGTATACCGCGCCGCCAGGGCTGGTCCCGCCGATGTTCCAACGGGTCACGATCACCGTATCACTCGTCAGCGCGCTGATGATAGGCCGCGCGGCAGCCACCCAGCCACGAGGAGGACGGCCATGGTGACCTACGTGATCTTGTGCCGGCTCACGCAGCAGGGCATCGGCGACATCAAGAACTCCGCCGACCGCATCCAGGCCAACGTCGAGCGCGCCCGCCAGGCTGGCCTCATCGTCAAGGGCGTCTACCTGACGATGGGCGAGTACGATCAGGTGCTGATCATCGACGCGCCCGACGACGAAACCATGGCGGCTGGCCTGCTGATGCTCGGTCAGCAGGGCTACGTACGCACCACCGCCCTGCGCGCCTTCGACGCCGAGGCCGCCGCCCGCATCATCGGGAAGCTGCCCTGACGAGTAGGATGGGGAGAATGAAGCGGCGGCGTAGAGCCAGGGAGCCAGCAGGCACGGGAAGTCGAGCCACTCCCGCTCCGCCAGCTTTTCCGCGCTCGACTCGCCCTTCTCGTCCTGCCGCGCCTCCTTGGTCTACGCGGCCCTACGACTCCATCTCGAAGACGAGGAAGTCGTCCGCGCCGCAGAGGGGGCAGACGACGCCGCGCACATCCTCGGGACGCAGGTAGTAGATGCGGGTGCGATCGTGCGGGCAGCGCAGGAAGCGTTGCCCGGCGACGCCAAGCTGGGTCAGCGCCTCGGCCAGCGCCAGCGCCTCGTCCTGGCTCAGGCCCGCCACGTACCAGCTGATCGGCGCACCTGGCATGGGCAGCACGACCGCGCCGGCCGG
>JADLAZ010000167.1 GCA_020849725.1 Chloroflexota bacterium
CGCGCCACCACTGGCCGGCCGCTTCCAGTGTCTCGCGCCGGCCATCGTCCAACGCCGCCTGCAGCGCCCAGGTGTCGACCCACAGGTCCGGCCCGGGCACGCAGAGCAGGGCATCACCCTCGACCGCGATCGGCAGCGACGGAAGCCCCTGGCGCAGGCGCGACAGGGCGACGGACAGGCTGTTGCGACCCTCACGCTCGCCGCTATCCTCCCACAGGTGGTTCACCAGCCGGCCGCGCGCCTGTGCCTGTCCGGGGCGCGCAAGGAGCAGGAACAGCAGTCCGAGCGACTTCTGTGCCGGCAGAAACCGGTCGACACCATCGATCCGGATGACCGGTGGACCGAGCAGGAAGATGCTGGTGCGTGACAAGGGGCCCTCCACTGGACCATGGCATGGTGACACAACCGACGCCCAGCGCGGGCATACCGCCACCGAATCGACCGGACCACAAGACCGCTCAGCTTGGCCGGGTAGCCAGCCAGTGGTGGCAGCGGCAACCTCGAATCACGGCGAAAGTATAGCGCAATCGGGTGGGCTGGCTACCGACACTGCCGCACCGTCGCGCCCCAACGACGCTTGACTGGTTGAAGTCGTCGGCCTATGCTGATGGCCGAACTGCGGTGGCCCGTGGGCATGGCAGGGCAGGACCGGTACATGGGGGATGCTCCGCGCACGCCTCGCTTCTGCTGCGAAGACCTGGACAGCGCCTACGAGGTGACCTTTCTCAACGCGGTGCGCGGAGAGGCAATCTGGCTGGCCTACGGCACCGACTTCGAGTCGGTGAGCGCGGGTGTGCCGGAGATCCGGTTCTGGCCAGTGAGCTATTGTCCCTTCTGCGGCCGCCGGCTGCCGGATGTCAATGCGGTGGGTGCGCTCGGGCGGCCGCCGGCGGGTTGACGGACGGCAGCCCGAGGGTAGGACCGCCACTGCGATGAGTGTCAGGAAGCGCCGGGCGGCATGAGGTCCAACTGCCGCAGCAGGTCGTCCAGCTCGCGCCAGGTATCAGCATCGATGGCCGGGGCCGGCTCACGCACGATGGCAGTCCGCATGGCGCCGCGTCGGCGCAAGATCTCCTTGCGGATGCCGAGTCCAATGCCGACCTGGGCCTCGAACCGGATCAAGGGCAGGTGCTGGTGAAAGACTCGAGCGGCACGATCGTGGTCGCCGGTGATATGCGCCGAATAGATTTCCACCAGTGCTTCGGGAAAGGCGTAGCCGGTCATCGCACCGCGAGCGCCGCGTCCCAACTCTTCGAGGAAGAACAGGCCGCCGAGGCCACCGAAGACGGCGACACGGCCCTCCGTGAGGGCCAGCACCTGCGACAGTTTGCTCGGCGATGGAGGCTCCTCCAATTTGATCGCGGTCAGAGTCGAGATGTCGCGCGCCAGGCGAGCCAGCAGTGCGGGCGGCATGATCACGCCGGTCATCACCGGCTCGTCCTGCACGATGAGCGGCACATCGACAGTGGCGGCAACGCGACGGAAATGCGCCAGCAACGCGGCCTCCCCACGCACGCCGCTCGGTGGCGACACCATGATCCCGGCGGCGCCGGCCCGGCGCGCTGACTGGGCAAGCTGAATGACGACATCGGTGCCGGTATGAGACACCCCGACGATCACTGGCACACGGCCGGCGACGCGCCTCATGACGATCTCGGTCACGCGCTCGCGCTCGGCGTCAGCCAGCTTGTGATACTCGCCCATCTGCCCCAGGATCGTCAGGCCCTGGACACCGCAGGCGAGCTCGAAGTCGACGAGGGAGCAGAGACTGACCTCGTCAAGCTGGCCGGCTTCGTCAAAAGGTGTGGCCAAGATGGCGTAGACACCGGCCCAGGTCGCCATGACTACCTCCTGTGTCGCCGGTCGGTCGCCGCCGACTGGCGCCGCGAGCATATGGCTGGCTCTGGGGGGCGGGCAAGGCCGAGCAATCAGGCGCGGGCGAGCCGGCGGGCGCGGGAGATGTGCACGTAGAAGGTGGCATAGGCGAGCAGTTCGCCCGGGCGATACCAGGCGTGCGCGGCTGCGACCTCACCGGCGACGAGTGCCTGCCGGAGATCAGCGGCGGTACGCCCGTGAAAGAGCGTGTAGCTCTTCCCGATCGCGGCTAGGATGTGGGCGTCCGATCCGCCGACCTCCGGCAGCCGGCACCATTGGCGGTTGAACCGGCGCGCGCGCAGGTTGGGCACCTGTAGACAGGGCGTGCCATTGATAGTCTCGATAGCATCGAACGGCAGCGTGCGCACTAGTCGTCCAACGCCTTCGGTGACCCGGGCGCCGGCCCGGACACGCCGCCGCGCGCGAAAGAACGGGTGCGCTGCGACGGCCAGCCCGCCCTGGGCCTGAATGGCCGCCACGGTCTCGGCCGCCGACAGACCCGGACGTACCGGTTGCTCCAGCCAGAGGCCGATGATGTGGCCGTCGCGCGTGGTTACTTCCTCGCCGACGATGACGTCGATCGCTGTCGCGCACCGCGCGGCGGCGTCGCGCGCGCGCAGTGCCCCGTCCAGCACATCGTGGTCGGTGATCGCAATGACACGCAGATCGGTCTGGGAGCTAACGTGCGCCAGCACTTGCTCGACCGTGGCAACGCCGTCGGAGGCGGTCGTGTGCAGGTGCAGATCGGCTTTGCCGATCACGAAAGGTTGGACCATCAGCGATGACTCCTGCGCGGGCCATGATGTGGGGCAGCGATGGGCGAAATGGACGGTCGGTGGTAATGCGTGGCCAACCGTCGGTGACGTCCTTCCATGATAGCGCGCACCCGCGCGGCTGCCACCTCCCGATGGTCATGCCTGCCGCCAGCGTGGCTGGTGCGTCGCGGGGGGACCTGGGGCGCATCTGGGTCGCTACAGCGTGCGCTCCCGCGGCCGGTACTGCAATGCCTCGGCCACATGATGCGCTGCCATGCGGTCGTCGCCAGCCAGATCGGCGATCGTGCGCGCCAGCTTGATGACCCGGTGGTAGGCCCGCGCCGACAGATGGAGCTGGCGAGTCGCCGCCCGGAGCAGAGCCTCACTGGCCGAGTCCAGCGTGCAAAAGCGACGCAACTCAGCTGAGCGCATGTCGGCGTTGCAGACGAGGTCCAGGTCAGCGAACCGGTGGCGCTGCCGGTCCCGCGCTTGCTCGACCCGGGCGCGCACGGTGGCGGAGTCCTCGGCCAGGTCGGTCGCGGCCAGCTTCTCGTACTCGACCCGTGGCACCTCCAGGTGGATGTCGATGCGATCGAGCAACGGCCCGCTGATGCGCTTCTGGTAGCGTGCGATGGCAGCGGCGGCGCAGGTGCAGGCGCGACCGGGGTCGCCCAGGTAGCCGCACGGGCAGGGGTTCATGGCCGCCACCAGCATGACGTTGGCCGGGAAAGTCAGCGTGCCGCTGGCCCGGGCGATCGTCACCGTCTTGTCTTCTAGCGGTTGGCGCAGCACCTCCAGCACTGTCTGGCCGAACTCGGGCAGTTCGTCGAGGAACAGGACGCCGCGATGAGCGAGACTGATCTCACCCGGTCGCGGCCAGCGCCCTCCGCCGACCAGGCCGGCATGCGAGATTGTGTGGTGCGGCGCGCGGAAAGGGCGTTGTCGGACCAGCGGCTGGTCGGGCGGCAACAGCCCGGCGACGCTGAAGATGCGCGTCACGTCGAGCGCCTCGTCAATCGACAGCGGCGGCAGAATCGTCGGCAGCGCTCGTGCCAGCAGCGTCTTGCCCGCCCCCGGGGGGCCGCTCATGAGGACCGCGTGGGCGCCGGCCGCGGCGACTTCTAGCCCGCGCTTGACCTGCTCCTGGCCACGGATGTGGGCGAGGTCGGTGACGCCGGCGGCAGGCAGGTCCCAGTCGCCCAGATCGGTGCGCGGGGCCTGCTCGACTGGCGTCACCCCGGCCAGGTGACCGATCAGCGCCGCCAGTGAGCCGATAGGGGTCACCGTGATGCCGTCGATCAGAGCGGCTTCGGCGGCATCGTCGCTGGGAACGAACACCCGTCGCATGCCGCGCTCTCGGGCGAAGGCTGCCATTGGTAGAATGCCGGTGGTGTGGCGCACCTCACCGGCCAGCCCCAACTCCCCGATGATCAACGCATCGGACACGTCGGCTACCAACTGGCCCGACGCCAGCAGGATGCCGATGGCGATGGACAGGTCATAGCTCGGCCCGGTCTTGCGGATCTCGGCCGGGGCCAGGTTGACGGTGATACGCTTGAGCGGGAATGTGCCGCCGCTGTTCCGAATAGCGGCGCGAACCCGCTCCTTGCTCTCCTGCACCGCCGAGTCGGGCAGACCGACGATGGTCAGTGCCGGCAGGCCGTTGCCGATATCGACTTCGACCTCGACCAGCTGGCCGTCCAGTCCGACGACGGCACAGCTCCAGACCTTGGCCAGCACGGCGCACCCCCGTGGTGTCGCAGCATCACACAGACGAGCGCTGCAGTATAGAGCAGACGACGACTGCCCGCCGGGTAAGCGCGCCGCGAGCGGCTTGCACCTCAGCCATCTCACCGCCGGGGGACCGTCGCGGCGGCCTCACGGGTGACTAGCGACGAGGTGGGTTAGGGCGCGCGACCCGCTGGGTGTTGCGACGAATGCGCTCTGCCTCGACCTCGTCGTGACGGAGCGCTGCGGGCGGAAAGCCTTCGACGTCCCAGACGCGCGGCGGGTGATAGGCCACCGCAGTCTGAACCGCCGCTAGATCGGCGTACGTCTGGTCAGGCAGGTCGGAGAGCGCCTCGACCACCTGACTGGTGGTGTTGTTGTGGCGAGCTCGCTGGATGATGGCCTGCCTGGTGGCCGGGAATTGCAGTCCGAACAAGAAGTCCGCGACCCGTGATCGAAAGACCCGTTCCTGCATGGGATCGACGTCGCCCATTCCGCCGTGCCCTCCGAGTCGTGACGCCGCACATGCGAGCGAATGTGATCGGACCAACCTGAAACAGCCGACGCGTGAGCTGCCCGCCGCGATGGTAGCATCATCCGGAAGAACGTACCATGACAGACCCCAGCCGCCCGCCGGCAGGATGACGTTGACACGCGATTGACAGGCCCTAAAGGGGCGTGTGACCATCATGGTCGCCATGAGGACGCTGGCGTCGGGTACGTGCGTTTGGACAGGTGGGTTGGCGGTGGTGCAGCAACTCGCGCTTGCCAGTATTGTCCAGCGGTGCGCCGACGAGAGTTCGCGCTTCAGCCAGGGACAGGCGCACGACGACTCGTACTGTCATGAGCTTTTCCGACGGGCAATCGTCGAGCGACTTGCCCCGGCCTGGGAGGCGATGGTCGCGCAATACCGCGGACTGGTCCGAGACTGGATTTGGCAGCATTCATTCGCTGCCAGCATTGACGATCATGATGATCTGACCGCGCGGGCTTTCGAGAGGTTCTGGGCGGCGGTGCCGGCCGAACGCTTCGGCGATTTCCCGCGACTGGCCGCGCTGTTGCGCTATCTGAAGTTGTGTGTCTTCCACGCACTGATTGATGAGGCGCGTGCCCAGCGTACCTGGCAGACACACCGGGCGCCCAGCGAGCAGGCCGATGAGATCGAGGGACGCCGCGTCGACGACGAGGTGCTGGATGAAGCGGCATCGTTCGCGCTCTGGCAGACCATTGAGGCGGCTCTACCTGACCCGGCCGAGCGACTGGTTATCTATCTGTCGTGCGTGATTGGGTTGAAGCCACGCGAGATCGCCCGGCGACACGGACCGGTGTATCCAACGATTGCCGATGTTTACCGCTGCAAGCGCCTGGCTCTCGAGCGGCTGCGTCGTCATCCCGAGTTGCGGGCACGGTGGGAGGCGCCTGAGTGACCCCGCGTGGTCTGACTGCGGTGGCCAATGAGCGAGACGCGCAGGTCCGGGCCGAAAAAAGCCCGGCCGGAACGTTTGGTCCGGCAGAGCGGCCGGCGCCCCGGTTTGTTCGCCAGCGGCTGAGGTGCAGGGATGAGTACCGCTGTCCGACTGACAGGTGAAGCGCTGATCGCGGCGCTGGCCGGGGAACCGGACGGCGTGGTGCGCGAGCGACGACTAGCGGTGGCGCTGACCGAGCATGTGCCGGGCGAGCTCTTGACCACCCTGCGCGACGCGGCCGAGCGCCTGCGCCAGGTCGATACTCCGGCGTCACTGCGGCTGGCTGAATGCGTCGAGACCGGCGCCGCGCTGGCGGGCCGGCCCGATCACCAGGCGCTCGGCGCGATGGCGCGGGCCGATGCCCTGTGGCTGCTCGGTCACTACTCGGAGGCCGCGGCCACCTATGAAGCGGCACGGCAAGCCTTCGCCGACTTGCAGCACGAGGTCGGCTGGGCACGCACGCACATTGGCTGGGTGATCGTGAGCTATTATCTTGGCCGTGGCGCCGCGGCGCTTGACGCGCTAGCGCCGGCGGTGGCGGTGCTGGAGCGTCGCGAGGAGTGGCTGCGCGCGGGGGCCCTGGACATGAACGCCGGCTACGTCTGCTGGCGGCTGGGGCGCTTTGAGGCAGCATTGGAGCGCTTCGGGCGGGCCGAGCGGACGTTTCGGGAACGCGTGCCTGGCTCGGACCTGAAGATCGCCTGGCTTCAGGGCAATCGTGCCCTCGTACTCACTGAGATGGGGCTGTTCGACCAGGCCCTGGCGCTGCACGCACGGGCGCGGTCGGTCTTCGAGACCGAGGGCGACACGGTGTCAGTGCTGCGCACCGAGGGCTACCAGGCCGAGATACTCGCCGCGCGCGGCGAGTATACTGGCGCGCTGGCCTTGCACCAGCGCACGTTGCGGGCACTGGAGCAAGCCGGCCTGGATGTGGACGCGGCCTGGACGCGCTTGAGCATGGTGATCGCCTATCTCGGGTTGAACCGACCGGCCGAGGCGGCCGATCTGGCCCGCGCGGCGATCGACCAGTTCGAACGCTTCGCGACACCTACCGAAGCGGCCCGCGCGCGGTACTTCGCCGCGGTGGCGCTGGCGGCGCTTGATAATGCCGATGAAGCCCGTCGTCTTCTCAACGAAGCGGCGGCGACGTTTGACGCGATCGGTCACACGCACCAGCAGGCGATGGTCGCACTGCAGCAAGCGAGCTTGGCGCTGGCCGACGAGAAGTGGACCGAGGCGCGGGAGGTGGCCGGAATCGCGGCCGAGCAGTTCCTTGCCCGGGGCCAGCCGGTGCCGGCGGCACAGGCGCACCTGCTGCAGGCGCGCGCCGCGCTGGAGTGTGGCCAATGGGCCGCCGTGGCCGATGCCGCACAGTCGGTGCTGGCGGTGGCTGAGGACTGCGGTGTGCCGTGGCTGGCCTACCAGGCGCAATACCTGCGGGCGCGCGTGGCTGATCACGATAGCCGGCGGGCGGCGGCCCTGGCGGAGTACGCGGCGGCCATGGCCAGCATAGACCGATTGCAGAGCCGGCTGGCGGTTGAGTTGCGGGCGACCTTTCTCGACGACAAGCTCCATGTCTACCACGATGCCATCGACTGCGCGCTGGCCGGCGCCCTCCCAGACCTGGCGCTGGCCAGTCTCGAGCGGGCAAAATCGCGCGCGCTGGTCGATTATCTCTCTGCCCATCCCGGCGCCATCGACAACGCACTGGCTGACGACGAGAGCCGTGCGCTGGCTGGCGACGTGGCGCGGCTGCGCGCCGAGCATGCCTGGCTCGCCGGCCGGCTCTTCGGTGACAGCCTGGGCCGACGGCCGGAGCCGGGCGACAGCGGCGGGGTCGCTGCCACCGACGGCGACGTCCTGTCGGCGGCCATGCACGATCGGGAGCAGCGCATCATCGCACTCACCGAGCAGTTAGCGTTGCGGCACGCACGGTCCGGCCGGCCGGAGCCACCCGCAAGCGGCGCCGGCGTGTGGATGGCGCCCACACTCGATGCAGACACCGTCATTCTGGAGTACTACCTGCACGGAGATACAGCCCATGTCTTCGTGATCGTCGGCGGCTCGGTGACATGCCAGCTCTTGCCAGTCACGACCGCGGCAGTGCGCCGGCTGCTGCAGTTCTGGCAGCTGAATCTCGACACCACGGCGGCGGCGCTGGCCGGCGGCCACTCCCTCGCTGAGCCAGCCGGCAACGCACGTGGCTTGCTGGCCGCCCTGTATCGAGCGCTGATCGCGCCGGTCGAGGCGTCGCTGGCTGGACATGGTCGCCTGATCATCGTTCCACACGGGCCGCTGCACGGCGTGCCGTTCCCGGCACTTTTCGATGGTCGGCGCCACCTCATCGAGCGGTTGGTTGTGACGCTCTCACCGTCACTCGACGTGTTGCGCCTCGACCGTGCGCCAGCGCATCGCCGGAGCGGTGTCCTCGTCATCGGACACAGCGCCGGTGGACGACTGCCAGCGGCGCTGGCGGAAGCACGATCGGTCGCTGGGCTGGTAGGCGGCCGCCTGCTGCTGGAAGGCGACGCCACCACGGCGTCGGTGCGGACATGGGCAGCTGACTGCTGCCTTGTCCACATTGCCGCCCATGGCGAAGCACGCCTCGACAACCCGGCCTTTGCCCATGTCGTGCTAGCGGACGGTCACTTGATCACCGCCGATGTCTTCGGACTGGACCTGCGCGGCGCGATCGTCGTACTGAGTGCCTGCGAAACGGGACGCGGCCAGGTCGCCACCGGGGATGAAGTCATTGGCTTGAGCCGTGGCTTCCTCTACGCCGGCGCAGCGGCGCTCGTGCAGACGCTGTGGCGGGTGGATGATGAGGCGACCGCGGCGCTAGTGGGTGAGTTCTATCGTGCGCTGGTGGGCGGTGCATCGACGGGCGCTGCTCTACGCGCGGCACAATGCGCCATGATCGGCAGTGATGCTCGGCGTGCCAGCCCGTTCTTCTGGGCCGCCTTTCAGTCGGTCGGCGATGCCGGCCTCGTCGATTCAGAATAAGGAGTGGCCGCGAGCGCGGCGATGGAGGCAGGGTCGTGGGCGATGATGGGAGCAGCCCAGGCGTCGATTGGAAGACTGATTCTCTGACTCCGGTCAACCACGTTCCGGGTGAACTCTGCCTGGTCATTGAGGATCCGGCGTTTCGCTGGCGGCGCTACCAAGCGAACAGCGACCCGCAAGGCGCGCTCGACCGCTACGGTCAGGCGGTGTACGCCGCCGTGCTGACGCACATGAACCGTGTCGTGCGCGATGTGCGGCTGCCAGTGTCGGTCGATGCTCCATCTGACAAGCTGGGCGCCGCGAGCGTGGACCTGATGGGTCGCAGCCCGCTTGAACGTGACCTGACACCGGGTGTGGGGTTTCGGGCATACTTCGGTCTTAGCACGCTCAACACAGCCGTATTTCGCCCGCTGCCGAGTCGCCGCTCGACACCGCGGCCGTGGGTGCTGCTGCCGCGCCTTCGCGGTATGGTCGTTCTGGCGTTCTTCGCTGTCGGGCCGACGGAGCTGACAATAGATGAGGGCGACCGGGGAGCGCAACGCCGCGACTGGCGCTCCCGCTCGCTGCCACTGCACCAGCAACGCATCCGGGAGTTGGTCAAGCTGCTCAACTGGCGGGCCTTGCCCCAAGCGGATGTGCCGGCGCTGGGTGGCCTGACCGTGCGGGCCGCAACGCCCAACTGGCTGACCTGCCCGACGCACTCACACGGCAGCCCCGGCACGCTGCCGGTTCGGCTGACGCCGGTCGAGGTGCAGGCGCTCGGCGATGGCGGACGCGGGAAGTTCACCTTCCGCTTTGTCGATGATGGACTGCTTCGGCGTGCCGGCGACCCAGCGGGCGCGGCAGCCCGCCTCCTGGCGCAGCAACAACTGGATACGCTGGTGGAGCGCATGCGACTGCCGGTCGCGCGCGGTGTGGACCCACGGGTGGTGGTCGCCGTGCTGGACACGGCGCCGTCACCCGAGGCCATCGTGACGCGCGCGGCAGTAGCGGCCGACAACGCGCTCCTGGCGGACATTGCCGGAGAAGTCGGCCGCCCGGATGGACATGTCGTCATCGATGGCGCCGGGTTGGCCGAGCCGTTCGACCACGTGGCCGGCTTCCGCTCGAACCTGCGCGATCGACTGGCAAGTAATGGCGCGGCGTCGCTGGTCGATCACGGCCTCTTTGTCGCCGGAATCGTGCGCGATATCGCGCCGCGGGCGACGGTGCGGTTGATACGGGTACTTGACGACAGTGGCGTGGGAGATGTCGCGACACTGTTTCAAGTGTTGCAGCAGCTACCCGGACAACTCGAACGTGGCTCGCGCCTGATCATCAACCTGAGCCTCGTCGCCGATCTGCCAACTGCTGACGAGCTGCTGGCACAGTGGTTTCCCCAGACTCACGCCGACGCGACCGCACTGCGCTACTCCTGGCAGATGATCGGGGCCATGCTCGGCCTGACGCACCGTTGCCTGCAGGAGACGCTGGATTGGCTGGCTGCCCAGGACGTTCTCGTCGTCGCTGCGGCCGGCAACGAGGGGTTCGACCCTGCCATGCGCCCGGAGCCACTCTATCCGGCCGCCTACGACACCGTCCTGTCAGTTGCGGCGGTGACGCGTAGTGATGAGCCGGCGCAGTTCTCTAATCGGGGCGACATGCGCGTCTTTGGCAATGGCGTGGCCGTGTTCGGGGGCCAGGGGCTCGCGCCGAGCGATGAGGCGTTGCCCGACGTACCGAAGGCGGGCAAGGACGGCTGGCGCGATGCAGTGGCCGGCATCTTCAGTGCGGCCACGATTCCGCTGGCGCCGGCAGTCGCGGCCACCAACGACACCGGCTGGGTCTGGTGGTCGGGTACGTCGTTCGCGGCGCCGATCGTGGCCGCCATCGCAGCCAACCTTCTACTCGACGCGCCGACCCGGCGGCTGTCAGCGGCGGAGCTCATGCAGACGATCCGCGGCTACGCGACGATCCCCGAGTTCGCTCTGGAACGTGATGGTCCCTTCGACTGCTCGGCCATCTTCGCGCGACAAGTGTGGCGCTCGACACCGGCCGAAAGCGTCACAACGCCACGTTGAGTAGGATGCGGGTGGGTGTCACCCCAGTTGTCCACTGAGGAAGGCAGGCGAGTCGTGACGGAGTGTATCGAGCCGGGCGCCGTCACAGACGATGATCTGGTCGCCTACGCGGCCGGCGAACGACCGCGTCGCGTGCGCGCGCACGTGCAAGCATGCGAGGCCTGCGCCGCGATAGTCGCGCGCTTCGCCGCGACCGAGGACCAGCTCGGCCAGGCTCTGTTTCGCTTTGACTGCCCGACCGGCCTGGAGCTTGGCGAATACCATCTTGGCCTGCTGGCCGAGGGCGTCCGACGCCGGGTGGCCGCGCATTTGTCGCGCTGCCCACACTGCATGGCCGAGCTAGCGACGGCGCAGGGCTTCCTCGACCAGGCCGCCAGCGCTGCCCCTGCCGAGCCGCTCGGTCGGCGCGCGCGCCAGGCGGCGCGCGCCGCGCTCGAGCGCGTCGTGGCGCAGCTCATCCCGCCGCCTATGACGATGGCGGCTGGGCTGCGCGGCACTGGAACCGCGGTGACCTGGCGCTACGAAGCCGGCGATCTGGCGCTGACGTTGCATCCGCAACCGGCTGACCGGCCACGTGGCCAGCACCAGGTGCTGGCATTTGTCGAGCAGCGCAATGCTGCTCTGGATAGTCTGTCCGATGTGCCGGTGCGGCTCGTCGATGCGGCGGGCGTGACCGTGGCCGCGACGACGATCGATATGATCGGCAACTTCATCATCGGGCCGGCGCCCGCCGGCGCCTATGCGCTGGAGCTGACCCTGCCTGAGCGCGTCGTCGTCGTGCCCGACCTGGCGCTCGGGACGACCTGAGTGGCGGCACGACTAGGCCCAGTCCTCCAGCGCGGCCCGGATCGCTGATAGGAACCGGCCGGCTGCCGTGGTGTCGGCGGCTCGCTCGTCGTAGGCGAGGCAGGCATTCATCAACGGGCGCACGGCGATGGCATCCTCGTTGCCGACAACGACCGGGCGACGGGTGATTGCCTCCATCGTCACGATAGCAACCTGCGGCTGGTTGATGATCGGACGTGACAGGACCGACCCGACCGCGCCGGTGTTATTGATCGTCATCGTGCCGCCGGCCATGTCCGAAGGCGCCAGCCGGTTGGCGCGGGCGCGCTCGACGTGGGTCTGCAGCGCGCGCGCCATGCCAGTCAAATTGAGGCCGTCGGCGCCGACGATAACCGGCACGACGAGGCCGGCGTCGATGGCGACGGCAACGCCGAGATTGACGGTGTGGTGCTGGCGCAGTTCGCCCTCCTGCCAGGTCGCATTCAAGTCGGGCGTTGCCGCCAGGGCGCGGACCACGGCGACGGCGAAGTACGGCAGGTAGGTCAGGCTGAAGCCCTCGTCGGCCTCGAAGGCGCCACGCAGGGCGGCGCGGGCGCGCACGACGGCACTCATGTCGATTTCGATGCTCATCCAGCCGTGCGGCGCGGTGGCAACGCTGCGCTCCATGTGCGCGGCGATCGCGCGGCGCACGGGTGTCAGCGGCATCAGGTCCAGCACTGGGGGGACCGGGAGGGGGGGCGACGCGGCTACTGGCGAGGGATGGTTCATCGGGGGAACGTCCGCTGGGGCGGGTCGCGCTCCGACGGCGGCCTGCACATCGGCCGCATTGAGCCGGCCGCCCAGGCCGCTCCCCGGCAGCGCGGCGAGATCGGAGTCGGTGAGGTGGTAGGCAGCGGCGATTGCGGCGGCGCGCGGCGTAATGAGGCGGCGGGCCAATCCGGTCGCTACGCCAATCAGGGACATATCCCATGAGTTGATATCCACCAGATTGGCAGCCCATTGCGGTGGAGGAGGGGCGGATATTGGCGTTGGCGCGGCGGTTACCGCAAGGTCACCAGCGGGCGGCAAGATTGGCGGCGAGAGGGAGCGGAGGCTGGCGCTCGCGCCAGCGGTGACCGATTGGTCCGGCGGCGCGCCCGCTTCCCCGGCGGGCGCGATGGTGGCGATCAGTGCGCCGGCAGCAACCGTGTCGCCTTCGTTCGCGGCGATGCTGACGAGCGTGCCGCTGGTTGGCGCCGGCACTTCGATCGTGACCTTGTCCGAGACGACCTCTAGCAGCGGCTCGCCCTCGGCCACGGCGTCACCCGGCTGGCGCAGCCAGACGCCGATCGTGACCTCGGCGGCCGCCTCGTTGACGTTCGGCATCTTGACCGGCACCGGCATGGCCAGCTCCTGCCCAGGTGACCGCGGCCCAACCGGCCGCGCGCGATCAGAGACCGAGACCCAGCCCGACCAGGACTGCGTTGGCGATACTCTCGGCATCGATAGCCTCGTCGCGGAAGAGATCGGCGCGCAGGCCGGACTGGCCGAAGCGGTCGACGCCAAGCGGCACGACCGGTGCGCCGAATACCCCGCCCAGGAACGCCAGCGCGTGCGATGCGCCGTCCAGTGCTGTTACGATCGGCGCGCGCCGGTCGGCCGGGGCGATGAGCTCCTCCAGGTGTCCGGCCGCACCGCTGACGGTGCCGGCCACGACATGGCCGCGGCGCACATGGCGCAGGCCGGCATAGAGCCGGTCGGGACTGGTCAGGTTGAGGACAACCGCGGCCACACCCTCGGCATGCAGGAGCCGGGCAGCCTCGGCAGCTTCGGGCATAACGGCGCCGGTGGCGGCGATGTGGGCAACCGGTCCAACCAGACCGGCCGGCGGCTCGATGAGGCGATAGCCGCCGGCCAGCACCTGCCGGCGCAGCTCGTCCTCACCGAGGCGGGCCAGCGCCGGCTCCATGATCGTCTGATCGATGGCGCGCGTCGTCAGACGCAAATAGGTCGCTCGCCCGTGATCGCGGTCGCAGCAGGAGCGCAACCCCTGCAGCAAGCACCACTCGACCTCACGCCCAAACGCCGGCTCGTACATGTGCAGGTTCGGCAGCTCCATGCCCAGCGAGTTGGTCACGGTCGACTGGTGCGCCCCACCCTCCGGCGCGAGCGAAATGCCTGATGGTGTACCGGCAAACACGAATTTGGCGCCGCTGTACAGGCTGTAGACGAGGGCATCCAGACCGCGCAGCACGAAACAGTCGTAGACGGTGCCGATGGGCAGCAGCAACTGACCGTTCAGCTCCGCCGACAGACCGAGCTGGCCGAGCAACATGAACAGGTTCATCTCAGAGATGCCCAGCTCGATGTGCTGGCCGCGCGGCCCCGGCTGCCAGCGGAGCATCCGCTGCGTCTCCGGGGTGAAATCGCGCTGCGCCTCGCTGGCGAAGACGCCAGCACGGTTGATCCAGTTGCCCAGGCTGGTCGATACGGCGACATCGGGCGATGTGGTGACGAGGCGCTCGGCCAATCCCGGCACGCGCGCCAGGCTGGCGACCAGGTTGCCAAACGCTTCCTGCGTCGACAGCGTCGCCGGCATGCGCCCGCCAAGCTGGTGTGGGATGTCTTCGGGCCGCAGCGCCGAGGCTGCCGGCGCCGGCTCGCTGGCGAGGCGCGCGGCCGCGCTGGCGCAGAGCTGGCCCGCGGTCGAGGTGGCCGGGAAGGCCGCCCACTCGTCGTCCAGCGGCACGGCCAGCTCGTCGCGCAGGCGATCGATTTGCGTCTGATTGAGCAGGGCGGAGTGGTTGTGTGCATCGCCAGCGAACGACAGCCCCCAGCCCTTGATGGTGTAGGCGAAAATGATGGTCGGTTGTGCAGTCACACGGTCGGCGGCGGCATACGTTTCAAGAAGCACACTCAGGTCGTGGCCGCCGAGATCGGCCAGCAGGTCCGGCAAGTCATCGTCCGGCACATCGGCGACGGCCTGCGCCAGCGCGTCCATGCCCGGTTCCGTGGTATCGAGCAACCGGAGGCGCGCCTCTGGTCCCGGCAGCCGGATCATCGCCTGGTACTCTTCATTCGACATGTCGTCGATGCGGTGGCGGAGCGCCTCACCGTGCGGGCGGCTGAAGGCGGCTTGCAAGCGCCGGCCGTACTTGGCCTCGACGACATGCCAGCCGTTGCCGGCAAACAGCGCCTTCAAGCGGGCGGCGCGAATACCCGGCACGACCCGGTCGAGGCTCTGTCGGTTGAGATCGACGATCCACAGCACGTTGCCCAGGCCGGCGACGGCCTCCTCACCAATCGCCTCCCAGACATTGCCCTCGTCCAGCTCGGCATCGCCGACGATAGAGATGAAGCGCCGGGGTCGCTGCGGCCCAAAATGCAGGCCGGCGTAGCGGTCGGCCAGCGCGGCGAACAGCGGCGCGACCGGACCCAGCCCAACCGAACCGCCCGAGAAGTCGGGGTGATCCGGGTCCTTGGTGCGACTGGGATACGCTTGCAGGCCGTGAAAGGTGCGCAGTTGCGGCAGGTAGGCGCGGTCCAGGTTCCCGAGCAAGTACTGAAGCGCATGAAAGACGGGCGAGGCGTGCGGCTTTACCAGCACGCGGTCGCCGGGCCGCAGGTGTGCGAGGTAGAGTGCCGTCAGGATGGAGACGACGGAGGCGGACGACGCCTGATGGCCGCCGACCTTGCTGCCGTCCGGATTGGGCCGGAGGTGGTTAGCGTGGTGGATCATGTTGGTCGCCAGCCAGAGCACTCGGCGCTGGACCTGATCGAGCGCGGCCAGGTCGAGCGCGGCCGCGTCGACGGTGTCGCCAGCCTGGGGGCTAAGCGTGGCCGTGCCGGCGCGGGTCGGCTGCTCCTGCATGGCGGTGCCTCCTCATCTGGCGCGACCCGGTAGACTGGCTCTATTGTAGCAAACGCCGGCTGGCCGGCGGGTGTCTGATTTGCGTGCACCAGGAGGGTGGCGTTGCATGACGAGCGAGTGGAGCCAGGGCGGCCACGCCTCGTGCTGGCCTCGGCGTCACCGCGCCGGCAGGCGCTCCTGGCCCGGCTCGGCCTGCCATTCGAGGTCGTGCCCAGCGGCAGCGATGAGGATGTCGCGCCGGCATTGGCTCCGGAGTTGGTCGTGCGCCAGTTGGCACAGCGCAAGGCCGCACTGGTCACCGCCGGCCGGCCGGCGGCGGTCGTCATCGGCTGCGACACGATCGTCGTGCTGGACGGCGCGCAGATCGGCAAGCCGGTCGACGCGGTTGACGCCGTGGCGACGCTGCGGCGCCTTCGCGGGCGCTCACACTGGGTCTACACCGGTGTCGCCGTCGTCGATGCCGGTCGTGGCCTGACGTTGCTGTCCGCGCTGAGGACGCGGGTCGTGATGGTCGACGTGGACGATGCGACGATCGCGGCGTACGTCGCGACCGGAGAGCCGATGGACAAGGCCGGCAGCTA
>JADLAZ010000168.1 GCA_020849725.1 Chloroflexota bacterium
CGAAACTGCTGCACAGGCTGGTTGGGCGCCCGCCGGCGTCATAGCTGGTCGTCACCACCTCGCCGCTGGGGTAGGTCGTCGTCGTCAGCCGGTCGGCGCTGTCGTCGGTGTGGGCGATGTGGCCGTAGACCGCCCCGCCGCCGGGCAGGTTGACGTGGTGGTAGGTGTCGCTGACGCGCCCGCGGGTGTCATAGCTCCCGGTGCGCGCGGCCGCGCTGGTGGCGGCGACGGTGCGGCGCTCCCGGCCGACCGGCGGCAGCGTCACGACCAGGGCGGCGGCTGCGGGTCGGCCGCGGGCGGGACGGTGAGCACCGCCGGGACGGGCGGCTGCGGGCTGGTCTGGCTTGCGTCGGGCGGCGTTTGGGCGGCCGCCGGCAGCGTCTGCACCAGGACCAACACGCACAGACCGAGATGGAGCCATAGCCAGCGCAAGTGCGCCATGTCGTCTCCTCAGCGGTCGCTCCAGCCTCGTGTGTCTTTGTCTGTGCCGACGCACCACCAACCGGGCCGGCATCAACGCACGCCCCGCGTTGCTCACGCTCGTGAACAGTCGCAACTCTGGCATATGACACTCCCGGAGGCAAGAGCCGGGCCGACACTCGATTCTGAGCGTGTAGCACCCGCAGCGAAGGACAGGGTCCGACGAATCTGCTGCGCCAGAATCGCGTCGCGGCCCTGCGCGGTGCGCCTGTCACACCGTAGAGTACGCGCGAGACAGACGCGCGCCGCCATCGCTCACCGCGGCCCGGCCAGGGAGCCGGCATGGCGAAGGGGTGGCACACTCACGGAGGGAGAGCCAGGATGCCACTCGTGCCGATCGACGCGCTGACCGGACTGCGCGCGGCGCTGGAAGCGCCGGCCGAGCAGCGGCTGGACATCTTCCGTTCTCAGGTGATGGAGCCGCTGCGGCCGTTCTGGGAGCCGTCGCTGCGCTTCATGCCGCCGCCGCCCAACGCCGACCCGGCCGACCCGGCGCTGACCGCCGCCCGCGCCTACGGCTACTTCACGCCGGACCTGGACGTCGCCGCCGGTCTGGCGGCACTCGACCGCATCGACCAGGCCGGGGTCTGGGCCGCCAGCCTGGACGCGCTCGATCGCGCCTGGCAGGCGCTGGCGCCGGCCACGCACGGCGTCGCGCTCGACAGCGTGCGCGTCACGCTTGTGCTGGGCGACCCGGCCGTCCTCGGCGCGCAGCCGGACAGCTACACCGGCGCCGGCGGCCAGCCCGGCATGGTGGTCGTGATGGCCTGGCCGACGGCCACGAACCTGCCCAAGCTGCCGGCCGCCGCCGTCCACGAGCTGAACCACAACATCCGGTTCTCCATCGAGCCGTTCATCCCGCAGCTCATCACCGTCGGCCAGTACATCGTCGCCGAGGGGCTGGCCGAGGCCTTCGCCGCCGAGCAGTGTGGCGTGGAGCATCTCGGCCCCTGGTCCGACGCGCTGACCGCCGATCAGGTCGCCGCCGTGCTGCCCCGGTTCCGTGACGCCATTGACGTCGCCGGCTTCGACCAGGTGCGCGGCTACATCTTCGGCGACTGGGCGGCGGCGACCTTCGGCTACCGACCCCAGGGCCTGCCGGACTTCGCCGGTTACACGATCGGCTACCGGCTGGTGCGCGACTATCTGGCCCGCACCGGCGAGACAGCCGCCACGGCCACCTACCGGCCCTGGCGTGAGATCGTTGACGGCAGCGGCCTCTTCGCCAGTTGACACGCTGGCACGGGCTATAGCCGGGCTAGGAGCATCGCCCTATATCACCGCTCGCGCCGGTACGCGACCATACAGGCAGGCTTTTGGCACGCAGGGAGCGGCGGTCGGTCGAGGGCAACAGCGTGGAAGCGTCCAGGTGGCAGGTCGTCGTCGCCCCGGAGACTGAGGTCCGGCGGGTGCAGGTGCAGCGCAGTTGGCCCTGCACGGACCAGGGCAACAGCAATCGCTACCTCGGCTGCGTCGGCGTGCGCCGCTGCCGGGCCAAGGGCACCGAGACGTGCATCTTCGGCCGCTGGCCCACCAGCAGCACGCGCGTCGACTGGCTCAGTCGCCAGTAGGCCAGGAGGGCCAGGAGAGCCAGAGTACTTCGAGTGCTCTATCTCCTGGCTCTCCTGGGCCTACTTCGCCTGCTACAATGGCCGCCCGCGAGACGGTGGGGCAGGCGCGCTGGAGGGAGCCCGATGAAGGTCACCGGCGTTCGGACGTTCCTGGTGCAGCCGGAGCAGGGCAAGACGGCCCTGTTCCTCAAGGTCGACACGGACGCGGGCATCCACGGCTGGGGCGAGGCCTACACGCTGACCGGGCGCGAGCCGGCGCTGGAGCGGCTGGCGCTCGACCTGGCCGACTACCTGATCGGTCGCGACCCCTTCCAGATCCGCCACTTCACCCACGTCATGTGGCGCGATGTCTCGATCAAGCGGGGCGGCTTCGATTTCTACTGCGCGCTGAGCGGGCTGGAGATCGCGCTGTGGGACATCGTCGGCAAGGCGCTCGGCACGCCGGTCTACAACCTGCTCGGCGGCCCGTGCCGCGACCGCATCCGCGTCTACGGTCAGCCGCACGGCGAGGGCGGCAGCGGGCTGGAGGGGCTGGCGCAGCGGGCGCGCAACACGGTGGCGGCCGGCTACAGCGCGCTCAAGTTCGACCCCTTCCCTGGCCCGTGGCAGATGATCGTCGACAAGGAGGTCGAGCGCACCGCCGTGGCGCGCGTCGCCGCCGTGCGCGAGGCGGTCGGCCCCGACGTCGATATCCTGATCGAGGTCCACCGCCGGCTGGCGCCGATGCACGCCGTGCGCGTGGCCGAGGCGATCGCGCCGTATCAGCCCTTCTGGTACGAGGAGCCGACGCCGGCCGAGAACCTGGACGCGACCGCGCTGGTGCGGCGCAAGGTCAGCGTGCCGATCGTCGTCGGCGAGGCGCTCTACACCAAGGCCGAGTTCCGGACCGCCTTCGCCAAGGAGGCGGCCGACATCATCAACCCGGACATCTGCAATGTCGGTGGCCTGCTGGAGTTGCGCGAGATTGCGGCCATGGCCGAGGCCGAGTGCGTCGCCGTCGCGCCGCACGGCAACAACAGCACCACCGTCGGGCTGGCCGCCAGCCTGCAAGTTGCCGCCTGCATCCCGAACTTCCTGATCATGGAGTACCCGGTCGATTGGGAGCCGACGGCCGACCAGATCGCGGTCAATCCGCTGCGCGTCGAGAACGGCGCGATCGCGCTGCCGACCGCGCCCGGCATCGGCCTGGAATTGGACGAGGTGGCGCTGGCGCGCTTCCCCTATCGCGGTGGCCGGCGGCGGCCACTGCGTCTGCCGGCCGATGAGCGGCCCTAGCCAGCGCCAGGACGAGGTGTGCAGCACAATGGTGAGCGGCTGCTCCGGCCGGCGTAGGGGTCGTTCGCGAACGACCCCTACGGGACGTGCCGCGCGTGATACGGCGGCCCGCCACGCTGATGGCCAGCGCGGCCCGGCGGCAACGGCATGACCGGCGCGCCCACGCCCTTGCTGACCGGCCCGGCGGTGGCGGCCCTGCTGCAACCACTGGGCGCGCCGCCGGCCGCGCCGCTGCCGGCGCAGATCGTCTACTGGGGGCTGGCCGACTGGGATGCGCCACGCCAGCGCTCGCAACACCTGGCCGAGCGGCTTAGCCAGGTTGCGCCGGTGCTGTACCTGCGCGAGATGCCGCTGAGTGCGGTCGTGCGCGCTCGCGGGCGCGGTGTGCCGCCGACCGTCGAGTGTCCGTCCGACCGGCTGACGCTGCTGCGTCCGCGCCTGCTTTCGCCGGGCCGGCTGGCCCTGGTAGCGCGCGCCAACACCGAGCGGCTCGTCGATGCGGTGCGCCGGGCGCTCGACCCGGCGCTGCCGGTCGTGCTGTGGCTCAGCCACCCCGACCATGCCGTCCTGATCGGCCGGGTGCGCGAGATGCTGGTCTGTTTCGACTCGCTCGACTTCCACGCGGCCTTCAAGACCGGTGGCGCGGCGGCGACGATGGCGGCGGCGGAGTTGAGCCTGCTGCGCCAGGCCGATCTCGTGTTCACCTCCAGCGACGCCCTGCAGGAGCGGGCACACGCCGCCGGCGCGACCAGCACGCTCGTGCCGAACGGCGTCGACTTCGAGCGCTTCGCCGCCGCGGCGACGACGCCGCTGCCGGCGCCCGCCGATCTGGCTGCGCTGCCCCGGCCGCGCCTGCTCTTCTACGGCACCTTCGGGCCGTGGGTCGACCTGGCGCTGGTCGCCGGCATCGCCCGGACGCGGCCCGACTGGTCGATCGTGCTGATCGGTCCGGTGGC
Organism: Chloroflexota bacterium; assembly: GCA_020849725.1. The sequence goes on from JADLAZ010000168.1 coordinate 4,283, forward strand.
CGGGGCCGACACGCGCCCGTTGATCGGGCTGGCCAATATCCACCAGCTCGGTGTGCGTCCCTACGACACGCTGCCGGCCTACCTCCAGCACACCGACGTCTGCCTGCTGCCGTTTGTGCAAGACCCGCTGACCGCCGCCGTCGACCCGCTCAAGGTGTACGAGTACCTGGCGGCTGGCCGGCCGGTCGTGGCGACGCCGCTGCCGGCGCTGGCGCGCTGCGGCGACCTGATCGAGCGGGTGACGAGCGCGCCGGAGGCGGTGGCCGTCATCGCCCGGCTGCTGGCCGCGCCGCCAGATGACGCGGCCCGGCGACGGCGGCTGGCCTTCGCTGCCGAGCAGACCTGGGCCGCGCGTGGCGCGGTCGTGACGGCGGCCATCGCGGCGCGGCTGGAGAGCCTGCGAGTACCCTGACGCCGCCGGCCATCACCGGTCCGTCGGCGTCAGGGTGGCTACCACGGTCGTTGGCGCCGGTCGTGGCGTTGGCGTCCCGACCGCCAGCGACCATGGCCCCGGCGGACGGTACTGCCGCACCACGCCGCCAGGCATGTCGGAGACATAGACGGCGCCCTGATCGTCGACGGCGATACCGCCGGGAACCACCGCCGACCCCGCGTCAGCCGGCCCGGATCGCAGCCAAGTCGTGAGCATACTCCATTCAGCCGAGCAGCGCCGCAAAGGTAGAATCTCGCTTGCTGTCGCCCCACGCCAGCGACTATCATCGCCCGCCAACGGCGAGGAGCGCGCGTGACCGACGAGATGACATCGGCAGCCCAGCACAGGATGGCCGCGCGAACCGAGGAACTGGCCCGCCGCCGCGCCGCCGCGGCCGTCGCCGGTGGTCCGGAGGCGATCGAGCGCCAGCACCAGCGCGGCAAGCTGACCGCCCGCGAGCGCGTCGATCTGCTGCTCGATCCCGGCTCGTTCGTCGAGCTGGATGCCTTCGCGCTGCACCGCGCCCACGACTTCGGCATGGACCGCCGCCGCATCCCCGGCGATGGCGTCATCACCGGCCACGGCACGATCGACGGCCGGCCGGTGTGCTTGTTCGCCCAGGACTTCACCGTCTTCGGTGGCACGCTGGGTGAGGTCTTCGCCGAGAAGGTCGTCAAGGTGATGGATCTGGCGCTGCGCATGGGCGTGCCGATCGTCGGCCTCAACGACTCCGGCGGCGCGCGCATCCAGGAGGGCGTCGAGGGGCTGGCCGGCTACTCCGAGATCTTCTACCGCAACGTCCAGGCGTCGGGCGTCATCCCGCAGCTGTCGGTCATCGCCGGGCCGTGCGCCGGCGGCGCCGTCTACTCGCCGGCGATGACCGACTTCATCCTGATGGTGCGCGGCATCAGCCAGATGTTCATCACCGGCCCTGAGGTCATTCAGGCCGTCACCGGCGAGCAGGTCACCCACGAGGAGCTAGGCGGCGCGCAGACCCACGCCGCGCGCTCCGGCGTCGCCCACCTCGTCGCCGATGACGAGGCGCAAGCCGTCGAGCAGGTGCGGACACTGCTCGGCTTCCTGCCATCCAACAACCTGGAGGATCCGCCGCGCTTGCCGCCAGACGACGAACCCGAGCGCCAACTGGACACCGTCGCCGACCTGGTGCCTGCCGCCAGTAACCGGCCCTACGACATCCTCGACGTCATTCACGAGTTGGTTGACCATGGTGAGTTCTTCGAGATCCAGCCGCTGCACGCCCAGAACATCGTCTGCGGCTTCGCCCGGCTCGACGGCTACAGCGTCGGCATCGTCGCCAACCAGCCACGCCACCTGGCCGGCACGCTCGACATCAACGCCTCGGCCAAGGCCGGCCGCTTCGTCCGCACCTGCGATGCGTTCAATATGGCACTGGTGACACTGGTCGACGTGCCCGGCTTCCTGCCTGGCACACAGCAGGAGTACGGCGGCATCATCCGCCACGGCTCGAAGCTGCTCTACGCCTTCTGCGAGGCGACAGTGCCGAAGCTGACCGTCATCCTCCGCAAGGCCTACGGTGGCGCCTACTGCGTCATGAGCTCCAAGCATATCGGCGCCGATTTCAATGCTGCCTGGCCGACGGCCGAGGTGGCAGTGATGGGGCCGGACGCGGCCGTGCGGATCATCCACCGGCGCGAGATCGGTGCGGCGGCCGACCCGGTGGCCGAGGCGCAGCGGCTGGCTGCAACCTACCGCGAGCGCTTCGCTAACCCCTACGACGTCGCCGCGCGCGGCTACGTCGATGAGATCATCGACCCGGCCGACACCCGCCGCTGGCTGATCCGCAACCTGGCCTTCGCCCGCACCAAGCGTCCGACGACGCCCCACCGCAAGCACGGCAACATCCCGCTGTAACGAATCGGGCCGTCATGCGCACCACGCCTGCCACACCACGCGATCTGGCGATTGTCCCGACGCCGCCGCCCGAGGTAGCGGCCGTCATCGTTGCCGCGCTCCACGCCCATCGCCGCCGCGCTGCCTTGATGCGCACGAGCACCGACGATGCAAGCGCGAGCGGCTGGCTGGCGGCGGGGCGACGCGACGCCCTGGGCGTGGATTGGCCACATCGGCGAGCCAGTGGCTGGCGCGCACATCGCTAGCTGACCACTGGTCAGGATGCTGGCAGGCGCAGCAAGATGACCGGGCAGGTGAGGCGGCCGAGCACGAGGGCGGTGACGCTGCCGCTCCAGAGGGCGCCCAGACCGACCCGGCCGTGGGTTGACATCACCACCAGGTCCGCGCTGGCAGCGGCTGCGACCAGCTCATCGACGATGTCGCCGCGCCGGACCTCGCCAGCGACCGCAAGTCCCGTGGCGGTCAGGCGCTCCGCCCACTCCGCCAGGTAGCGATGCGCCTCAGCGGTCACCAGATCGAGCATGGCCGTGGTCGCCGCCGGCAACAGACGGGCCGTTGCCGCTGGGTCGCCGCGCACGGTCGCCTGGGTCGGCACGACGCGCACCAGGCGCACGGCCGCGCCGAATCGGCCCGCCAGACCGGCGGCCACATCCAGCGCTCGCTCTCCCTGGGGGCTGCCATCGAGCGGTGTTAGCACCAGGCGCGGCGCGAATGGTCTCGACTGGCTATCCGGAGCGGGTCGAACCACCAGCACCGGCGTCGTGCCTAGCCGGAGCACCTGCTGGGCAATCGTGCCGCTCAGCGTGGCCCTCAGGCCACCGCTCCCGTGCGTGCAGATAGCGACCAGATCGGCGCCGATCTCGGCCACGTGCGCGGCAATGCTCAGGGCCACGTCGGCTACCGCGGCCTCGTGGCAGTGGATGCTGGCTGGCACGCCGAGTGCGGCCAGACCACCGGCCACACCCTCCAGGTAGCGGGAAGCCTCGGTCACGTCACGCAGGTGGCGTTCGCCGTGCACCATCGCAGGCGCACCGCGCTCGATGATGTGGAGCAGTGTGAGGCGCGCCGCCAGCGTCCGCGCCAGCCCAGCCACGACCGGCAATACCGCCTCCGCCAGGCGCGAGCCATCGAGGGGAACCAGCAGCGAGCGATACATCCGGACCTCCTCGCGACCGTGACGGCTGGACCATCTCACGTACTGCCGACCAGGGTGCGGAACAGGAGGAAAGCGTTGAGCGCGATAATCAGCAGGGTCACCAGCCAGGCTAGCCATGTCGTCGACTGGCGATTGACGAGGACGCCCATGAGATCCGCCCGGCGTGTGAACAGCACCAGCGGCACCAGCGCGAAGGGGATGCCGAAGCTGAGCACGACCTGGCTCATGACCAGCGCTTGGGTCGGGTCCACGCCGCTAGCGATGACTGCCAGCGCGGGCAGCATCGTCAGCAGTCGCCGCAGCCAGAGTGGGATGGTGCGCCGGATGAACCCCTGCATGATCACCTGGCCGGCCATCGTGCCGACAGTGGCGGACGATAGGCCGGAAGCCAGCAGGGAGATGGCGAAGACGGTGCTCGCTGCCCCGCCCAGCAGCGGCGTAAGCGTCTGGTAGGCCTCTTCGATGCCCGCGATCTCGCGGCCGACGAGGTGAAAGGTGCCAGCCGCCATGATCAGCATCGCGGCGTTGACCAGCCCGGCGATGCTCAAGGCGATCAGCACGTCGATCACCTGAAAGCGAAAGAGGCGCTGCAGATGGACCGGCTCGCGCGTGACGATGCGGTGCTGCGTCAGGCTGGAGTGCAGGTAGATGACGTGCGGCATGACCGTCGCACCCAGAATGCCGGTCGCCAGCAGCACACTCTCGGTGCCAGCCAGTCGCGGTGGTACGAAGGAAGCGCCGATCGCCGCCCAATCGGGCCGGACCAGGATGATCTCGAAGAGGTAGCAGGCGGCGATCACGCCGACCAACGCGGCGATGACCGCCTCCAGCGGCCGGAAGCCGAACCGCTGCAGCGCCAGGATGGCGACGGTGACGACGGCGGTCAGCAACGCGGCCGGGAAGAGCGGCAGGCCAAAGAGCAAGGTGAAGCCCAGTGCCGCCCCGAGAAACTCGGCCAGGTCGGTCGCCATCGCCACCACTTCGGCCAGGACCCACATGCTCCAGACGAGCGGGCGCGGGAACTGCTCGCGGATCAGTTCCGGGAGATTGTGGCCGGTGGCGATGCCCAGCTTGGCGCTGAGCGACTGGATCAGCATCGCCATCAGGTTGCTGGCGACGACCACCCACAGCAGCAGATAGCCATACTCGGCGCCGCCCTGGATGTTGGTGGCGAAGTTGCCCGGGTCGATATAGGCAACAGCGGCGATGAAGGCCGGGCCGAGAAACGGCAGCAACCGCGCCAGCCCCCGCCGCTGGCTGACACCGGTCAACACGGCCCCGGCAGCGGCGACCGTGGCGGCATCGGCCGTCGATGGTTGTGGCTCGTCCGGGGTGGGCGTCGTGACGGACTCAGGCATGACGCCCCTCTCGGCGCGGCGCGGGCCTCAGACCGCCGTGGCGGTGTCGCCAGTGCTTTCCACCGCGAGGTGGGCCCTTACCGACCGGCGCACGTCGGCGGCCGTCTGCTCCAGGCGCGGGTAGACGAGCCAGATGGCCGCTACGCCGAACAGCGCGCCGGTGACTACGCGCAGCTCCCAGGTACTCTCGCGCCAGCCGGGGAGTTGCGTCAGCCCATCAATCGCCAGGGGCGCGATCAGCAGCAGGAATGCCGGCCAGCGCAGCGACCGCAGCCGCTCGCGCAGCAGCGCGTAGAGCAGGCCGGCGACCAGCGCCGCCGCGACGATGGCGGTGTCGCGCTGGCAGATCGCCATCGGCTCGCCCCAGGGATGGAAGGATCGCTCCGGCCGCTGGTGACACAGCGGACCGAAGAGGAAGAAGATCAGCCGCGCCGGCAGCGTCGCCTCGTGGGCAGCCAGCCAGGCGGCCGCCAGCGGCAACGCCACGGCCAATGCCGCCAGGCCGTTCATCACCGCCAGCCAGTGGCGCGCGACCGCGACCGTCGCCCGGTCGACCCCGGCGGCGATGGCGCGACTGGTTGGGGATGAAGCCGGCGAGTGAGCGACCATAGCACCTCTGCAACGTTCGACCTGCAACGAGCGCATCGTAGCGGCTGGCGTCACAACTGGCAAGGGACTGCGGGCCGGCCGGCTGCAGGGTGTTGGTAGCGTCGGCTCAGGCCGTGACGCGCACCAATCCTGGCCACAGCGTGATTGTGGTGCGCGCAAGGGTGGTAAGGATGGTACACTCGGCCCTCTCGCGCCGCGACTGGCGGCGGTTGATGCGAAGGCTCGCTCGGTCCGACACCATGCCCCACGACGGACCAACCTGCCACTCCCGGCAGGAGTGACCCGTTTCTCTCATGGGTGACGATCGGCGGGAGCGCGTGGCTCTTGCCAGGAGAGCGCCAATCGCGCGTTTGCACGAGGAGGGATGGACCACAGTGGACATCGGCAAGTCGTTCTCGTTCGTGTTCGACGATCCCCGCTGGGTGACCAAGGTTCTGATCGGCGGCCTCATTGCGATCTTCTCATTCCTGATCATCCCGGCCTTTATCGTGGTGGGCTACACCGTCCAATTGATCCGCAACGTCATCGCCGGCGAGCAGCACCCGATGCCGGAGTGGGACCGGATCGGTGACTACCTCGTCGATGGCCTGAAGGTGTTCGTCGTCTTCCTCGTCTTCGCCATTCCCGGCATCGTGCTGTCGATGCTGGGCGGCATCGGACGGATCGGCTGGCTGTTCAGCCTGCTGGGCACGCTGTACCTGCTGGCCGTGCAACTCGTCGCGCCGGCGGTGCTCAAGTCCTACCTCGACGCCGGCAACGACATCGGTGCTGGGTTTCGGTTCCAGGAGATCTTCGCCATGGTCCAGGTGAACCTGGGCGACTTCATCATCGTCTGGCTCCTCGCCCTGGTCGCCGGCATCATCGGCGGTCTCGGCTTCATCGTCTGCTGCATTGGGGCGCTGTTCACACTGCCCTATTCTTTCATGGTGCGCGGGCACCTCTACGGCCAGTTGATCGCCCGCCTCGGCGGCGCCGTGGCAGTGACGGAGCCACCCTTGCTGCCGGAGACCACGGGGGACACCACGGAGCCGGATGCGACCGATCGGTAGGATCGGTGGATCGACACGATCGGTAGGCGCGTGGCCGTCGACTGCGATCGCGAGGCGGCCCCCCGCCGACGCCGGCGAGAATGCACCCGCACCCGTGGATGAGCGTCCTATTGACGTTCGATCGTGACTGAGCCTATGGTAGCACCGTCACGCAGTATTCGCGCCCAGGCCGCACCGGCGTAGGTGACGTCCGTGCGCTCCATGCCCGGGCCGACGTTGAGGAGGATAGCGTGGAAGCCGTGCAATCGAGCCTGACGGACCGGATGATGCGGGCCATCAAGGGAGATGTCAACCTGTTCGAAGAGGTCGAGCGCGACGAGAGCGCCACCCAGCAGGCGGCGACCGTCGTCGGCATCGTGGCGGTGCTGAGTGCGATCGGCGGCGCCGTCGGCGCGGCGTTCTTCCCGGCTGTTGCCGCCCGCCCAAACCCGATCGTGACGTTCATCGTGACGCTTGTGCTGGCGTTTGTCGGCTGGATCGTCTGGTCGTACATCACCTACTTCGTCGGCACGCGCTTCTTCGGCGGCACGGCGACGCCGGGTGAGTTGCTGCGCACGATCGGCTTCGCCCAGACCCCCCAGATGCTGGGTATTCTCAGCTTCATCCCGCTCGTCGGCGGTCTGATCGCCTTCGCGGCATCGATCTGGGCGCTCTGGCTTGGCATCGTTGCCATCCGCCAGGCGCTGGACTTCGATACGGGCAAGGCCGTGCTGACAGCGATCATCGGCTTCATCGCCTACCTGATCGTCGTCTTCGTCATCACGGCCGTCGTCGTCACGCCCTTCGCCATGATGGGCGCGGGCTGACACCGCGCCAGGGACAGCCAAAGGGCGAGGGGGAGAGACGCTCCCCCTCGCCCTTTCGTCACGCCCTAACCGGTGTGCCGTCCTAGCTCAGGTGCGGCTCGATCTTGCTCATCAGCCGCTGCTTCGGCTGGAAGCCGACGATGCGCTCGACCGGCTTGCCGCCCTTGTACAGGATCAGCGTCGGAATGCTGCTGATGCCGAGTTGCGCCGCTGTGTTGCCGTTCGCGTCGACGTCGACCTTGACGACTTTGAGCTTGTCGCCCTGCTCGGCCGCGATCTCCTCCAGCACCGGCGCCACCATGCGGCACGGCCCGCACCAGGCCGCCCAGAAGTCCACCAGCACTGGCGTTGTGGACTGTACCACGTCTGCCTGAAAAGTCGCGTCCGTCACCGCCGCCGGCTTGCCCATTTCCTGATATCCCCTCGCTGTCGTTCGTCGTCCTGGCAGCCGATGCCGCCATTCCCCGCCTTCCGTCGCTTTACTATACGACTGGAAGTACACAAGTGCAAACGCGCGCTGGGTCCCGGCTATTCCCGATTGCCGTGCTAGAATAGCCGGACGAGGGAAGGGCGGTCCCGGCGTGCATCTCGGCTTCGATGGCCTGTTTCTGGAGCAGCCGCACACCGGCAGCGGCCAGTACGCGCGGGCGCTGGTGGCCCAGTTGGCTGGCCGCGCCGACTTGCGTGTGACGGTGCTGCGTCCCGAACCGGCGCCGGCGGTGGCGGTCGCCGCGGCCGGCGGCCTGCCGGCCGTCGGGCTAGCCGCGCCGGTGCGGGGTGGCGCGCGGGTGCGCAAGGTCTGGTGGGAGCAGGTGGGATTGCCGCGCGCGGCCGTCCAGGCGGGCGTCGACCTGATCCACGTTCCCTACTTCGCCGCGCCGCTGCGGCCCGGCCGTCCAGTTGTCACCACCGTTCACGATGTCATCCCGCTGGTGCTGCCAGTCTACGCCGGCTCGGCGGCGATGCGACTCTACCTGCGCGTCGTCAGCCAGGCGGTGCGCGGCGCGGCCGCCGTGCTGACGGACTCCGAGACGTCGCGGGCCGACGTGCTGCGCGTGCTGCGGCTGCCGCCGTCGCGGGTGACGACGGTGCCGCTGGCGGTCGGCCCGGTCTTCCAGCCGCGGTCGCCGGCCGCGATCGCGCCGGTGCTGGCCCGCCTCGGCGTGCGGCCGCCGTATCTGGTCAATGTCGGTGGTTTCGATGCGCGCAAGAACCTGCCCTTTCTGATTCAGGCGGTGGCGCGCGCCACCGCCGGCGACCCGCGCTGGCAGTTGGTCATCGTCGGGCAGCCGCACACCGGCAACGCCCGGCTCTACCCCGACCCGCGCCCGATCGTCGCCGCCGCCGGCCTGACCGAGAGAACCGTCTTCACCGGCTTCATCGATGAGGAGGCGAAGGCGGCGCTGTACGCCGGCGCAGACCTGTGCGTCTTCCCGACGCTGTACGAGGGCTTCGGGCTGCCGCCACTGGAGGCGATGGCCTGCGGCGCAGCGGTGCTGGCCGCCAACCGCTCCAGCCTGCCAGAGGTCGTCGGCGACGGCGGCGCGCTGGCTGACCCGACCGACCTCGATGCCTTCGTCAGCGCGCTCGCCGCGCTGCTGGCCGACCCGGAGCGGCGGGCCGCGCTCGGTCGGGCCGGACTGGCGCGCGCTGCCCGCTTCAGTTGGGCCACCACCGCCGACCAGACCGTCGCCGTCTACCGGCGGGCGCTGGGCAGCGTCAGCGCTGTGGGCCGGCCGGCGCCGGTTGAGGATGCCGGCCGGTGAGAATCGCGCTCCTGTCCAAGCCACTCGTCAATGGCGCCTATCAGACCAAATGCGAGGCGCTAGCGGCGCTGCCCGGTGTCGAGTTGCTGGTGATCGTGCCGCCGTCGTGGCGCGAGATTGGCGCCTGGGAGCAGCCGCTGGAGTACCGCTACACCACCGGCTATCAGCTCGTCTGCACGCCGATTGCCTTCAACGGCCACCATCACGTTCATTTCTACCCGCGCCTGGGGTCGGTGCTGCGCACTTTCCGGCCGCAGGTGTTCCACGTCGACGAGGAGGCGTTCAACCTGGCGACCTTCCAGGCGATGTGGCTTGGCCGGCGGCTCGGCGCGCGCCTAGCCTTCTACACCTGGGCCAACATCCACCGCCGCCTGCCGCCGCCGTTCTCGCTCTTCGAGCGAGCCTGCTTCACCTGGTCCAGCCGTGCTTTTGCTGGCAATCGTGCCGCCGAGGCGATCCTGAGGGTCAAGGGCTATCGCAAGCCGATCGACCTGCTGCCGCAGTTCGGCGTCGAGCCGGCGCTGTTCCAGCCGGCGACCGAGGCCGCCACCCGCCCGTTCACGGTCGGCTATGTCGGCCGGCTGGTCGAGCCGAAGGGCGTCCACGTGCTGCTGCGGGCGCTGGCGGCGCTGCGTGGCGACTGGCAGGCGGTCATCGCTGGCGAGGGTGAGCAGCGGCCGGCACTGGCGGCGCTGGCCGCCGACCTGGGCCTGGCGGATCGCGTGCGTTTCCTGGGCCGCGTGGCCGGCGCCGACGTGCCCGACCTGTATCGCGGGCTGGACGCGCTGTCCGTGCCGTCACTGACGACGCCGACCTGGAAGGAGCAGTTCGGCCGCGTCATCATCGAGGCGATGGCCTGCCAGGTCGCCGTCGTGGGCTCCGACTCGGGCGAGATCCCACATGTCATCGGCGACGGCGGGCTGGTGACACCGGAGGGCGACCCGGTGGCGCTGACGGCCGCGCTGCAGCGCCTGTGCGACGACCCGGTCGAGCGCACCCGGCTGGCTGCCGCCGGTCGCGCCCGCGTCCTGGCGCACTATACCCAGGCCAGTCTGGCACGGCAGTACTATGCCGCCTACCAAGCGCTCATGTCGCCAGGAGGCGACAACACGGAGATACAGGCATGAAGAAGCCGGTCGAACCGCGCCGGGCCTACCGACTGCTCACCCATGGGCCAGTGCTACTGCTGACGACGCAGTTTCACGGTCAGCCAAACGTGATGACGGTTGGCTGGTCGATGCCGCTGTCGGCTGGCGAGTCGCTGATCGGCGTCGCGGTCGCGCCAGCGCGGCTGACGCACGAGTTCATCGTCAAGACCGACCAGTTCGGGTTGAGCGTACCGCACCTGGACCTGCTCGGCCGGGTCTGGCATTGCGGCACGGTCAGCGGTCGCGACGCCGACAAGTGGGTGACGGCGCCGCTGACACCGGCCGAGGCGACCGAAATCGACTGCCCGTTGGTCTATGAAGCACTGGCCTGGCTGGAGTGTGCCGTCGTCAACCGCGTCACCGTTGGCGATCACACGCTCGTCATCGCCGAGGTGCTGGCGGCTCAGGCCGAGGAGGAAGCGTTCGCCGAGACGTGGCGGCCCGACCAGGAGGCCGGCCACACGCTGCACCACCTGGGCGCCAACCTGTTCACCAGCG
>JADLAZ010000169.1 GCA_020849725.1 Chloroflexota bacterium
GAGAGCCAGAGCCGGACGTGGGAGAACTTCGTCGGCCGGTCGTACGCCTTCTGGCAGTGGTGCTGGCCGCTGATGCAGCAGCAGCTCGGGACGCATCTCGAGGGCTTGACGCTCGACAACGTGTATGAATCCGTCAACGTCGTCGAGCGCAGCCTCATCCGCACCGAGGCGGACGAGGCGACCTACAACCTGCACATCATGATCCGCTTCGAGCTCGAGCTGGCCCTGATTGAAGGTTCACTGAGCGTTCGCGACCTTCCGGGGGCGTGGAACGAGAAGTACCGCGCCTATCTCGGCTTGGCCGTGCCCGACGACGCCCGCGGCTGCATGCAGGACATTCACTGGTCGATCGGCTCTCTGGGTTACTTCCCCACCTACACGCTGGGCAATCTCTACGCCGCACAGTTCTTCCAGACGGCCAAGCAGGCCATGCCTGACCTCGACGCAGCGATGGCGGCAGGGGAGTTCTCTGGCCTGCTGGGGTGGCTGCGGAAGAACATTCACCAGCAGGGCATGCGTCGCCGCTCAGCCGACCTGTGCGTGGCGGTGACAGGCCGGCCGCTCTCGGCCGAGCCGCTGCTCGAGCACCTTGAGGGCAAGTTCGGGCCCTTGTATGGGATATAGAATCGGCGACGCTCCCCGTGGCTGCGGAAAGGCTGCCTGTTGTCAAACCAGGCAAACCTTGACGGATACCGCGACGGGACATGACGCGGATATTTGAGTAAAGGTCAAATAAGTATTGACGTTCCTAACAATTGCGTTAACATATCTTAGCTCGTTTGCTGAATTTAGGGTGCCGGCCGGATACTTCGCATGCCTTGTCTGGGAGGGGCCTGTCATGCGCCAGAGCCGCAATCCATCCAGCAACGACGCTTATGACAGGCGTGCGGCATGACGGGGCATTCTCCAACCCGACAGTCCATGGACCTCGATGCGCGATCGCCGGGTCTCGAGGCGGTCGAGCCGCGCCTGCTCCTCAGCGGTACGGCTTACGTGGTGGACTCGCTCCTGGACCTGGTGGCCAGCGATGGGAACCTGACCCTGCGCGAGGCGATCACGGCGGCCAACACCAACGCGGCGGTCAACGAGGCGCCGGCCGGCAGCGGCAGTGAGACCGACACCATCAGCTTCGCGGCCGGCCTGTTCAGCTCCGGCGCGGCCGTGCTGACGCTCGCGGGCACGTCCCTGCAGGTCTCGGGCGACCTGTCGATCACCGGGCCGGGCGCGACCCTGCTGTCGATCAGCGGGGCGAACCTTTCCCGCGTGCTCCAGATCTCGGGAAACACCGTTGACGCGGCGCTCAGCGGCCTGCGGATCACGGGGGGCAACACCAGCGGCGACGGCGGGGGCGTGCATATCTCCGACGGCGCGGCGGTGACGTTCACGAACTGCACCATCGCCTCGAACACCGCCCTGAGCGACGGCGGCGGGGTGCTGGTGCTCAACGGCGCCGCGGTAACCCTGATCGGCTGCACGATCAGCCTCAACCGGACGATGCTGGACCACGGCGGCGGCCTGTGCGTCCGCAACGCCGCGGCGACGCTCGAGAACTGCGTCATCGACGGGAATTACACGCACCTGAACTGGGGCTTCGGCGGCGGCGTCTACATCGACGCCTCGGGGTCGGCGACGCTGACCGACTGCGTGATCAGCGGCAACAGGGCCGCCGACGGCGGCGGGCTGGCCGTGACGAGCATCGGCGCCATCCTGACGCTGACCGGCTGCACCCTCAGCGGCAACCAGGCCAACGACAGCGGCGGCGGCGGCCTGGGCGGCGGCCTGTGGGTCGGCGACACCGATGACGTGACGCTCGAGGACTGTCAGATCACCGGCAACACGGCCAACGGCAACGGCGGCGGCGTCAGTCTGACCCAGCAGGGCGGCGCGGCGCTGACCGGCTGCACGCTAAGCAACAACACGACCCTGAACTACGGCGGCGGCCTCTATGTCGAGCACGGCTCGGTGGCCCTGACCGACAGCTTCGTCCTGCTCAACGACGTGACGGGCAACACCGGCCAGGGCGGCGGGATGTACGCCTACTCCTCGGACGTGACGCTGACCGTCTGCGAGTTCAGCGGCAACGCCGCCAGCGGCCTCGACGGCTTCGGCGGCGGCCTGAGCATCGAGTACAGCGACGCCGTGCTGACCGACTGCCTGATCGACGCCAATTCGGCCGACAGCGGCGGCGGCCTGCACGGGCAGACGAGCACGCTGAGCCTGACCGGCTGCACGATCAGCGACAACACACTCGCGGGCCAGGACAGCTACGGCGGCGGTCTTTACGCCGCCTACGGCGTGCTGACCCTGTCCGACTGCACGGTCAGCGGGAATCAGATCGACGCCGACCTCGGGCACGGCGGGGGCCTGTACATCGTGGGGGCCCAGACGACGCTGACCGGCTGCCTGATCACCGAGAACCTGGCGCCGGACTTCGGCGGCGGGATCTATTTCACTGACTACCGGCCCGCGGTGCTGACCGACTGCACGATCAGCCTGAACATGGCCAGCGGCCACGGCGGGCGCGGCGGCGGCCTCTACATGGCCAACAGCGATGCCGTGCTGACCGGCTGCATCCTGACCCTGAACCGGACCGACGGCCGCGGCGGGGCCCTGTTCGTCGCCAGCGGCGGCGCCGCGGTGGTGATCAACAGCCAGATCAGCCTCAACTCGGCGGTGAATAATGGCGGCGGGATCTACATCGACTACGGCTTCCTGACGCTGACCAACACGACAATCGCGTACAACACGGCCAGCACCGGCGGGGGCGCGTACGTCGACGGCGACGGCGCGAGCCTGAGCAACACGATCGTGGCCCTCAACACCGCCTCAGGCAACATCGACGTGTACGGCAACTACCTCAGTCAGACCAACCTCGTGGGCATCGACCCGCTGTTCGTTCGCGCCCCCTCGGCGGGGATCGACGCCACGTGGGGCACGCGCGACGATGATCGGGGCGACCTGCACCTGGCGCCCGGCA
>JADLAZ010000170.1 GCA_020849725.1 Chloroflexota bacterium
CATCGACCTGGAGTACCTGGAGGACCCGACTGACGGCATCACCGGCATGGCCGAAGTCGCCCGGCGCACGCCGATCGCGCTGGCAACCAACATGTGCGTCACGCGGTTCGAGCACATCCCCGAGTCCATTCGCGCCGGCGCGGTGCAGATCATCCTGGGCGACCATCACGATTGGGGCGGCCCGCGCGCCTTTCAGACGCTCGGTCGCCTCTGTCAGACCTTCAACATCGGCCTGTCTCAACAATCCAACAGTCACCTCGGCATCTCGATGGCGGCGATGGTGCACATGGGGTCGGTCATCCCCAACCTGCTCTACGCCTCAGACACCCACTACCCGTGGAACACCGAGGACGTCATCGAGGGCGACCGGTTCCGCTTCGAGGGTGGCTGTCTGCCGGTGCCGACCGGCCCCGGCCTGGGCGTGCGGCTGGACCCGGACAAGCTGGCCCACGCGCACGAGCGCTTCCGTGCCCGCGCCGTGGCGAGCCACGGCGTCGCCGCGGAGCTGTACAACCGCGTCCCGGACTGGCCGCTGGTGCGCCCGCGCTGGTAGTGCCGGCTTGCATCGTGGCCACCGAGGGGGCAACGTGGAACCGGTGCGATTTGGCGTCCTCGGCGCGGCGCGCGTGCTGGAGCGGGCGCTGCTCACGCCGGCGCGGCTGTCGTCGGACGTCGCTGTCGTGGCCATCGCGGCGCGCGACCGTCGCCGCGCCGCGGCCGTCGCTGGCCACTACGCCATCGAGCGCGTTCACGACACCTACGCGGCGGTCCTGGCCGACCCAGGCGTCGACGCCGTTTACGTGCCCCTGCCCAACAGCTTGCATGGCCACTGGTCGCTGGCGGCCCTGGCGGCCGGCAAGCACGTCCTGGTCGAGAAGCCGCTGGCGGCCAACGCCGACGAGGCGCGCGCCTTGCAAGCCGCCGCCGCGACCAGCGGTCGCGTGCTGATGGAGGCCTTTCACTACCGCTATCACCCGCTGATCCAGCGCGTGCGCGAGATCGTCGCCCGTGGCGACCTGGGTCCGATCCGGCACGTGTCGGCCGACTTCTGCGTGCCGAACTGGCGTCGGCGCGATATCCGCTGGCGCTATGACCTGGCCGGCGGCGCGCTGATGGACCTTGGTTGCTACACCGTCGATCTGTTGCGCTACATAACCAGCGCGGAGCCGGAGGTCACCTACGCCAACGCCAGGCTCGCCCGGCCCCAGGTCGACCGCTCGCTGACCAGTTTCCTGCGCTTCCCCGGCGGCGTGACCGGCCGGTTGACGGTGTCGATGGGAGGGCTGGTCCGGCCGCGCGTCGAGGCGCGTGTGCGCGGCGAGCGCGGCGACCTGGTCGTCGTCAATCCGATCCTGCCGCACCTGCATCACCGGCTGGTGATGCGCACCGGCGACCACATCGTAGTCGAGCGACTGAGCCGCACGCCGACATACGTGTATCAGTTGCGCGCCTTCGTCGACGCGGTGCGCACCGGCGTGCCGCCGCAGACCGATGCCGCCAACGGCGTGGCGACGATGACGGTTCTCGACGCCATCTACGCGCGCGCCGGTCTGCGCCGCCGCGGCGACGGCGCGCCGTAGCTCGGCAGGGCGCACGGGCGACGGCGCGGTCGTCAGCGCGCCAGTGCGCCCAGCACCTGCTCGCGCAGGCGATCGGCCGGCGTGAAGCCGAGGTTGAGATGGCGCAGCCGACCGGCGCCGTCGACGACGACCGTCGCCGGCACGGTCAAGATGCCTATGCGCTGCACCAGCGCCGAATGCTCGAGTGCCGACACCGTGCGCACGGTGACGCGGTCGCCTGTCTCAAGTGCCAGACGCGCCAGTGCCGGTGCCTGGCGGGTGCGGCAGTCGGCACACGACGGCGACGAGAATGCGATGACAGCCGGTCGTCCGGCCGGCGCCAGGTCCGCCAGCAGCGGCACATCGCGCAGACGGGCCACGCGCCAGGCGCGCCAGAGCCGCAACGCGGCCCAACCGACGACGACCAGCACTGCCACCAGAACGAGGACCAGCAGGCGCTCAGGCACGGGCGCGCCACCCCGTCAGCCGCTCCACCTGGAAGTAGATGAAGCAGCCGGCGCAGAAGCCAAAGGCCAGGTTGACGGCGGCGAGCGCGACGACAATGAGGACCAGCGCCCAGCCGATGGCCGGGGCGCTGGCGATGAGCGCGATCAGGGCCAGGCCCAGGACGACCGCGCCCATCCCTTGAGCGAAGCGATGAGGGGCGGCTGCCTCGGCGTGCCGGTCGGGCCGCAGCACGCCGGCTGGGCGCAGCACGTCACGATAGAGCCGCTGGAAGAGCGCCAGCGCTGGCGACACCGTGCCGGCGGCCATGACCACGCCGACGACGGCGACGAGCCAGCCCAGGTCAGCCACAAACGCTATGACGAGCAGAGCGATGATGCAGGACTGGTTCACCCGTAGCGCCGTGCGGTCAACCATGCCTGTCTGCTGAGCCACCGAGATCGCTGCCTGGTCGCGCACGCAACTTCTCCTTACCCGCTTCCATTCCCAATAAGATGATAAAACACGTCGGAAAAGTCGTCAATAGGGTCGTGACGGCAATACGCTTCCCGGACGGAAGTGGCTTGACATTGGGCAGGAAGGGGCGTACGATCCCGTCGGAACCGAAGGCTGGGCTGCGACGGAGACGAGTAGCCACCGTGACGAGCGCGAGCGAGCCGGCGACAGTGGAAGGCCGGTGCGATAGCAGTGGTGAAGTGCCCTCCCGAGCCGCGTCCCAAAGGTCAGCGGTGATGCTGCTGGCTGCGTAGGCGACGCCGGGTGCTCCCGATAGCGAGCATGGGTGCGTTGACGCGCACTCGGTGAGGCTGCTGCCTGCGAGGGCGCGGCGCACAAAGGTGGAACCACGGGGCTGCCCGTCCTTTGCGACGGGCAGCCTTTTTGACGTGGTCCCCACCGCACCCAGAAGGAGCAGCCATCGATGTCGGTCATGCGCGACATGCACGAACTGCCGGACGTGGCGACCTCATTGCGGGCCGTGCCCAGTGCCGCCCGAACACCGGCACGTCCGGGTGCGACACCTCGGCGGCGTCTCTGGGGTCTGGCGCCGTTGCCGGACGACATCAGCGTGATCTTCGAGAAAGACCCGGCGGCGCGCAGCCTGGTGGAGGTGCTGATGTACCAGGGGCTGCACGCCATCCTGCTGCACCGGCTGGCGCATGCGCTGTGGGTGCGCGGCGTGCCGATCGTGCCGCGCTTCATCTCGCAGATCGCCCGCCTCCTTACCGGCGGTATCGAGATCCACCCCGGCGCGACGATCGGCAAGCGCTTCTTTATCGACCATGGCACCGGCGTCGTCATTGGCGAGAGCGCTGAGATCGGCGACAACGTGATGCTGTACCATCAGGTAACCCTGGGCGCGACCGGCTGGTGGAAGGACATGCCGTCGGGCCGGCGCAAGCGCCATCCGACCATCGAGGACAATGTCGTGATCGGCGTCGGCGCGAGCATCCTTGGCCCAGTCACGATCGGGCACAACAGCAAGATCGGCGCGCTGGCGCTGGTGGTCGAATCAGTGCCGGCCAACTCAACGGTCGTGGCTGCGCCGGCTGTCCTGCTGCGTAAAGAAGGCGCTCGCGTGGTGACGACGACACTCGACTACCAGATCTAGTCGCCGTGGCTCGCGCCATCCCTGCCGATTCCAGATCGACCGCGTCGACGGCGCTGGTGTAGACTGGCGGCGGAGACACCGGCCGAGTCGTGGGAGGCAAGTCAGCGTGCGGATCGTCGAGATCGTCGTCCATTCCGTCGTGGCGCCACTCGGGCGTGCCTTCTGGATGTCGCTTGAGCCGTACACTGCCGCCTCTGAGCTGGTGGTCCAGGTGCGCACGGATGACGGGCTAACCGGCATCGGCGAGATCCACGGCCGGCCACAGGAGCAGATTGCCGCCATCATCCGCGACGACTTCGCGCCGATGCTGCTCGGTCAGGACCCGCTCGACCATGAGCGCCATTGGTCAGCCATGTTCGCCGCCACCCACACGCGGCGAATGGCCTCGTTCGCCGCCGCCGCCGGTCAGCCGCATTTCGGCGGTGGCGCCCGGCCACAGATGCTGGCGGCGCTGGCCGGCCTGGACATCGCGCTGTGGGATCTGAAGGGCAAGGCGGTCGGCCTGCCAGTCTACCGCCTGCTCGGCGGCAGCCGGCGTCAGGTGCCCTGCTATGCCAGCGGCGGCTACTACGGCTCCGATGGCGGGCCCGATGTTGCCGGGCTAGTGGCCGAGATGGAAAGCTACGCCGCGCTCGGCTACCGAGCGGTGAAGATGAAGGTCGGCGGCGCCGACGTGGTGACGGATGCCGCGCGCGTGGCGGCCGTGCGGCAGGCGCTACCCGATGTGGAGATCATGCTGGACGCCAATCTGGCCTACGATGTGCCGGCAGCAATCGCCGCCGCGCGCGCCTTCGAGCCGCTCGGCATCCGCTGGTTCGAGGAGCCTGTCCACTGGTATGACAGCGTCTTCGGACTGGCGCAGGTGGCGGCCACGACGATCATCCCGATCGCCAGCGGCGAGAGCGAAACGCACCGCTGGGGCTGTCGTGACTTGATCCAGCACGGCGGCGTGCGGGTGATGCAGTTCGACTGCACGCGCGCCGGCGGCGTCACCGAGTGGCTGCGGGTGGCCGCCTACGGCGCCGCCCACGGCGTGCTGATGGCGCCCCACC
>JADLAZ010000171.1 GCA_020849725.1 Chloroflexota bacterium
CGGTAGGCCGCCAACGCGGCCGTGGTAGCATCCATGCGGGAGCCTCCTTCCGGGTCAGCACCGCGAAGGATACCCCGTCGGGCCGGGTGACCAGCGTCACCCGGCCCGCGTTAGTCTAAACATCACGATCACGACCTCGCGTGGAATCTGATAGGTCGAAGAGCGCAGGACGAATATTGCTTCGGCCAGCACCACGGCTGGGAGCAGGAGCGGCTGGCCGCTATCGATAATCCGAGCGGCCCGCGCAGCGAGTTCCGGAGAGTCGTTGGTCAGGTAGCGAATGACGACATTGGTGTCGAGCACGCCAATCACGTCTGATCCTCGGCCAGTGCTTCATGCCAGGCCTGCTCGCGGATGTCAGCGAAATCACGCTCGCCGGCGCCGGGACCGGCGACGAACGGAGCCAACCGTCCGCGCAGCGAGCCAGTCGGCGCGGGCGGCAAGAACGTGATCTCGACCCGGTCATCGACCAGACGCTGAATCGCCTCCCAGCCTGGCCCAATCTGCAGTTGTCGCCGGATCGCCCGGTCGATGACCACCTGGCCCTTGCGTCCTACCTTGCTCATGTCGGCATCCTCCAGGCTGCTCGTATGACTTCCATCAGCAAGTATACTGCTGTCCATCATGTGCGACGTCGGCGCTGGGTGTTGCTGCTCCGCGTGTAGAGGAGAGGACTGTGGGTGTACGCTACTGCACGGTATGCGGCGGACTGCTGGTGACGCGACGCTCTGTCGCCGACGAGCGCGAGCGCCAGGTCTGCACCGCCTGTGGACGGGTCCATTAGCGCAACGCCAGGCCCTCGGTCTCGACGTTGATCGTCCGCCACGGTCGTGTCCTCCTGCTGCGGCGCGCCAGGGAGCCGAGGCGCGGCGCGTGGGACCTGCCAGGCGGCTATCTGGAGGCCGATGAGCATCCCTCGGCTGGCGCCGTGCGTGAGGCGCGGGAGGAGGCCGGACTTGTCGTCACGACGACGGCCCAATTCGGCGTCTATCTCGGAACGTATGGCCC
Organism: Chloroflexota bacterium; assembly: GCA_020849725.1. The sequence continues at coordinate 1,009 of JADLAZ010000171.1, forward strand.
GGCCGACGATCCAGACTACATTTTGAATGTCGTCTACCTCGCGGATGCCGGCGATGGTGCGCCGGCGGGCGACGCATGGCTTCGTCGATTTCGCTCACGTCTTCCGCCCGTGGACGCGCGGCGTGGCCGTCACCTGGCCGGCACGCGCCTGCGCGCTGACGACTGTGACCGTCCCGGCCAGCACCCCGGCGACCATCCACCTGGCCTGGGACGACGCGTTGACGCTGCACCTGAACGATGAGCCGCTGCGCTCGCTGGGCGCGCAGACCACCTTTCAGCGCCAGGCGGTTCCCGTCCAGTTGCGGGTGGGGACGAATCGCTTGTTGCTCACGCTGACCAACACGAAAGGCACGACCTGGGGCGCCTGGTGCTTTGCCTGTCGCGTGGTGGCGCCGGATGGCCGCGAGTTGGTAGCCCGTGTCGAGTGAGTTGGCGACGCCGACTCACTCAGCGGCTCCCTCGCTGAGGCGCGTTGTTACGCCCGCGCGCCAGCCCCGCCGCGCCGCGCCGGCTGGTATACTTTCAGATCCACGCGCCGCGGCGAATGGGTCGACTAGCCGGGTCGGCCAGCCACGCGGACGGCGCGGACCAGGGAGGCGTTAGACCACGATGGCAGAGTTCCAGGTCGTCTCGCCCTTCCAGCCGACCGGCGATCAGCCGAAGGCGATCGAGCAACTCGTCGCCGGGCTGCGCCAGGACCAGCACTACCAGACACTGCTCGGCGCCACCGGCACCGGCAAGACGTTCGTCATGGCCCACGTCATCGCCCAGACCGGCAAGCCGGCGCTGGTGCTGGCGCACAACAAGACGCTCGCCGCCCAGCTCTACAGCGAGTTCCGCGAGCTGCTGCCGCACAACGCCGTCGAGTACTTTGTCTCCTACTACGATTACTACCAGCCAGAGGCCTACGTCCCGCGCCACGACCTCTACATTGAAAAAGAGGCCGAGATCAACGAGGAGATCGACAAGCTCCGTCACGCCGCGACCAAGGCGCTGCTGACCCGGCGCGATGTCGTCATCGTCGCCAGCGTCTCCTGCATCTACGGCCTCGGCTCGCCGGCCGAGTACGCTGAGGTGACGGTGCCGCTGCGCAAGGGCGCGACCGTCAAGCGCGACCGGCTGCTGCGCCATCTGGTCGACATTCAGTACGACCGCAACGACATGGACTTCCGGCGCGGCACGTTTCGGGTGCGCGGCGACACGCTCGAGATCTACCCGGCCTACGAGGATATCGCCGTGCGCGTCGAGTTGTGGGGCGATGAGATCGAGCGCATCGTCGAGGTCGACCCGCTCACCGGCGAGGTGCTGGTCGAGCGCACCGCCACCGACATCTACCCGGCCAAGCACTTCGTCACCACCGCCGAGCGCATCCAGCGGGCGCTGCGCGACATCCGCGACGAGCTGGCGGCGCACCTGATGCTGCTGGAGCGAGAGGGCAAGCTGTTGGAGGCGCAGCGCCTCAAGCAGCGGACGAACTACGACCTGGAGATGATGGAGCAGCAGGGCTACTGCGCCGGCATCGAGAATTACTCCCGCCACCTGGCCGGCCGCAACGCCGGCGATCAGCCGAGTACGCTGCTCGACTACTTCCCCGACGACTGGCTGCTGTTCGTCGACGAGTCGCACATGACGCTGCCGCAGGTGCGCGGCATGTACGGCGGCGACCGCCAGCGCAAAGCGACCCTGATCGACTTCGGCTTCCGGCTGCCGTCGGCGGCCGACAACCGGCCGCTGCGCTTCGACGAGTTCCAGGAGATGATCGACCAGGCCGTCTTCGTCAGCGCCACGCCCGGCCCGTTCGAGTACGAGCACTCGGCCCAGATCGTCGAGCAGATCATCCGCCCGACCGGCCTGGTCGACCCACCGGTCGAGGTCCGGCCGATTGAGGGCCAGGTCGATGACCTGCTGGAGGAGATCCGCGCGCGCGTCGCCAAGAGCCAGCGCGTGCTGGTGACGACGCTGACCAAGCGCATGGCCGAGGACCTGGCCGACTACCTCAAGGAGATGGGTGTCCGCACCCACTACCTGCACAGCGAGATCGAGACGCTGGAGCGGGTCGAGATCCTGCGCGATCTGCGCCTCGGCGTCTACGATGTCGTCGTCGGCATTAACCTGCTGCGCGAGGGGCTGGATCTGCCGGAGGTATCGCTGGTGGCGATCCTCGATGCCGACAAGGAGGGCTTTCTGCGCTCGCGCGACAGCCTGATCCAGACGATGGGCCGCGCCGCGCGCCATGTCGAGGGAGCGGTCATCATGTACGCCGACCGGATGACCGACTCGATGCGCGCCGCCATCGAGGAGACCGAGCGCCGCCGCCGCATCCAGATGGAGCACAACCGGCGCCACAACATCACGCCAGTCGGCATCCAGAAGGAAGTGCGTGACCTGACCGATCGGGTGCGCGCCGTCGCGGAGCAGCAGGCCGGCTACAGCACCGGCGGCGCGGTGGAGACGATCCCGAAGGATGAGATCGCGCGGCTAGTCAAGGACCTGGAGGCGCAGATGCGGCAGGCGGCCAAGCTGCTCGAGTTTGAGAAGGCCGCCCAGTTGCGCGACCAGATCGTCGAGCTGCGACGCATGGCCGAGGGCTGAGCCGGGCCGCCCGCGCCGCGTGGATCCCGGTATGTGACGTGGCGCTCGCGCGCACGTAAGGAGTTCAACGGAGCCGCCCGCGCGCGACGCTCACGCCTGGCATGGCGTATGCGTCCCTCGCCGCGAATTGTTCGGTGCGCCGCGTTCATTGTTGTGGACGAAGCGCCGTCGGCGGGAGCGGCCGGCCCGGTTCATCAATGGGCGCGGCCGGTCACCGCCTCAGAGACGCGTTGAAGGAGCCGGATCGTGGCCGGCACGCGTGGCCTCAGCTGGAGAGCATGGACGCTGGCAGGCGCGGTCGTCCTGGCTGGGTTGGTCGGCGCCGGCCTGTGGTTGACACCGCCGGAGCCGGCCGCGCCGGTCGTCCACGTGCCCACCCCGGCCGGCACGCGGCTCGACGTGGCCACCCCTGTGCTGGCTGAGCCGAGTCGGGTGGCGTCACCGACGCCGGGTGCGGCAACGCCGTCCGAGCGCTGGGCGCCGGGTGCGTTCGGCGCGTTGCCGCCGCTGGCGCTGCCGGGAGAACTGGGTCCCCGACCGGCGCTGGCCTACACGCGCGCGCCGGACCTCGGTCCGATGCCGGCCAGCGCCGACGTCTACCGCCTGACCTGGACCCGGTTCACCCCGGAGACGGTGCGCCGCTTGAGTCAGCGGCTGGGCCTGAGCGGGTCGGTCGCCTCGCTCGGGCCTGATACCTTCCAGGTCGATGACCGCGCTCAGGGGCGGCTGTTCGTGGCGCACGGCCGCATCGTCTACAGTCGCGGCGGCGAGGCGGTCGCTGGCAGTCTGGCGCCGGACCAGGCGATCGAGCTGGCGCGGCAGTGGTTGGTGGAGCGTGACCTGCTGCCCGCCGATGCCGGCCCACCACGCGCCCAGCCCGTGCCCGACCTGGGTCTGACGTCCGTCATCTTCACTCCGCGCGCGCCACGCGGTCTGCTGACCCCCGAGCCGGGCCTGACGGTCGCGATCGATGGGCGGGGCATCGTCCACGATGTCGATATGCTCTGGCCGGCCGAGCAGCAGATCGCCAGCTATCTCCTGGTCGGTGTGGCAGCCGCCTGGGAGGCGGTGCAGCGCGGCCAGGGCTTCGTCGAGGTCGATGCCGCCGCCGTGCCACCCGATGGTCGGCTGACCGGGCGGGTCGCCGTGACGCGGGCGAGCGTCGGCTACGCACTGGCTGGTGGCACTGATGCGACGGCGCCGGCCTACCTGGAGCCGGTCTACATTTTCAATGGCCTGGCCACGCTGCCCGGCCAGGCGGAGCCGGCGCCCTGCCGCGTCTACCTGCCCGCGCTTGCCGGCGACTCGCCACCGCGCGCGTAAGCGGCTCCGGGCGAGCGCGGGCGGGACGATGCGGTTCGGGACCGCGCTGGCGCTGATCCCGGTCGCGCCTGGCCGTGCCGCGCGGGCTGTCATAAGTGGTGGGCGAGCGGTGTATGAGACAATAGCCGCCCGAACTGGCGGCCCGCGCCGCACCAGGCATCGGCCATCCGGCCACTGGTCGATTGGGCAGATCGCGCGTTGGAAGAGTGGTCTTCCGTCCGAGGCGGCGCGGCTCACGGCGCGTACACTTGCACATGGCTGAGGCATGGACGCTGGTGGGGCGGACCAAGCCGCGCAGTCGTGAGAGAAATCACAACTTCGTTGACGCCGGTAGGCCGCTATGCTAGTATTACGGCGTTGCCGCATAGTTCGGCCGAAGCGAAGTAATTGGCCGGTGACCGGGTGGGCCGGTCGACGCAGCAGGACAGCCTGGCGCAGTGCGCACTGTGGGCAGGATGGGAGGTAGCAGCCGTGGCGAAGGAGTTTCTGGCCCGCGTGCGCGGTCGTGCCGGCTTGATCGTCCTGTCGGTGGTGCTGGTCGTCGGCTTGCTCGCTGGTCTGGCGGTGCTGCCGCGTGGCAGCGCGGCCCAGGAGCCGGGCAAGCCGGGCAAGCCGGGCGGCGCTGGCCAGGGTGCGACCGTGCCGGTGCAGGTGGTCGCGGTGCAACCCGGCGCGCTGCAGCAGCGGACGACGCTGACGGGCGAGTTCCAGTCTCAGGACAAGCTGCAGGTTGTCTCGCGCATCTCGGCGCGCATCCTCAAACTGCCGGTCGAGATCGGGCAGTCGGTCAAGGCCGGCGACACGCTGGCCGAGCTCGACCACGTCCAGCTTGACGCGGCCGTCGGGCAGGCGCAGGCGCAGCTCGCCTCGGCCAAAGCCAACCTGAAGAAGGTTCAGGATGGCGCCCGCCCGGAGGACGTGGCTGCCGCGCAGGCCGCCGCCCGGCAGGCGTCGGAGTCGCTGGCCAACGCCCAGGTCAATGCCGGCGCGGTTCGGTCGCAGGATCTGGCCAGCGCCCAGGCCGCGGTAGAGGCGGCCGAGGCACGGCTACGCCAGGTGACGCAGGGGCCGACCGCGGCCGAGATCGCCAACGCCGAGGCGGCGCTGCGCGGCGCCCAGGCACGCTACCAGGCGGTCATCAACGGCCCACGCTCGCAGGATATCGAGATCGCCGCCCAGGCGCTCAGCAGCCAGAAGGACAACCGCACCCGCTTGCAGAGCCAGTACTCCAATCTCAAGGAGCAGGCGCGCATCAACGTCGAGCTGGCCAGCAGCAGCATGCGCTCGGCTCAGGCGAGCTTCGGCGCGGCCAAGCTGATCTACGACGAGGCGGTGCGCACCGGTAAGGACCCCAATATCTCCGCCGATGCCTGTCCCCGGCAGGCGAATGGCCGGCGCACGAACTGCAACGACCTGACCGACACGAAGCTGCGCCAGTACAAGGCCGCCTTCGAGTCGGCCGAGCAGGCGCTGCGCCAGGCGGAGGAGCTCGTCCAGGCACGTCAGTTGTCCTATGAGGACGCGAAGCAGCAGGAGATCGTCGGGTTGCAGCAGGCCGACACCGCCATTCAAACCGCGGAGGCGCAACTCGACAAGCTGCGCGCCGGCTCGACCAGCGAGGACCTCGACGCCGCCCGTGCGACGGTCGACCAGGCGCAGGCGGCGCTCGACCGCCTGCAGCAGCCGGCGCGGCAGGCTGACATCGACGCTGCTCAGGCCGCCGTGCAACAGGCCCGGGCTGGCCTCGGCCGCACCCAGGCCGCACCAACCACCGTCGGCCAGGCCCAGGCGCAGGTTGAGCAGCAGCAGGCATTGGCGCAGAAGGCTGCCAACCCCTTCCTGCCCAGCGACCTGGAGGTCGCCCAGGCCCAGGTGCAGGTCGCCGAGGCCGGCGTCAAGTCGGCCGAGGCCAACCTGCGCGACGCGACGCTGGTGGCGCCCTTCGCCGGCGTCGTCTCGGCCAAGAACGTCAGCGAGGGTGCGCTGGCCGCGCCCGGCACTGTGCTGCTCGAACTGGTCAGCAGCGACGTGCGCGGCGTGTTCACGATCGAGGAGGCCCAGGTCGGCCAGGTCAAGCTCGGTCAGCCGGCGACGCTGTCGACGACCGCCTTCCCCGGTGAGAAGTTCCCCGGCACGGTCAGTGTCATCAATCCCACCGCCAATACCACCACCCGCAGCTTTGGCCTGAAGATCACGCCGCAAGACCCGCAGGCCCGGTTGAAGTCGGGTATGTTCGCCCAGGCCGAACTGGTGGTGGCCGAGCGCACCAATGCCCTGCTCGTGCCGGAGAATGCCGTGCTGACCCGCGACGGCAAGACGATCGTCATCGTCGTCGTCGACGGCAAGGCCCAGCGCCGCGAGGTCGTCACCGGCATCCGTGCCGACGGCAAGATCGAGATCGGTCGTGGCCTCCAGGCCGGCGACCAGGTTGTCGTCGTCGGTCAGAACCTGCTCAATGATGGTGACGCGGTCACTGTCAGCACGCGCCCCTAGCCGCTTCCCCGACCCGCCCCGCCAGCGGGTGGCGTGCGCCCACTGGGCGCCCCGCCACCCGGACCGGGGGCTCCCCCACGCCACGCCGCTCGCTCCAATCTGCCTTGACAGCGCCGGCCTGGCACCCCGGTCGGGCGTGCCGTCCCCGCGAAAGGACTGACGCACATGGGCCTCACCCGCATCGCCATCAACCGGCCGCTGTTCATTCTGATGGTCATCCTGGCGATGGTCATCATGGGCGCCATCTCTTACACGCGGCTCAACGTCGAGCTGTTCCCGAATATCAACAATCCGGTCATCACCGTTATCACCGGCTACCCCGGCGCTGCGCCGGAGGATGTCGAGCGACTGGTGACCAAGCCGATCGAGGACGCTGTCTCGGGCATCGCCAACGTCGACGTCGTTAGCTCGTCGTCGACCGAGGGCCGCTCGATGGTGATGATCACCTTCACCGACAAGGCGAACACGGATATCGCCGCCACCGACGTCGAGCGGCGCGTCAGCAGCATTCGCGCCGCTCTGCCGGCCGACGTCACCTCGCCGTCGGTGCTGAAGCTGGACGTCAACCAGCAGGCGATCCAGGTGATTTCGCTGGCCGGTGCCCGGCCGCTCGACCAGCTCTTTCAGTTCGGCAAGGACGTCGTCAAGCCGCGGCTGGAGGCGGCTGACGGTGTCGGCTCGGTGACGCTTTCTGGCGGACTGGAGCGCGAGCTGAAGGTCAAGGTCGACCCGGAGCGACTGCGCTCGTACGGGCTGTCGCTCGACCAGATTCAGGCAGCACTGGCGAGGGAGAACCTGAGTCTGCCCGGTGGCTCCATCGACCGTGGGTCGCTGCAGGTCAACGTCCGGCTGGCGGGCCTGTACCAAAGCCCGGACGAGTTGCGGTCGTTGATTATCAGCCAGGGGCCGAGTGGCACAGTCCTGCTGCGCGATGTCGCCGCCATCGAGGACGGCTTCAAGCGCGTGTCGACGATCACCCGCCTCAACGGCGAGAATACCGTCACCTTCAGCGTCATCAAGCAGGCGTCGGCCAATGAGGTCCGCACCGCCGACGCTGTGCGCGCCGAGGTCAAGAAGCTGCAGGCGTCGCTGCCACCGGGGGTGACGCTGACGGTCATCTCCGACCAGTCGCTCTTCACCCGCACCTCGATCAACAGCGTCAACACGACGCTGCTGGAGGCGGTAGCGCTGACCGGTCTGGTGCTGCTGCTCTTCCTGCACACGCTGCGCAGCACCATCATCGTGCTGTTCGCCATCCCGACGTCGCTGATCAGTACCTTCTTCGTCATGAACCTGCTCGGCTTCTCGCTGAACATCATGAGCACACTGGCGCTGGTGCTGGTGGTAGGGGTGCTGGTCGACGACAGCATCGTCGTGCTGGAGAACATCGTCCGGCATCTGGAACTGGGCGAGACTCCCTGGACGGCAGCCCTGAAAGGCCGCAGCGAGATTGGCCTGGCGGCCATCGCCATCACACTCGTCGATGTGGTGATCTTCGCACCGATCTCGTTCCTGACCGGCACGACCGGCGGCTTCTTTCGCCAGTTCGGCCTGGTCATCGTCATCTCGGTGCTGATCTCACTGTTCGTCTCGTTCACGCTCACACCGATGCTCGCCTCGCGCTGGTTGAAGGCCGAGAATGTCGAGGTGCATGGCCACGGGCCGTGGGCCTGGTTCGTGCGCCAGTGGGAGGCCGGCTTCGAGACGCTCAAGCGCGGCTACCGGCGTCTGCTTGGCTGGGCGCTCAAGTGGCGCTTCATCCCGCCGGCGGTCGCCCTCGCCAGCCTGGCATTTGCCTTTGCCATGGTGCCGATGGGCTGGATCAAGGGCGAGTTTGTCCCGCAGTTCGACAACGGCCTGTTCCTGATCTTCGCCGAACTGCCGCCCGGCTCGTCACTGGCGGCCACTGATGAGGTCATGCGTCAGATCGACGAGCGCCTGGCGCCGGTGCCCGAGGTTCAGTACACGCTCAGCACTTCCGGCATTGGCGCGGCGGTGGCCGGTGGCGTCACGTCCGGCAGCAGCCGCTTCGGTCGCACGGTGGTTGTGCTTGAAGATGCCAAGGTGCGCCAGGCGCACGGGCTGCGCAACCAATTCGCTGTGATCGAGGACGTCAATCAACGCCTCCAGGATATTCCGGGCGCCTCGCAGGTCCGCGTCCAGACGTCCGGCGCGGGCGGACCGGGGCAGCCTATCCAGGTGCGCGTCACCGGCGACGATCTGGCGGTGGTCAATCAGCTTGCCGCGCAGGTCGAGGAGATCGTTAAGACCACGCCCGGCGCGACCGGCGTGACCAACAGCGGCGTCGCCGGCAATCCGGAGGTGCGGCTGGTCGTCGACCGACAGAAGGCGGCCGATTTCGGCATCAACGCCCAGCAGATCGGCCTGGCGCTGCGCACCATCGTCGAGGGCACCGTCGTCTCCAAGCTGCGCCCGACCGGCGTCGACGAGATCGACATTCGCCTGATCGCCAGCGATGCTGCCCGCTCCTCAGTCGAGTCGGTCGCGGAGATGCCGATCACGATCATGCGCAACGGCCAGCTGGTCCAGGTGAAGTTGGGCCAGGTGGTAAAGGTCGAAGCCGTCGCCGGCGCCACCTCGCTCGACCGGCGCAACCGCCAGCGCATCGTGACGATCGGTGCCGGCCTGGAGGGCACGACGCCGCTCAACGTCGTGAGCGGGCCGATCAACGCGAAGATCGCGCAGTTGCGGGCCAGCGGCGCCGTCCCGACCGGCTACGCTGTCCAGGTCGGCGGCCAGGCCCAGGAGCAGGCCGAGGCATTCGGGCAACTGTTCCTGGCGATGGGCCTGTCGATCGTGCTGATGTACATGCTGCTGGTCGCGCTGTACGAGAGCTTGATCCTGCCGCTGGCGACGATGTTCGCGCTGCCAGTGGCTGTCGTCGGCGCTTTCGTGGCGCTGGCAGTGACCGGCAACACGCTCAACTTGCTGGTCATGATCGGACTGATCGTGCTGATGGGCCTGGTCGGCAAGAACGGTATCTTGCTGGTCGACTACACCAACACACTGCGCGGGCGGGGTCTGTCGCGCACCGAGGCGCTGCTGGAGGCCGGGCCTACCCGGTTGCGCCCGATCCTGATGACGAGCCTGGCCCTGATCGTCGGGCTGCTGCCGCTGGCGGCCAAGATCCACGAAGGCTCGGAGATCTGGTCCGGCATCGGCGTCGCCATCATCGGCGGCATGATCAGCTCGACGCTGCTGTCGCTGGTCGTCGTGCCGACGATGTACACCTACTTCGATGACCTCCAGATGCTCACCCGGCGGCTGGCCGCGTGGCGGCCGCTGCGCCGCCGCGCGCCGGTCGTTGCCCCGGCGCCACGCCCAGCGGCACAGGCGGACCGGCCGGCGCACGTGTCGGTGGGAAGCCCGGCCGGTCAGGCGCCCACCGCCGACTGATAGCGCGTCAGCCAGGATGCAGCCGACCGGTGGTCTGAAACCACTGGCCGGCTGCACTGGCAGATGTGCCTGACGAGGTTGGCCCGGCCCACTCCGGCTCACCACCGCCTACACGGTGGACGGCATGGCCGGCGTCTGTCGCCGCGCGCGTGAGCAGCGTGCGCCGGTCTCGCGCGGTGACGAGGAGGTGAGCCGCGTCCGTGCCCCCGACCGGCCGGCTCCGGGCGCCTCGTCAGAGGACCATGCAGCACAGCGCTGGCACTGGTTCCGCGCGCAACGGCGGCAGCGTGTCAGCCGGTCCCAAGAAAGGGATGCTTCGGTTGCCCCGTGCAGCCGGCCGATGGCAGGCCGTGGGACCATCCGGTAGTCTTGCGATGGCTGCCCAGTCGGTGGCCTGGAGTCATGGAGGCAGGCGTGGGCTTCATCATGGATGGCCTTGATAAGGAGGGCTACGATCGCGAGTACAGCGATCGCGTTCTCCTGCGGCGCATCATCGGCTACTTCCGGCCTCACACGCGCCTGATGGCGCTGGTGGGCGTGCTGGTCGCGGCAACGTCGCTGCTGGAGACGGCCGTGCCGATCGTCGTCTCACGCGGCGTCGATCAGATGGCGCGCGACGCCTCGCCGTCACTGCTGCTCGGGCTGGCCGGCGCCGTCGGTCTGCTCGGCATCGCCGGCTGGGCCAGCAACTACGTCCGTCAGCGGCTGACCTCGCGCACGGTCGGCGATGTCGTGCTGGCGCTGCGCAACGATGCGTTCGGTGCGGTCATGCAGCGCGACCTGTCCTTCTTCGACACATTCGCCTCTGGCAAGATCGTCAGCCGCGTCACGTCCGACACCCAGGACTTCGCCACGGTCGTCACACTGACGATGGACCTGCTCAGCCAGGTGCTGCTGGTGGGTACGATTGGCGCCGTGCTGTTCGTCATCAACCCGATGCTGGCGCTGATGACGATTGCCATCGCCCCGGTGATCATCGGCGTGGCGCTGCTGTTCCGGCGCGTTGCCCGCCAGACGACGCAGCAGTCGCAGCGCGCCACCGCCAGCGTCAACGCCACCATCCAGGAGTCGATCGCCGGCATCCGGGTGGCCAAGGCATTCCGCCAGGAAGCGGCCATCTACGAGGATTTCAGCGTCACCAATCGCCAGGTCTACCGCATCAACCTGCGCACCGGCTTCACCTTCACCAGCATCTTCCCCATCCTCAATGCCGTCGCCGGCATCACCACTGCCGTCATCCTCTACTTCGGCGGGCTGGCGGCGCTCGGCGGCCAGGTGTCGCCGGGCGGCTGGTACCTGTTCCTGCAAAGCCTGATCCTGTTCTACTTCCCGCTCACCAGCATCGCCTCCTTCTGGAGCCAGTTCCAGCAGGGGTTGTCGGCCAGCGAGCGGGTATTCGCGCTCATCGACGCCGAGCCGCGCGTCGTCCAGACCGCTGCCGAGCCAGTGCCGCACCTGGCCGGGCGGATCGAGTTCCGCGGCGTCCGGTTCGCCTACCAGGAACCGGAGATCGTGCTGCCCGACTTCTCGCTGGTCATTCCGGCCGGGCAGCGGCTGGCCGTCGTCGGCCACACCGGCGCCGGCAAATCAAGCCTGGTGCGGCTGATCGCGCGCTTCTACGAGTTCCAGCGCGGCGACTTGCTGATCGACGATCGCGACATCCGCCGGCTCGATCTGGCCGACTACCGCCGCCGACTGGGGCTGGTGCCGCAGGTTCCCTTCCTATTCAGCGGCACCGTGGCGACCAACATTCAATACGGCCGGCCCGAGGCCACCCCGGACGAGATAGACGCGGCGGCGCGGCGCATCGGCGATGGCGCCTGGATCGACGATCTCCCTGAGGGACTGTCGACTGTGGTTGGTGAGCGTGGCGCGCGACTGTCGCTCGGGCAGCGGCAACTGGTGGCGCTGGCGCGCGTCCTGCTGCGCGACCCGGCCATCCTGATCCTGGACGAGGCGACGGCCAGCGTTGACCCGCTGACCGAGGCGC
>JADLAZ010000172.1 GCA_020849725.1 Chloroflexota bacterium
CCAGGCGGCCGGCGCTAACCCGTTCTACCGCGCCTACCGCGGCGGCTGGGCGACCTACCAGCCGGTGACGGCAGCGACGGTGGCGACGGCGATCCAGATCGGCGACCCGGTGAGCTATGCTCGTGCCCGTCGCGCGGTCGAGCTGACGAATGGCGTGGTCGAGGAGGTTACTGACGCCGAGATCATGGCTGCGAAGGCGGAGATAGACCGGGCTGGCATCGGCTGCGAGCCGGCGTCGGCGGCGACGCTGGCGGGGCTGCGCAAGCTTGTCGCGACGGGGATCGTGCCGGCTGACGCCTCGGTCGTCGGCATCCTGACCGGGCATCTGCTCAAAGACCAGGACGCCAACCTGAGCGCCCACACGAGCGTCGCCTTCCAGCCGGTCGTCGTCGAGCCGACCCTGGCCGCGGTCGAGTCGCTGCTGGCGGCGCTGTGACGGATAATGGCGGCAGGTCGGCCGGGCGGCGCGCTGGTGGCATTGACGGCGTGGTCAGCACCCGAACTCCCACAGGGGGATGCATGGTCGAGCCTGGAGGCAGTCCGGCAGCGGCAATGATGGAGCCGGCCCGCACGCGCCTGCGGGTGCAGGTGCCGGCCAGTTCGGCCAACCTGGGGCCGGGCTTCGACTGTCTCGGCATCGCGCTGGCGCTCTTCAATGAGGTGGTGCTCGAGCCGGCGGCGGCGCCGTCGGTTCACTACATCGGTCGGGACGCGGAGGTGCTTGCGACGCAAGAGAACCTCGTCGCCACGGCCATGGCGGAGTTTACGCGTGCCAGTGGTGTGCCCGTGCCGCCGGTGGCAATGACGCTGATCACGTCGATCCCGACGACGCGTGGGCTGGGCAGTTCGGCCGCGGCGATCGTAGCTGGGTTGGCAGCGGCCAATGCGCTGACTGGCGGGGGCCTGTCCGACACCGACCTGATGCACCTGGCCGGGACGATGGAGGGGCACGGCGACAACGTCGGGGCAGCGTTGTACGGTGGCATGGTGGTGAGTGTTTTCGATGGGCAGCGCTATCAGGCCGCGCCAGTGCCGGTGGCCGATGACCTGCGCGCGGTCGTGTTTGTCCCGGAGAAGCTGCTCAGCACCACCGCCGCGCGAGCGGTGCTGCCGGCGCAACTGAGCATGGCCGACGCGGTCCACAACATCGGCCGGGCTGCGCTGCTGACGGTTGCCCTGCAGCAGCGGCGCTACGAATACCTGGCCGCCGCTATGGAAGACCGCCTGCACCAGCCCTACCGCGCGCCGCTCGTCGATGGTCTGGGCGATATGATGGCAGTCGCGCTGACGGCCGGCGCCTACGGCGCCTGCTTGAGCGGGGCCGGCCCGTCGATGCTGGCCCTGGCCGACCTGGACCAGGCGGTGGTCGTGGCCGCCGCGCTGGCCCGTGCTGCGCGCGAGCACGGGCTGTCGGGCGAAGTACTACAACTCGACATCTGCCGGACCGGCGTTCAACTGGTGTGGGACGAGGCGTGAGGCTGGCCGATTGTCCAGCGGTGGCGGACTACCACGGTTGGGGGAGGCGCAATGCTGATCAATCTCTGGAAAGACATCGAAAGTGGCTCCAAACCGCCAGAGGTCATCAACGTCATCGTCGAGATCCCAGCCGGCAGCCGCAACAAGTACGAATATCAGAAGCACACCGGCGGCATTCGGCTCGATCGGGTCCTCAGTTCCTCCCTCAAGTATCCCGGCGACTACGGTCTGATCCCTCGCACGTTCTTCGACGATGGCGATCCGCTGGACGTGCTGGTCATGGTGACCGAGCCGACCTTTCCCGGCTGCATCATCGAGGTGCGGCCGATCGGCATCTTTCGCATGCTCGACAAGGGCGCGCCCGACGATAAGGTGCTGGCCGTGCCGGTGCGCAACCCGCTGTACGACAGCTACCACGACCTCAAAGACGTGCCGCCACATTACCTGCGTGAGGTCGCGCACTTCTTCTCGGTCTACAAGGACCTGGAAGGGGTACGGGTCGAGCCGATCGGCTGGGAGGCGGCCGAGGGCGCCCACGAGTCAATCCGCCACGCCATGCGACTGTACCGAGACAAGTTCGTCACCTGATGACGGGGCAGGCTGGAGAGAGTTGCGCGGCGGTCAGTCGGCGCTGGCGGCCAGGCGCGGCAAGGCGGCCAGATCCGAGACCATGCCCATGCGCTCGAACATGTCGGCGGCTCGGCGGGACGCGGCGGTAGCGCGGGCAAGGTCGCCACGGGCCAGAGCCAGCCGGCAAACAACCCCCTCGCAGCGAGCGACATCCGGCAACGCCTCAAGCCGCTGCATCGTCTCCAGCGCGCGGGCAATGGCGTCTTCAGCATCGGCCCAGCGCTGCAAGGCGATCGAGGCGACAGCGGCGCTGCGGGCGCAGGCCGCGCCATCAAGGGGCCAGCCATGCTCGGCGGCCACGGCCTGCCCCTCGGCGGCGGCGGCGACTGCCGCAGCAGGCTCGCCGGCTGCGACCAGCGCTTCGGCCAGCCAGCCATAGGCTCGGCTGAGCAGGACTTTCAACCCGGATCGGTTCGCCAAATCAAGCGCCCGCCGTGTCGTGGCCAGCGCGTCATCGATCGCGCCCAGGTGGGCCTGCGTTGGTCCGAGGAAGACCAGGCCGACGTACTCGTAAATCGAGTTGGCGGTGGCACGGGCGAGATCGATACCGTCACGAAGAAGCCGATCGGCGCTCGGCCAGTCGCCTCGTGTGACGGCAATAACACCGCGGAAGATCGAACTGACCGACCGCAAGCTCGGGTCGTCGACAGCGTCAGCGCGTGCACGCATTGCCTCGACCAGGACCTGCGCACGGTCGAACTCGCCCAGGTAGGCATAAGCAGCGGCCAGCATCTCGGTAGTGACCATGTAGTCGAGAGGGGTGGCGCGACCCTCCATCAGCGGCAGGGCGCGCTCGAGCGTGTCGCGGGCGCGGCGCAGCTCGCCGCACAGCATCAGCAGCCGGCCGAGTGTGTTGGTGTGGCGGGCCTGCAGGTCCGGATCGGCCGCCAGCATCGGTGAGCCGGCCAGGTCTTCCAGCAGCGGCAGCGCCGCAGTGAATCGCCCTTGGATGTACAGCGCGCTGGCCTGCATCAGGCCGATCCGGGTCAGCAGCGAATCGTCGCCAAGCTCGCGCGCAGCCGACTCGGCCGGGGCGAGCCAGTCGGTGAGTGCGCCTGGCTGGACATAAAAACCGACGGTTGCCAGCGCCAGGCGCAGTTCGACCTCCTGGTGCCGGGAGGGAGTGGGCGGCAACTGGTCGAGGCAGTCCAGGGCCTGGAGGTAGAGTCGCGTCGCGGCGGCATATCCCGAGAGTTGGGTCGCCTCGACCGCCGCTGCTGTGCTCCACGGAAGGGCTTGTTCCCACAGATGTCCGTGCGTGGCGTGGTAGGCGCGATCTTCGGCGGTCGTCACGACCTCGACCGCGCGCCGGTGGAGGATGCGGCGGCGGGCGGCGCTGAGGTTGTCATAAACGACCTGGCGGATCTGATCGTGCCCAAACAGGTACACCTCATCGGCGCCTGGACGGGCACGGTCGATCGTCTCGCGCAGGAGGCGTGCCTGCAGCAAGCGCTCCAGGGCATCAAGGGCGGCGTCTTCGTCAAAACCACTGACGGCTCGGATGCGTTCGAAGGTCGCACCGCGACGGAAGATCGCTGCGGCGTTCAGCATGCCTCTCGCCGCGTCGTCGAGCCGCGCGAGTCGTGAGGCGATGACGGCCTGCACGCTATCGGGCAGCAGCAGCCGGCCGGCGGCCCCGCCCGCACCATCGATCAAGGCGCCCTGCTCGAGCAGCGAGCGGACCATTTCGACCGCGAACAGCGGATTGCCTTCGGTTTCGGCATGCAGGCGCTCGCCAAGCGCCTGGACCGGCTCGGTCACCATCGCCTGGAGCAGGGCGGCCGTGTCGCCTGATGTCAATCGCTCCAGATGCATGGCCTGGAGCCGGCCTTCGTGCTCGAGGCTGCGCAGCATGGCAGCCAGGTCGTCACTCATGTCCTCCGTGCGCACCGTTACCAGCATGACGATGCGCGCCGTTGATTTGTGGCGCAGCACGAACGACAGCAGTTGCAGCGTCGCCTCGTCGGCCCAGTGTAAATCTTCCAATACAAGCAGCAGCGGCGATCCAAGCATTGCGAGAAACCGCGCGACGCCCTCAAAGAGCCGGTACTGCTCGGGTGCGGCCTCGATTGGTCCCGCGCCGATCACTGGAGCGCGCACGACCAGGTCAGGCAGCAGGCGACCGACTTCGTGCAGCCACACGTCGGGCAGGCCGAGTACCGTCGGGTCGATCAAAGGCACCACCGCCTCGAGCGCGTCGACGACGGCGCGGTAGGGGAGGCTGCGCTCCGCCTCGTAGCTGTGGCCGAGCAGCACGCTCCAGCGCCGGCCGGTAGCGCGGTCGAGTGAGGCCAGGGTCTCCTCGACGAGGCGTGACTTGCCGATGCCAGTCTCGCCCTGGAGGACGATCATCTGGCCCCGGTCGGCATCGGCCGCCTGGTCGAGCCAGCGCAGAGCAAGCTGAAGCTCGCGATCGCGGCCCACCAGTGGCAGCGCCGGGCGGGCCAGGTGGACCGATGGCGCCGGCGCGGGCAGACCATCACGGGGCAGAGCGGGCTGGCGTCGGGGCAGGCCACCATGGGCGATCGAATCGGCCAATGCGACGGTGTCGGGGTCCGGATCTGCTCCCAGCTCGGCCTGCAAGAGCTCCTGACAGGTGCGGAACTGCGCCAGCGCCGCAGCGCGGTCGCCCGAGCGAGCGAGAATGCGCATCAGCGCGCGATGGAGGTGTTCCTGCAAGGGGTCGATCGCCAGCGCCCGGCGAGCGGCGCGCACGGCTGCCTGCCAGTCGCCACTGGCATCGTAGGAGGCACTCAGACGTCCGAAGATGTCCAGTGCCCGACCCTGCCAGATCTCGCGCTCTAGCCGGAGCCAGTCTTCGAAGGTCAGGCTGTCACGGACGCCGAAGCCGTCTAGAAACGGCCCGCGCCACCACTGGCCGGCCGCTTCCAGTGTCTCGCGCCGGCCATCGTCCAACGCCGCCTGCAGCGCCCAGGTGTCGACCCACAGGTCCGGCCCGGGCACGCAGAGCAGGGCATCACCCTCGACCGC
>JADLAZ010000173.1 GCA_020849725.1 Chloroflexota bacterium
ACTGCTCGGTGGTCACAGCGCCGAGTTGGACCGGGAACGCCGCCTGCAACCGCGGCAATGCGAAGCGCCAGAACGGCAGATCGCGGCCGACGAAGTTCTCCCACAGGCGCGACTGCGACTCGTGGATCCCGAGCGACACGTACTGGCCGGCGATCGTGCCGGCGAGGTCGGGGTCCAGCCCTTGCTCGTACAGGCCGTGGCCGCCCTCGTGGAGGTTGCCGAACACAATCTCGGCCAGGTTGTCGGGGCGCTGGCGCGTGGTCAGGCGCACGTCGCCTGGCCCCAGGCCGGTGGCGAAGGGATGGGTCGTGCGGTCGACCCGGCCGGCCTCGAGGTCGAAGCCGATCGCTTGCACCAGCATCAAGCCGATCTCCCACTGCGTCGTCAGGTCATACTCCTGCTCCAGCACCTGGCTGTCGGGCTGCACCGTCGACGCACTCAGGCGACCGAGCAGCTCGCCGGTCGACCGGCGCAGGTCGGCAAACAGCGGCGTCAGCCGCGCGACGGTCAGGCCCGGCTCGTACTGGTCCAGGAGCGCATCATAGGCATGATCAGCCCAGCCGAGGTAGTCCGCCTCGGCCTGCTTGAGCTGGACGATGTGCTCCAGCGCTGGGGCGAAGTCGGCGAAGCGGGACTCCTGCCGCGCCCGCCGCCAGATGTCGACGCCCTCGGTCGTGGCCTGCGCCAACTCGCGCACGAACTCGTTCGGCAGTTTGACGGCCAGGTCGTACTCCCGCTGCACCTCGCGGACGACCGCGGCATCGACCTGGCTGAGCTGGCCGCCAGCGGCTGGCTCGGCCAGTGCCGCCAGCAGCTCACCGACCCGCGGTCGGGTCAGCCGCTCATGCAGCAGCCCCTGGATCGCCGCCCGCTGCCGAGCGCGATCGGCCGTCCCTTTGGGCGGCATCATCGTCTCCTGGTCCCAGCTCTGCAGCCGCTCGACCCGCCCCAGCTCGATCATCTCGCTGCTGACTGCCTGCAGCTCGGCCAGCAGTTCCGCCGTCGTCGCCACCTGTTTCCCTCCATCACGCTATCACGCGCCCAGCGTCACCGGCCAGGCCCGCGCCTCCTCGGATGGTAGCACGTGCCCGCACCCGGAGCCGCGCGGCGCTACCGCTGCCGGCGCAAGGCGGTGCGCGCGGCCCAGTAGCCGGCCATGCCGTGCACGCCGCCGCCCGGCGGCGTGGAGGACGAGCACAGGTAGAGGCCGGGCGCCGGCGTGACGTAGGGGGTCAGGCTCGGTGTCGGGCGCGTGAAGAGCTGCCGCCAGTCGAGGACGCCGCCGCTGATGTCGCCGCCGATCAGGTTGGCGTCGAAGCGCTCCAGCGCGACCGGTCCCAGCGCGTGCCGGGCGAGCACACACTGGCCAAATCCGGGCGCGACACGCTCGATTTGCGCCTCGATGGCCGCCGTCATGTCGACCGTGGCGCCGTGCGGCACGTGGCAATAGGCCCAGGCCGTGTGGCGCCCGGCCGGCGCGCGCGACGGATCAAACAGACTCGGCTGGACGAGAATGACGTTCGGCCGCTCCGGCGTCGTGCCCGCCCACGCGCGGCGCTCGGCGTCGGCGATCTCGGCCAGCGTCCCACCAATGTGGACGGTCGCGGCGCGGGCGCAGGCGGCGTCCCGCCACGGGATCGGCGCCCGCAAGGCCCAGTCGAGCTTGAACACGCCCGGCCCATGGCGGAAGCGCCCGAGGCGTGCCCGGTAGCCGGCCGGCAGACGATCACCGGCCAGTGCCAGCAACTGGCGCGGCGTCACATCACACAGCACGGCGCGTGCTGGCGGCAACGAAGCCAGCGTCGTTACTGGCTGACCCGTTACGACGGCGCCACCGAGCGCGGTGAGGTAGGCCACCATGCCATCGATCAGGCACTGCGTGCCGCCCCGCACCAGCGGCCAGCCGACAGCATGGCCCAGGGCGCCTAGCA
Organism: Chloroflexota bacterium; assembly: GCA_020849725.1. Next base: position 1,932 of record JADLAZ010000173.1, read on the forward strand.
CCAGCGCCACGGCGGCCGACGGCGATTGCTCCAGCGGCACGATAGCGTGGCCAGCCAGACCGGCGATGAGCGCCCGCGCCGGCTCCTCCTGAAACAGGCGCTCGGCCAGCGCGCGCGCCGGCCACACCGCCGCCAGCAAGAACCGCCCGAGCGCCAGCGGGTGGCGTGGCAGCTGCAGCGGCCCCAGCACGGTCGTCATGAGTCGTTGCCAGTCGTGGACCAGCGGCGCCATCAGGCAGTGATAGGCGGCCGCGTCGCGTCCCAGTGTCGCCCCTGTGGCCGCGAACGACTGCGCTAGCACGGCCGCGCCCTGGCCCAGCGGATGGGCCAGCGCCGCCGGTGACTGCACCCAGGTGACGCCGAAGCGCGCCAGCGGCAGTGACCGCATGAACGGCGACGCCAGCGCCAATGGATGAATGGCAGCGCCAACGTCATGCACGTAGCCGGGCAGCGTCAACGCCTCGGAGCGAGCGGCGCCACCGGCGCTGGCAGCCGCTTCCAGCACGAGCACTCGCCAGCCGGTCCGCGCTAGCGTGATCGCCGCCGCCAGCCCGTTCGGCCCCGCGCCGACGACCACCGCGTCATACCGCTCGGCCATGCCCCACCCGTCGCCTTCACCGGCCGTGGCCGACCCGCCAGGTCGCGCTACCGGGTCTAGTATAGGCCAAGGAGCGCGGGGCATGGCGCCGGCCATGCCCTGGGGGCCGGCGATCGTCGCGCGGTGTGGCTGGTGAGCGGTCCTGGTACCATGTGTGCGAGGGGTCGGAGTGTCGGGCGCTCGTCGCCGCGGCCGGCCGCCGGCGAAGCGCTAGGAGCGAGCCGCATGCCTGTCCCGTTTGCCGAACTCGGGGTCGCGTCCAACCTGCTGAGCGCCGTCGAGGAGCTGGGCTTCGAGGAGCCGACACCGATCCAGGAGCAGGCCATTCCGCTGCTGCTGCGCAACGCCGATGTGATCGCCCAGGCCCAGACCGGCACCGGTAAGACTGCCGCGTACGCCCTGCCGATCATCCAGCGGCTCGCCATCGACGATCGGCGCCCCCAAGCGCTGGTGCTGGCCCCCACGCGCGAGTTGGCCGTCCAGGTGGCCGAGGCCACCTACAAGATGGGCAAGAACCAGCACCTGGCGATCATCCCGGTCTACGGCGGCCAGCCAATCGAGCGCCAGTTGCGGGCACTGCGCCAGGGTGTCCACATCGTCGTCGGCACACCGGGGCGGATCATGGATCACCTGCGCCGGGGCACGCTGCTGCTCGATCAGGTGCGCACCGTCGTACTCGACGAGGCCGACGAGATGCTGGACATGGGCTTCATCGAGGACATCGAATGGATCCTGCAGCAGGCGCCGGCCGAACGACAGACGGCGCTGTTCTCGGCGACGATTCCGCCGCGCGTCGCCGACCTGGCGCGCAAGTACATGAAGGACCCGATCCGCGTCGCCATTCTGGCCGAGACGCTGACGGTGCCGCTGATCCGGCAGACCTACTACGAGGTCAGCAGCGGCGGCAAGATCGACGCACTGTCGCGCATCCTCGACATGGAGGAGCCGGCCTCGACCATCCTGTTCACCCGCACCAAGCGTGACGCCGACGAAGTCAGTGAGAGCTTGCAGAGCCGGGGCTACTCGGCCGAGGCGCTGCACGGCGACATGAGCCAGGCGCTGCGCGAGCGCACGCTGGCGCGCTTTCGGCGCAATCAGATTGAGATTCTGGTCGCCACCGACGTCGCCGCGCGTGGCCTCGACATCGAGGATGTCAGCCACGTCATCAACTACGATGTGCCCTACGACCCCGAGTCCTACGTCCACCGCATCGGCCGCACCGGCCGCGCCGGCCGCACCGGTGAGGCGGTGACACTGATTACACCGCGCGACCGCCGCATGCTGCGCACGATCGAGCGCGTTATCGGCAAGCAGATCCTGCCGATGCGGCTGCCATCGATGGCCGATGTCGCCGCGCGCCGGCGTGAGGCCTACAAGGACTCGGTGCGGGAGTTGCTCGAATCGGGCGCCAATCTGGACCTGTACCTTGGGCTGGTCGAGGACCTGGGGGAGGAGTACGACCTGGCGGAGATCGCTGCGGCCGCGTTCGCGCTGTCGCTGAAGCGCCAGCAAGACGAGCGCGCGCCCGCCGAGGAGGTCCACTCGGTCGACGGCGACGGCGCCGGCACCGAGCGGGGCATGACCCGGCTGTTCATCAACGCCGGCCGGCTGGACCGCGTCCGACCGGCGGATGTCGTCGGCGCCATCGCCAACGAGGCCGGTCTGCCGGGACGGGCGATCGGCGCGATCGATATCTTCGACGAGTTTTCGTTCGTGGAGGTGCCGCGCGAAACCGTCGGGCGCGTGCTGGGCGCGCTGAATCAGACGACGCTGCGCGGCAAGCGGCTCAACGTGGAGATTGCCCGTCCCACCGGCCGTGGCTGAGACGGTCGCCGGCTCGTCACACGGACTGTAACGCCGGACGGCGGCGGACCAATCTCCGGTCGCCGGGGTGGTTCCTGGTGCAGCAATCCGACACGCCAAGGAGGAGACCCATGACCGCGCCAACGTCCACTGGCCGGCAGCGTGCCGCGACCACCAGCGCTGAGGTCGCCGTCCTGGCCGGCGGCTGCTTCTGGTGCCTGGAGGCCGTCTTCGATCAGGTCATCGGCGTCACAGCCGTCGAATCCGGCTACGCTGGCGGCACCGTGCCCAATCCGACCTATCGCCAGGTGTGCTCGGAGACGACCGGCCACGCCGAGGTCGTGCGCGTCACCTTCGATCCGAGCGTCATCACCTTCGCCGAGGTGCTGGAGATTTTCTTCGCCATCCATGACCCGACGACGCTGAACCGGCAGGGCCATGACGTCGGCACGCAATACCGCTCGGCCATCTTCGCCACCACGCCGGAGCAGCAGCAGATTGCCGGGGAGACGATCGCGCGTCTCGACGCCGCCGGCCACTGGGACGCGCCGATCGTGACCGCGGTGACGCCGCTGACCGCATTCTACCCGGCTGAGGACTACCATCAGGAGTACTTCGCCCGCAACGGAGGTCAGCCCTACTGCCAGGCCGTTGTCGCCCCGAAAGTGGCCAAGTTTCGGTCCTCGTTCCGGCATCGCCTGCGCGCCTGAGCCAGGCGGCCCCGGCACTGGCCGCCCCGCCCGCCGGCCACAGTCAAGCCAGCGGGCGGGCGCCACGGAGCGGCCAGCCAGACCTATGACAGCGTCAGGCGGGTGCGCCCCGGCTCCGGCAGACCGACGCGCACGACCTTGTTGCCGGCGACGGCGTAGATCGTTTGCGTTGCCTCATCGACCCAGAACGAGGACAGGTTGGCCAGGTCGCCGCTGCCGGCTGCCGCGTACTGCCCGACGACGTTGCCGTCCTTCGTCAGCTTGAGCACTCGACCGCTGGCCTCAGCGATGTACAGGTAGGGACTGTTCGGCGGGCTGACCAGCGCGGCCGGCGACTGGAGCGGCGGTGAGGCGGCAATCGCCTGGCGGCGCTCGACCTCGCCGCGCAGGAGCGTCACCAACTGGCCGCTGGCGGTGAGGGCATAGATGCGGCCGTCAATGGCGAGATCGACCGCACCCGCCAGATCGGCCGTGTCGACCGACTTGAGCCAGGGCTGAGGCGCTTTCTGGTAGGCGCCCTGGGCGAACTTGAGTACCTGGCCGCGGGCGCTGTCGAGTACGTACAGGCCGCCGTCGTAGCTAGCCACCTGATGCACGCCGGCGCCCAGGCCGGTGGCGGCCAGTGGCGCGACACGCCAGGTGCCGCTGGGGCCATCGAGCGTGTAGGCGCGCTTGCGGTCCATGACCACCAGCGTGTCACCGCGCCAGGTGACGCCGAGCAGGTCAAGCACCTTCTCCTTGGCGATTGACCAGCCGCGCGCCAGGAGGGTTGTCTGCGGCTTGCCGCTGCTGTCGATGAGGTAGAGCGTGCTGGTGTATGGGTCGAGCACATAGACATTGCCGCGGCCGACGATCAGTTGCTTCGGCGTCGTGGCCGGCGTGCCGCCCGCGCCGATTTCGGCCAGCACCACCGCCGACGACAACTGATTGCGCACGACGGCGGCGGACGCACCCGGCGCCGCGGTCGCCAGCGCGCGACCGGCGCCGGCGCGGTCGGGTGCATCGGGATTGACCGGCACGCTGCCGACCACCACCGGCGCCACGGTAGGCGCCGGCCCGACGTCGCTCACCGTTGAGACGACCAGCGCCGGCCGATCCTGGGTCGCGTCGCGCGCGGCCGCCGGAAGGGCGTCGCCAGTCGGACCGATCGCTTCGCGCGGGGCCAGCACCGTCTGCCGGGCGACCAGCGCCAGCAGTGCCGCCACGACGACCATCGCGATGACGAGGGCGCTGTTCAGGCCGGGCAGGGGCCAGCGCAGACCGATTGCGGCGACCGATGGGATGGCGACGCCACCGGCTCCGGCGGGCGAGAGCTTGCCGGAGGCTCGATAGACCGGCTCGGGCGCGGTCTCCACGGGTCGGCCACCCGCGCCGCGTCGCGCCGGCATCGATCGGGGCGCGGGTGCGGGCGGGCGGCGCAGCGTGTCGGAGGCGACGACCATTGACGCGGCCAGCGCGTCGAGCCAGCGCGCCCGCCGCGAGCGCGGCGCCAGCCGCCTCACCGGCCGATGGACAGCCGGCGCTACCGCGTCATCCGCCACAGCCGCGGCGGCCACCGGCGCCATCGGGGGCGTCTGATAGAGCCGAACCATGTTGTCGGGCAGGCGCTCCTCCACCGCGGGCGCGGGAGCCGGCGTCGCCACAAGTGGGGTGGCGCGCGGCGTCGCTACCTCAGGCACAATCGTGGCCGACAATGGCCCGGGCGTGCGCCGGACGGCCTGCGTCAAACGACCAACCAGGCCGGTGGCAATGGGGGGGACTACTACCAGTTCGTCCAGCGGCACTGGTTCGAGCAGCAGCGGGGCCAGCGCCGTTGCTGGCCCGGTGCTGCCGGCGACCTCGATGGTCAGCCCGCACGTGTTGAGCAGACCATAGTCCTCCGCTAGCCGGCACAGCCCCGCGACAGGGGACTCGTCCGCGCCAGTTGCCAGCGCGGCGAGGGTGTCCCGATCGATGAGCCGTGCCAGATTCGTCGAAGCCAGCACGATGCGGTCGCCCGGCGCCAGCCGGCAGCGCATCAGGTGGGGCGATATATCTGCGGCCTGGCCGAGCGGCGCCGACGCCTCGATGGACCCGTCAAGCACGCCGCGCCAGTGATCGAACGACGGGAGACCGGCCACCTGTTCGCCACGGGTGATGAAGATCTGCCCCGTCGCGATCTGGCAGAGATAGACGTCCGCGCCATCGATGGCCACCGCGGCCAGCCCGATCGGCAGCCGCTTGTGGGCGGCCAGGTCCTGGCCACCCTGCCACAGGTTCCGGTTGACCAGCATCAGCGCCCGCGTCAGCGCCGCGGCCGTGCCCGCCTCCTCCTCGGCCGCGAAGGCGAGTTGCACCTCGCGCATGACGACCTGGCAGAAGCGATGCTCCTGACCGTTGGCGGCGGCATGCTCGGCCAGCAAGTACAGATGCGCGCGACCTGGCCCAAACGGTCGCCGCGACGGCTGGCGGCAGGCGATCGCGTCGGTGTGGTTGCGGCGACGGCCCTCGACGAGGGAGAATTGGGACAGACTCGTACGCAAGGATGGCATGGGTAATCCTTCCTCCTGGACATGACCGGCTGGGCTTCGCAGGCACGGGCACGACGGCGACGTCTGTACCCGACCTGGTGTACGTACAGCTTGGTGAGGAGTATACACCCTCGCACGCCACGGGTCTAGTGGGTGGCGGCTGGTTCTACAACGGCTCGTGGCCAAGCCGGTGACGATTTGGCACACGCCGCTGAGCCTGACACTTGGGGCGCACCGGCGCGAGTCCGCCCTCCAAGGGCTGCCGACAAGGCGCCCCGGCGCCCTCGACAACAGGTCCGCCATGGGCCAGGCTCACTGGGCCTGCACGGGTGGGCGGCGACGAGGACACGTTCCCAGATTGCCACCGCAGCGCATCCGTGGGGTCGACCGGGGGCCGTGTGGCACGGCTGCCAGAGCCCCAGGGTCGCCGGCCCCGTGCCCGCCGCGCAAGAATGTGACGCACCCTGTCACGAGGACGATGTGGACATGAGTCGAGTGTTTCTGTCGGCCGAGTGGCGCTGGCTGGTCCTGCTCAACTATGCCGTCGACCCGGCCGTCCTCCACCCGTTGCTGCCCCACGGGGTCGAGCTCGATCTCTGGCACGATCGGGCGCTGGTCAGCATGGTTGGCTTTCGCTTCGTGCGCACGCGCGTCAGCGGTGTTGCGGTGCCCTGGCACCGCGACTTCGACGAGGTCAACCTGCGCTTCTACGTTCGCCGCCGGGTTGCCGGCGACTGGCGGCGCGGCGTCGTCTTCGTCAAAGAGATCGTGCCCCGACCGGCGATCGCGCTCGTCGCTCGCCTGCTCTTCGGCGAGCGCTACGTGGCGCTGCCGATGCGCCATGCGATCGCGGCCACGGTCGAGCCACCACGCCGGGCGATCGACTATGCCTGGCGCGTCGGTGGGCGCTGGCATCGCCTGTGGGCAACCACCGGCGGGCCGGGCGAGCCGGCCGAGCCTGGCTCGGAGGCCGAGTTCATCACCGAACACTACTGGGGGTACGCCCGGCGTGCCCGAGCGACCGTCGAGTATCGGGTCGAGCATCCACGCTGGTCCATCTGGACGGCCGCCGAGTGCGGCCTGGACGCGGATGTGGGCGCGCTCTACGGCCCAGGCTTTGCCGAGAGCCTGCGCGGCCCGCCCCTGTCGGCCTACGTCGCCGACGGCTCCCCCGTCGCCGTTCGCTACGGCAGGCGCCTGCCCTGACGCGCCGACGCCACCGATGCCAATGGGGCGACCAGTGGGGCAGTGCTGAAAACGACATTGAACTGCCGGCAGAAGATGACAATCGACATAAACCGGCCCAGGTCCAGGTCAGACGGCAGCTCGTAGTTCTGGTCGCCGACGTTGCCCTTCAGCCGGCTCAGCTCGTGGCCGCTCCGCACCTGCTGACCGTCACGCGGCGCGGCCGGCTCGGCCAGATAGACGAACAGGTCCGGCCCGTTGGTGACGCTGAAGCCCTCGAAGCGCAGCACGCGACCGCCATCCGGCAGCCGATAGATCGTGGCGCTGCCTGCGCCCTTGTGAAGCGCGTCGATCTCACCGAACTGGCCGCGCACCAGTGCGATCGGCTGTGCCGGACCCGCACCGGCGCCCGCGGCCGGCAGCGCCTCGCTCACGGTCTGATTCAGGATCAGCGGCGAGCCGAGATACCAGAAGATCGGCGCTGACACGACGAGCGCGACCACCAGCACAATGGTGATGGCGCGACCATGCCGGCTGGCAATGGACGGAACAGGAGCCATGGCGCCCTCCTTCAGCGGGCGAGCCGCGCTGCCACCAGGGCGCGGGCGGCCCACGATCAATTCCTCATCCCTGCCGATCTCCAATGCGAGCGCCGATCACATTATTCCCACGCGCCTGCGCCGTCGACGGCCCACGCTATACTGACGGTCAGGGCTGTTGCCCAGCAGCCGACAATGCGGCCGTCACGGCCGCGACGGCAGGAGAGAGGTCATGCAGGCGACGATCACCACCAGCACGATCGACACGGCTGTCACCGCGCTGCCAGCCGGCCTGGCGCTCCTCTACGGCGGCGACAAATTGGCGCGCGTGCCCGACGAGGTGGCCGCCGCGTTCCAGCCCGGCGACCACCTGCTCGTCGTGCCAACTGACGGCACGGTCCTGCATATTCCGGCCGCCCAGCACCGGCTGGTCGCCGCGGCTGTCGATCGCGCGCAGACGGCCTTCGTCGCGTTGCGTCAGGTCGACGATGCCCAGATTGACGCCTTCTACGACGATCTCGCCGCCCGCCTGGCCGATGCCACCACCTGGGACCGCATCGCGGCAGCCAATGCTGAGGATGTGGCGCGGGCCACCGCCCGCGGCCGCTCGACAACACGGCTTGCCGCCGATGACCGCATGCGGCGACGCATGCTCGAGGGACTGGCGCAATGGCGCGCGATGCCGTCACAGCGCGGTCAGGTGCTGGCGACCGTGCAGCATGATGGCTGGCAGGTCGATCAGGTGGCCGATGGCCTGGGCGTGGTCGGCTTCGTCTTCGAGGGTCGGCCGAACGTCTTTGCCGACGCCACCGGCGTGCTGCGCAGCGGCAACACGGCCGTGCTGCGTATCGGCAGCGACGCACTCGGCACTGCCAACGCCATCGCCGCGCACGCGCTGGCGCCGGCGCTGGCCTCCGCCGGCCTGCCCCCGGGTGCGGTCGTGCTGGTCGACAGCGCCGAGCGCGCCGCCGCCTGGGCACTGTTCAGCCACCGCGGCCTGGCGCTGGCCATCGCCCGCGGCTCGGGGCCGGCCGTGGCCCAACTGGGCGCCATCGCCCGCCAGGCCGGCATTCCCGTCAGCCTGCACGGCGCGGGTGGCGCCTGGATGATCGTCGACGAGACGGCCGACGCCGACTACCTGCGATCCGTCATCTACCACTCGACCGACCGCAAGGTCTGCAACACGCTCAACACGCTTTGCCTGCCGCGCGCGCGCGCCGCCGAGCTAGCCGCCGTGGCGGTCGCGGCGCTGCGGGCGCGGGGTGAGCGGCTCGGCTTCGCCTTCAAGCTGCACGTGACACCGGCCGCGCTGCCGGCCGTGCCGCCGGCACTGCTCACGACGATGGCAACGCTGCGCCGCGCTGAGGGCGACGTGGTCGAGCCGCTGGCCGACTCCATCGCCGCCGATCGGCTCGGGCACGAGTGGGAGTGGGAGCAGACGCCGGAGGTGACGCTGCACGTCGTCGCCGACACGGACGAGGCGATTCGGCTCTTCAACGAGCAAAGCCCGCGCTTCGTGGCCTCGCTCGTCAGCCGCGATCCTGCGGCCCACGAGCGCTTCTTCCGGCTGATCGACGCGCCGTGCGTCGGCAACGGGCTGACACGCTGGCTCGACGGCCAGTTCGCGCTGGAGCGGCCGGAACTGGGGCTGACCAACTGGCAGGAGGGCCGCCTGTTCGGCCGCCACAGCATCCTCACCGGCGACGGCGTCTACACCGTGCGACTGCGCGTCGCCCAGACCGACCCGAACGTGCACCAGTAGGTTCCCGCTGCATGGTCAGGCTCGGCCGGGACCATAGACGGGCCGGCCGGGCAGCGCGCCGGTGTGTTGCCCGTTGGCCAGCACGCGCTGGCCGTTGACCCACACGTCGCGGACGCCGACCGAGAGCTGGTGCGGCTCGGTGAAGGTGGCGCGGTCGGCGACCGTCGCCGGATCGAAGATGACGATGTCGGCGGCCAGGCTGGGCCGGATGATGCCCCGATCATGCAGGCCCAGCCGGTCGGCGACGGCCGAGGTCATGCTGCGGATAGCGTGCTCCAGCGAAATCACGCTCTCATCACGGACATACTTGCCCAGCACACGCGGGTAGGTGCCGTAGGCCCGCGGATGGACCAGCACGCCGCCGCGCCGCTCCGGGTCCAGGCCACCGGCGTCAGTGCTGACTTTGATCCAGGGTTGCTGCAACTGGAGCCGAAGGTTGTCCTCGGTCATCATGAAGTAGATCGCCGACGCCCACGGCCCCTCGGCCAGCACCAGGTCCATCAACGTGTCCGGCCAGTCCTGCCCCTTCGCCGCGGCGATCTCGGCCAGCGTCTTGCCGACGAAGGGCTGGTTTTCCGGCAGGCGTAGGCCGACGCACAGTACCCCCTCGGGTCCGGCCATGACGCCCCGGCTGCCGGTGTCCACGATACCCTCGCGGATGCGCGCCCGCGTCACTGGATCGCGCAGGTTGTCAGCCAGCTTGCCGTCGGCCTGCGCCCAGTCGGGCATGGCAGCGGCCAGGCCGGTGCCGCTGGCGATGTAGGGGTACATATTGGCGGCGATGTCGACGCCGCTGGCACGGGCCCGGTCGATCGCCGCGATCGCCTGCGGGATCTTGTGCCAGTTCGCGCTGCCAGTCGCCTTGAGATGGTAGATCTCGATGGCGACCCGCGCCTGGCGGCCCAGCTCGATCGTCGTGTCGAGCGCCTCCAGGAAGGTGTCACCCTCGGAGCGCAGGTGGACGATGTAGACGCCGCCATAGCGCCCGACGATCTCAGCACAGGCGGTCAGCTCATCGTCGGTGCTGAATGAGTTGGGTGGGTAGATGAGCGCGGGTGCGATGCCGAACGCACCGTCCTCCATCGCCTCGGCCACGACGCGCCGCATGATCGCCAGCTCGTCCGGGCCGGCCGGACCCATGTGCCAGCCCATGGCGTACTCGCGCACCGTCGCGCCGCCCAGGAATGAGCCGACGTTAACCGACGTGCCGCGCTCGGCCAGGTCATCCAGCCACTGGTGGAAGCGCGGCCATCCCCGCGCCCGCGTCTCGTCCTCGGCGGTGACGCGTCCGAAGCCCTCCAGGAAAGGCGAGCGACGCAGGCCACCGAAGGGCGCCGGCGTCCACAATTCGCCCATGATCTCGGTCGTCACGCCCTGAGTGACCTTCGACAGCGAGCGCCCGTCGCTGAGCAGCGGGATGATCGAGTGGCTCTGGATGTCGATGAAGCCAGGGCAGACGACGTGACCGGCGGCATCGACGACCTCGGCCGCCGCGGCCGGATCGAGGCGGCCGGCCGGCGCGACGTGGCTGACGCGGTCGCCGGTGAGGCCGACATCGGCCCAGCGCCAGGGGTTGCCGGTTCCGTCGACGAGCTTGCCACCGACGATGAGCGTGTCCATGACGCATCCTCCTGGCGTTGGTCGAGCGGTCGGTGCGGCCGCACCTGACCCCGGAGCCTAGCCGAGACGAGCGGACAGGGCAACTGCGCCCCACTGACCCCATGGGTCATCTTGCCCGGCGGCGATGGGTCAGCCGGCAGATGCACGACCGCCAGAATGAGATATCAATAGAGTATCGAGAGTACCTCGATGCCGACGTCGTGGAGGATGCAGCGATGGCGAACATTACGCCCGCTCGGCCGGCGCCCGCGCCGGAGCAGCCACCAGAGCAGGGGGCTGGCGATGACCAGGACCACCGCGCCGAACTCGACCACCTGGCCTACGTGATCCGCGACCTGGGCGATCTTGAGCGATCCGGTCAGTTGCGCTCACTGGCAGGCGTTGACCTGCTCGAGCGTTATCTGAGCCGGCGGGTGCGGCTGCTGGCCCCGGCAGCGATGCCGGTCGTCGCGTCACCAGCGATCGCCGCCAGTCCGCCGCCGGCGGCAACCACGGCCACGCCGGCGCTCTCGGCGGCATCGCCACCACGCGCGGTCGCGCCCCCGTCGCCAATGATCCAGCATGGCGGCGCGGCGCTGCCACCGATGCCGCGCCCGCTGGCGCCGCCGGCCACGCCGCGCGTGCCGGTCGAGCCGGCGGTGATCCTGCTGTGGTTGGGTGCGTTCCTGGTCACGATCGCATCGCTGATCTTCGTCGCCTACAACTGGGCGGTCATGAGTGGACCGGTCAAGACCGCGCTCATGGCCGGGCTGGCGGTCGGCTTCCTGGCGGCCGGCCTCGTCACCGGCCGGCGGGCCAGCCTCAAGCCGGCCAGCCTGACCTTCTACGCCATCGGCGCGACGCTGACGCCGCTGACGTTCGTCGCCGCCTACAACTTCTGGCTGCGCGCCGGCAACATGGACTGGCGCGCGCTGGGCACGGTGGCGGCGCTGGTATCGGCGGCGCTGTACGCGCGCATGGCGCTGGCGCGACTGGGTGGGTTCTATGCCTGGGCGGCCGTGGCCGCCGGCGGCGCAGCGATCGTCTATGTGCTCTGGTTCGGCGACCGCTGGGTCGGCTACTGGCCGGTTCCTCTGGTCGGGCTGGCCTACGCCGGCCTTACCTGGGCGCCACGCCTGCGGCAGGAGCCGTGGGACGTCTTCCGGCGACCGCTGCTGACGCTGGCCACTGTGGCCGGCGTCGTCGCGACGCTCATCATCGGCTTGCTGGCCCTCCTCGCCATGTCGCTCTGGGAGAGTGATCGGGAGTTGCGCCAGTACCTGGCGGTCGATCTGATCGTCATGGCACTGGTGCTTGGCATCGCTGCTACACAGCGCCGCTGGGCCTGGCTGGCCGGCAGCGCGCTGGTGGCGGCGACGCTGGCCGTGCCGCCGGCGCTGACCGGTTTCCCGGCCGGCGCAGCGCTGGCAACGGCGCTCGGCGGCCCAAGCGCGGGCGTGCGCTTCGTGCTGACCGCCGGCGCCGCGCTGGCGCTGCTCGTCAGTTTCACCCCCACGGCCACCTGGCGATCGGTCCTGCGCTGGTACGCGCTGCCCGTGGCACTCGTCGCACCCTGGATCGGCCTCGCCACCGACACGCGCGCACCGGCGCTGAACCAGCAACTCTGGTCGATCGTGCCGACCGCGACCACGGCCGGCCTGGCAATCGTCTGGCTGACGGCACTGGCCTGGCGCGCGACGCGCCCAGGCTGGCTGTGGGGAACGGCTGCCGCTGCGGTGGCTGGCTTCTGGTTGCTCGCCTGGATGATCGTGCCGAGGACGATCGACCCGGTCGGGTGGGCCAGTCTGAGCTGGCTCGGTCTCGCCTTCACCGGGCTGGCGGCCGTCGCGCTGGCGCTGGCCGCGGACGACGAGCCATGGCTCGACGTGCCGGCGGTCGGCCTCGTGGCCGCCGGCACTCTGGTAACGCCCTGGCCCTGGAACGCGACGGTGCTGGCCGTGGCGGCGGTGCTGCTGTGGCTGATCGGTGAGGGCTGGCTGCCGCTCGGCGCCCGCGCTCACCGCCAGCAAGCGACCTGGCTGTCGGCATTGGCGGTCCTGCCGACCGTTGCCCTTGGCTTCATACACACGACGTTCGCCCGGACGTCGGCCGACTGGTACCTGGTGATGCTGCCGCTCGTCGGGCTGACCGTGCTGGGTCTGCTGGTCGCCCACCGCCATCGGGAGCCGGTCGTGCCGGCAGCGCCGCTCGTGACCGGCACGCTGGCGATCGTTACCGTCATCGCCGCGCAGCCCTACGACGCCCACTGGATCGTCGCCCTGGGCAGCTTCTACAGTGTCGCCGGCATCATCGTGACTGCGCTCGGCGCGCTGGCGCTGCTGGTGATCGGGCGCGCGCCGCGCCACTGGCACAGCCCGCTGCGGGTCTACGCCGCGCTGGTCGGCGCCTTCGCCCCCTGGTGGACCGTCACCACGCTGCTGCCGGTGGTCGCCACGGCCGGGCTGGCCGTCGCCTGGGCGGCCGTCGCGACCTGGCGCGGGCAGCGGCCACGCTGGCTGTGGCTCGTCACCGGCGTGGCGCTGGTCGCCTTTGCCGCGCTCGCCACGGCGCTCTCGCCGCTTGGCCTACTGGCCGGGATCGTCGCGGCCGGCGGGGTAAGCTGGACGCTGCTGGCGTTCTGGTGGCTGCTGGCTGGTGGCGTCGCCACGCTGGCGGCGCTCGACCGGCGGCCGGCGGCGCTCTACCCGGCGCTGGGCCTGCTGCTGATTGGTCTGGTGTTCGGCGTTGGCACGGCCGGCATCACCGCGCTGGCGACCGTGCTCTGGCTCAGCGGCAGCGGCACGGCGCTGGCGCTGGCCAGCAGGCTGGCCAGCCGGCGCTGGTCGGGCGCCACCCGGCCGCTCGCCGAGGGTGGGGCCGCACTGGCCCTGGCCGGCACGGTCGTCGCGCTCGGCAGCGGCTCCTGGCTGGCGACGACCTCACCAGTCGGCCCGGCATTGTTCCTGCTGATGATCAGCCTGGCGCTCAGCGCTGCCGCGCTGCGCCTGATCTGGCTGGGCGAGGTCGCCAGCGCCGCCGGCCTGGCCTGGCTGCTCCACCTGTTCCTGACCCAGCAGCGGACCGACCCGCAATGGTACGCCCTCGCCACCGGCCTCTGGCTGGTCGCGCTGGCGATCGAGCGCGGACGGCGCGGCGATCTGACGATCGCCAACACGCTGACGGCACTCAGCGGCATCGCCATTCTCGGCCCGACGCTCGTGCAGTCGCTGACCGGCACCGACACCGGCTGGCGCTACTTCTTGCTTGGACTGACCGAGGCGGTCGTGTTCCTGGCCGTCGGCCTGCGCTGGCGGCTGCGGGTGTCGATGCTGGTCGGCGTACTGGGGCTGGGCCTGATCGCCGGCTATCAGGTCTTCGACGGCTTGAGGTCGCTGCCGAACTGGGCCATCCTCGGCATCCTCGGCTCGGCCATGCTGGTGGTCGCCGTGGCGCTGCTCCTGCTGCGCGACGCCATTGCCCGCACCGGTGCCGAGGTGCGCCACCAGTGGGAGACCTGGCGCTAACCAGCGCGTTCGCTCCTCCCGTCTCAGCTGGGCCCGCCAGCGTTGGCGGGCCGGCGGTGACGGCGCCCGGCGTCTGGGTGCTGCCGGCGCCGCCGAACCGGCCGCGGCGAGGCGCACCAGCCCGCGCACGCTATACACTACGGCGGGCCGCGGGTGTGGCCGATCACGAGGAGGGAGCCATGTCCCGTCCCAGCGCGCCGGGCACCGAGGCCGCTCACGACCTCTTGCACACCCGGCAACCGTCACTGGACGTCTTCTTCCGACCCCAGCGCATCGCTGTGGTCGGTGCGACCGAGACACCCGGCAGCGTTGGCCGCACGCTCATGCAGAACCTGCTAGCCAATCCCTTTGGGGGCGCCGTCTATCCGGTCAATCTCCGGCGGCCGAGCGTGCTCGGCGTGGCCGCTTACCCGACCATCGCGGCCGTGCCGCACACGCCCGATCTGGCCATCATCGTCACGCCGGCGCCGGTCGTGCCCGCTGTCATTGCCGAGTGCGTCACGGCCGGCGTCAAGGGCGCGATCGTCATCTCGGCCGGCTTCAAAGAGATCGGGCCGGCCGGCGCGGCGCTGGAACAGCAGATCCTGGCCGAGGCCCGGCGCGGGCCGATGCGCGTCATCGGCCCAAACTGCCTGGGCGTGATGAGTCCGCTATCGGGCCTCAACGCCACCTTTGCCGGCGCGATGGCCCGGCCCGGCAGCGTCGGCTTCATCAGCCAGAGCGGCGCACTGTGCACGGCCATCCTCGATTGGAGCCTGAAAGAGTTGGTCGGCTTCAGCGCCTTCATCTCCATCGGCTCGATGCTCGACGTCGGCTGGGGGGACCTGATCGACTATCTGGGCAATGACCCACGGACAACCAGCATCGTCATCTACATGGAGACAATCGGTGATGCCCGGGCGTTCATGTCGGCCGCGCGTGAGGTGGCGCTGACCAAGCCGATCATTGTCATCAAGGCCGGCCGCAGCGAGGCCGCCGCTCGGGCCGCTGCCTCGCACACGGGAGCGCTGGCCGGCAGCGACGCGGTGCTGGATGCCGCCTTTCACCGCTGCGGGGTGTTGCGCGTCGACCGCATCAGCGACCTGTTCTCGATGGCCGAAGTGCTGGCCAAGCAGCCGCGCCCGCGCGGCCCGCGCCTGAGCATCGTGACGAACGCCGGTGGGCCAGGGGTGCTGGCGACCGATTCCCTGATTGCCAACGGCGGGCGGCTGGCCGACCTGTCGCCCGACACCAGGGCGGCGTTGGACGCCGAGCTGCCGCCGCACTGGAGCCACGGCAACCCGATCGACGTACTCGGCGACGCCGGGCCGGAGCGCTATGCCCGGGCCGTCGAAATCGTTGCCGCCGACACGGGCAGCGATGGCCTGCTGGTCGTGCTGACGCCACAGGCGATGACCGACGCGACCGCGACGGCCGAGGCGCTGCGCGGCCACGCGCACCTGGCTGACAAGCCTATTCTGGCCAGTTGGATGGGTGGCCCGGACGTGGCCGCCGGCGAGAGCATCTTGAACCGATCCGGCATTCCCACCTTTCCCTATCCCGACAGCGCCGCCCGCGCCTTCAGCTATATGTGGCGACTGAGCGACGATCTGCGCGCGCTCTATGAGACGCCGGTGCTGGCCGCGCCGATCGGCGGCGGCGAGCCGGCCGCCGTGCGTGCGGCCGCGCTGCTCGAGCGGATACGCGCCGCCGGCCGCGCCCTGCTGACCGAGGCCGAGTCCAAGGAGTTGCTGGCGATCTACGGCATCCCCACTGTCCCCACCCACATCGCCGCAACCGTCGACGCGGCCGTGGCGCATGCCGAGGCGACCGGCTATCCGGTGGTGCTGAAGCTGAACTCAGAGACAGTGACCCACAAGACCGACGTTGGCGGGGTTCGGCTCAACCTGCGCGACGCCGCCGCCGTGCGCGAGGCGTTCGCCACCATCGAGGCGGGCGTGACCGCCGCCGCTGGGCCGGGCCACTTCCAGGGCGTGACGGTGCAGCCGATGCTGCGCCTGAGCGACAGCTACGAGCTGATCGTCGGCAGCAGCGTCGACCCGCAGTTCGGCCCGGTGCTCCTGTTCGGCGCGGGTGGGCAACTGGTCGAGGTGATGGCCGACCGCGCGCTGGCGCTGCCGCCGCTGACGACGACGTTGGCCCGTCGGCTGATGGAGAAGACGCGCATCTACCGGGCGCTGCAGGGCACGCGTGGCCGGCCACCGGGCGATCTTCGCTTGCTCGAGCGGCTGCTGGTGCGCGTCAGCCAGCTCGTCGGCGAGCAACCCTGGATCGCGGAACTCGACATCAATCCGCTGCTGGCCTCGCACGAGCATCTGGTCGCGCTCGACGCCCGCGTCGTACTGCATCCGCCGAGTACCGACATCGCCACCGTGCCCCAGCCGGCGATCCGACCGTATCCCAGCCGCTATGTCGCGCACTGGACGACCCGCGGCGGCGAGCCGGTGACGATCCGGCCGATCCGGCCCGAGGACGAGCCGCTGATGGTCCGCTTTCACGAGATGCTGTCTGCCGAAAGCGTCTACCTGCGCTATTTTCACATGATCAACTTGAGCCAGCGCACCGCGCACGAGCGGCTGATCCGCATCTGCTTCGTCGACTATGACCGAGAGATGGCGCTGGTGGTGGAAGGCAACGATATTCAAGGCGAGCGAGCGATCTTCGCCGCCGGCCGGCTCAGCAAGCGGCGCCTGGGGAATGAAGCCGAGTTCGCCATGCTCGTGGCCGATGCCTACCAGGGCCAGGGCATCGGCACGGAGATGCTGCGTCGCCTGCTGGCGATCGCGCGCGACGAGGGCCTTGCTCGCGTCACCGCCGACATCCTGCCGGCGAACACCGGCATGCGTCAGATCTGCGAGGAGCTTGGCTTTCACCTCGTCCACAACATCGGGGAAGGTGTCGTCCAGGCTGTCTACCAGATCACCTGAGCCGGCGACGGGACGACTGCGCGTCCCGCCTCTCCCCGGTCGCCCGAATTGACACCCCGTGACCGGTCTGCTACAGTCCCGCCTGTACAGGTTCTTGGTGGTGTGCCCCAATTAAAGCGCCGGCTGATTGCCTGATCGTGCTGGCGCGCACCAGTCACCGGCGCTCTAAGGACACCGTTGGTCCCACTGATCCGCACGCCTGGTTCGGGGGATGCGCATGGCGTTGCAAGGCGTTCGACTAGGATGGCAGCGCCAGCCGGCCTCGCCGATGGCCCGTCGTGAGGAGCGGTTCGGCTGGCTATTCGCCTCGCCCTGGATCATCGGCTTCTTGCTGTTCACCGCTGGGCCGATGATCGCGTCGTTCTACCTCGGGTTCACCGAGTACAGCATGGGCGCGCCACCGCGCTGGGTTGGCCTGGCCAACTATC
>JADLAZ010000174.1 GCA_020849725.1 Chloroflexota bacterium
CTCGCCGGCGAGGAGTTGCCGCGCCTGCCGGAGCGGCCGGCCGAGCCGTTCGCGACTATCCCCGAGCGCCAGCAGCCAGCCATCGGCCTGATGCCGGGCCAGCCGATCGCCCAGCCCGTGACCGCGTCATAGCCACAGCACCCATCGCCCCTCAACCCAGGAGATGTCCATGCGGACGGCCAGCCGCGACGACGCGGACGGCGCGGCAACGGCCGTGCCGGCCCGTGGCCTGTCCGCCGCGCTTCACCTGCTCCGGTCGCGCAACTACCGCATCTACTGGTCGGCGACGGTGCCCTGGAACCTGGCGCGCTGGACGGAGATCGTCGTCGCTGGCTGGTTGATGCTGGAGCTGACCAACTCACCCTGGCAGGTGGCGCTGCTCGGCTTCTGCCGCTCGGCGGCGCTGCCGCTGATCGGCCCCTTCGCCGGCGTCATAGCCGACCGCGTCGACCGACTGGCGCTCATCCGCGGCGCGCAGGTGCTGAACGTCGCCGTCACCGCCGTCATGACCGTCCTCGTCGCCAGCGGAGTGGTCCAGCCGTGGCACCTCTATGCCGGCAGCCTGCTGCTCGGCCTGAGCTGGGCGCTGGACTGGCCGTCGCGGCGGGCGCTGATGGTCGACATCATCGACAAGGACAACATCGTCCAGGGCACCGTCCTCGACAACGTGTCGATGAACGTCTCCAAGATCGTCGGCCCGGCACTGGCCGGCCTGCTGCTGGCGCTGTCCGGGCCGGGTCTCGGCTATGGCGTACTGCTGCTTTGTTTTATGTCCAGTTCTGTTCTGTTCTGGTTGGTGCGGCGGCCGGCGCGGACGGCGGCGCGCGTCACCGGCTCACCGTTGCGGAGCCTGGGTGATGGTCTGCTGTACGTCATGCGTGAGCGCGCCATTCTAGCGGTGCTGCTGATCACGATCGTCATGAACTTCTTCATCTTTCCCTACATGCAACTGCTGCCGGTCGTCGCCCGCGACGAACTGCAGGTCGGGCCAGTCGAGCTGGGCTGGCTGGCGGCGGCCGACGGCATCGGCGCGCTGATCGGCCTGCCATTGATCTTGCGCCTGCGCGGCGGCGGCCCGCAGGGCTGGTGGTACATCCTCGGCTCAGCGCTGATGTCGCTGACCAACGTGCTGTTCGCGCTCTGTCCGTGGTACTGGCTGGCGCTGCTGCTGCTGATCATTGGCGGCATCGGTCATGCTGGCTTCGGCACGATGCAAGGGACGATCATCCTCAGCCAGGCTGGCCCGGAGATGCGCGGCCGGGCGCTGGGCGTGCTGACGCTGGCCATCGGCTCGTCGCCGTTCGGCGCGCTGGCCATGGGGGCACTGGCGCAGCGCTGGGACGCCGCGATCGCTATCGCCGTCTGTGGCTTCCTGTCACTCCTCGGCGTCATCGCCGTCGCCGCCGCGTCGCCCCAACTGCGCACCGCCGGCCAGACGCGCGCGGCCTGAGCCACGACGGCGCGGGGAGCTTCCATCGCCGAACGGTGGCGCCCAGCAGTGCCGGCGCCACCAGACCGTCACGTCGCGAGCGACCGGGCGTGGCCGACGCGAGACTTCCCGCAACGATCGGGCGCCGTCCTTACGCCGGCAGAGGACCAAGGATGTCAGCGCGGTACTTGGCCGCCACGGCCAGGAGCGCGGCCATGTCCGGCGGTCCGGCTGGGGGCGCGTCCGCAGCCCCGGC
Organism: Chloroflexota bacterium; assembly: GCA_020849725.1. The sequence goes on from JADLAZ010000174.1 coordinate 1,686, forward strand.
CGGCTGGCTCAACTCCAGGATGAACTGCTCGAAGCCGGCGGGCGTCATCAGCAGGAGCAGCCGCACTGGGCTGTCGCCTTCGACGCGGAAGCCGTGTGGCACCTCGCGCGGGCCAAACACGAACGCGCCCGGTCCGGCCAGGAAGGCATGGCCATCGACGACAAAAGTCAACTGGCCTTCAGCGACGTAGAAGGACTCATCCTCGGCGTGATGCACATGGTACGGCGAGCTAAAGCCGGGCGGGATTACATGCTCCACGAGACCGAAGGCGCCGCCGGTCTGGGCGCTGGTGGCCTTCACGAAGGTGCGCGTCCCCAGGAACAAGACCTCGGGGGCTTCGTCACGGGCGAGGAGGTAGGGACTAGCCGTCGATGTCACGGTCATGGTCAATCGCCTCCTGAGGCATACTGGACGACACCCGGCCGGCAGCTCGCCGGCGCGGCTCGGGGTGACGGGCTCCTAGACCATGCTCGAACTCCTTCCTGCCTGGTCGTGACCGGCGCCCCCACAATCGAGGGACATCAGTGTGTTATCATTATGGCCATGATACACGGCCCGACGGCCCGTGTCAATATTAGAGACACATCAATGTGGAGTGAATGTGGATGGCGCGCAAGTACGAGCTGAAGCGGCGCGCCGCACACCAGGATGAGACGCGGCGCCGGATCATCGAGGCGACCGTCGGGCTGCACGAATCGGTCGGCGGGGCTAAGGCGACCATCAGTGCGATCGCGGACCGTGCGGGCGTGGAGCGCAAGACGGTCTACCGCCACTTCCCCGACGAGCGCTCGCTCCTCACCGCCTGCACCGGCCATTACCTGACCCTGAATCCCGTGCCCGACCCGACGCCATGGGCGCAGATCGCCGATCCGCCGACGCGCCTGCGGACGGTGTTCGCCGCGGCATACGCCTATCACCGTCGCACCGAGCGCATGTTCGTCAGCGCCTACCGCGATCTACCTGACACGCCACTGCTGGGCGAGCTTCTCGCGCCCTACTTCGCGTATTGGACCGGGCTCACTGAGCTACTCGCTGGTGCCTGGGACGAGGCGAGCGCACCGGGCAGCCTGCGGCGAGCCGCCATCGGCCATGCGCTCGAGTTTCAGACCTGGCGCTCGCTGGCGCGGACGCAGGGGCTCGACGACGCGCAGATCGTCGACCTCATGCTAGGCATGGTGCAATCCGTCGCCCCACCGGTCCTCGCCGGAGGGGCGTGACACCCGCCGCACGCGCGGGGGTTACGCGTCGGCGTTGAGCGATCAGCCCTCGGGCTGATCGGCCGCCTCGTCGTCCGACCGCCGGGCGATTGCAATGAAGTGACGACCGTCTCGCAACGGTCAATATGGCTGGCGACGCGTATCGCCCTTACCGCGCTGCCTCGGACCGACGCTCCTTCATGA
>JADLAZ010000175.1 GCA_020849725.1 Chloroflexota bacterium
ATCGCTGCCGCCAGCGGCCGGCCGACCCAGCGCAGGTGCCATGGCTCATGCACGTAGCCGGTGCGCGCCTCGGCGCCGGGCGGGTAGGAGACGAGGAAGCCGTAGCGCCAGCCGTGCTCGGCCAGGAAACGGGCCTCCGGCGCGCTGGCGAAGTCGCCATCGACCTCGTTGAAGTCGATGACGGTGCCGAGGTGATGCTCCGACTCGCCCGGCCGGGCCACGTAGCGCGCCGCCTCCCGTCGCGCCTCTTCGTCACTCAGCCCGGCCGACCGCAGCAGGCGCACCTCGCGCTCGACGACCTCGGCCTGATAGAGCGCCGAGCGGTGGCCGGAGACCACCCGCAAGCGCAGCCCGACCCGCTCGGCATCGGCGACCAGCGCCAGCAGATCGCTCGCCAGCAGCCGGCGCACCGTCGTCAGGCCGGTGCTGAGGCCCAACTCGGCCGCCGGCACCAGGTCGGACGGCGCGGCGTGCAGCGGCAGCGGTTGGCCCTTGCCGACCGGCGCCAGCACTGCCACCGCCTGGTCCGGCGGCAGGCCGAAGCCGAGCGCGGCCGCGATCGACAGCCGCGCCGGCGACGGCAGCGGCGGCAGGCTGTCGAGCGGGACCGCGCCGGTTACTGGCTCGACCGGCGGCTGGACCAGCGCCAGCGCGCTCGGCGCCATCCGGCCGAGTGGCGCGCGCCAAATGATGTTCCGTGCCGCATCGTAGTCCAGCCGACCACGAGCGAACCACTGGACGACCCGGCCGTCCTCCTCGAACTCCTCGCTCAGCGGCGGGCCGAGCGTCGTCGCGCCGTCGGTCGCCTGCCAGTGCGCCAGAAAGCCATAGGCGAGCGTGTGTCCGGTCTCGGGGAACCAGAGCGCCGCACTGGCGGGCGGCATCGGCACCGGCTGGAACGGCGTTTCGTCGTGCCGGCTGGCCGTCATCTCGACGCCGAGCGGCTCGATCGCGACGGCCGCCGCGCTGGTCAGCATGGCCGGCACGGCCGCGGCCGGCAGCGCCAGCAGCGCGTTCTCCGTCACCTGCACCCAGCGGCCGCGCGCATCCAGCAGCACGTCGCTGAGTGGGTCCCCGAAGACGGCTCGGCCACCCAGCGCCCGCCAGGCGATCAGGAACGCGCCGCTGAGATGATGGCCGGTGGCAGCGGTGTAGCCGACCGGCCCGCCATACACGGCCCACGTCGTGGCAGTGGCGTCCGGCGCGGCCGCCCGGCCGATCGTCGGCGACAGCAGCGTCAGGATGATCAGCAGCGCCAGCAGCCCGCGTATCAGGAGTGCCTCTCTCTCACATCAGCCAACGGCTACGATAACGCCCCCGATCGCATCGGCCACCCTGCCCATCTTAACCGATCAGCCTGCCATCCGACACCAGGCCGATTGGTCCGGCGCGGGCCACGTCAGAACCGCACCGACTCGCTCAGCAGCGCGCCGGTGGCGAAGCGCGCCGGGCCGAGCAACGCGATATCAAGACTGGTCGCGGCGCCGTCGACGATCAACTCCGCGAGCAGGCGGCCGACGGCCGGCGCGTGCATCAAACCATGGCTGCCCAGCCCACAGGCCACCATGAACCCATCTACGGACGTCGGACCCAGGATGGCATGGTCGTCGGGCGACATCGGCCGCTGACCGACCCAGGCGCGCGCTAGCGCCACGCCCGCCAAACCCGGAAAGCGCCGGCCGGCGAGGTCGCGCAGGCGCGCGAGATCGGTCGCGTCGAGCTGGTCGGCGGGCACGTCGCTGGTCGCGCCGCGGTCGCCACCGCCGATGATCGTGCCACCGGTCACATCCGGCCGAGCATACACGCCGCTGCCCAGGTCGATCGTCCAGGCCGCCCCCGAGTCGATCGCTGGCGTCGGGACAGTCAGTGCCGCCTGCCGCCGCTCCGGACGCACCGGCAGCGCGACGCCGACCAGGGCGCCGATGGCCGCCGCCGCGTTGCCGGCCGCGTTGATGACGACCGGCGCGGCCATGGCGCCGGCCGGCGTCGTGACGCCCACCACCCGCGCTCCGGCAACGGCAATGCCGACGACCGGCGTCGCCTCGCGCACATCGATCCCCGCGCGCCGGCAGCCGGCCACCAGCCCACTCACGACCTGATCGACCGCCAGCATGCCGTCCCACGGACAGTAGGTTCCAATCAGCACGCCATCGGTATTCAGCCCGGGCGTCAGCGTCGCCGCTTCATCGGGCGTCACCAACCGTGCCGGCACACCGAGCGCGGTCTGCAGCGCCACATTCCGCTCGGCGACCGCGACGAGCGCCGGCGTCGTGGCCAGGAACAGATAGCCGAGTGCGCGAAAGACACCGCGCGTGCCGAATGCGGTGTCAAAACTCTGCCAGAACGGTCGCGCCAGCAGCGACATCGCCACGTTGACGGTCGTGCCGAACTGGTGCCGCACGCCGCCGGTCGCCCGCAGCGTCGCGCCGCCGCCGCAGCGATCGGCCTCCAGCAGCACCACTCGCCCCACGCCACGCTCGGCCAGGTGGTAGGCAACGCTCAGGCCCACTACCCCGCCGCCGATGACGATCACGTCCGCCGTGTCGGTCATGCTCACTCCGTGTATCCTGGTCGCGCCGCTCGCCAGCGAAGCCAGCATAGCGCAGGGCGCGCGGCCAGCCCAGCCCACTCCGCCACGGCCAAGGCATCCTGACTTTACAGCCCCTCGGCACCGCGCTAGAATGCATCTGGGAAAGGTCACCCACCATGCCACGCCAGAAGTACGAGCGCGAAATCGTCGAGATCCTGGAGCGCATGGACCGCCCGGGCGGCGGACCGGGCAGTGCGCGCGCTGCCCGGCCGCCGCGCCGGCCATCGCGCCTGGCGGCCTTGCTGCGCACCCCAACGCCCTGGACGGCGCGCACGTGGCTAGCGCTGAGTCTTGGCCTGCCACTGCTAGCGACGCTGATGCACGTGGCAGCGCCGATTGTCGGCACGCTGCTGGTGCTGGCCGGCATCTTCCTGTTCCTGTCGCCGCTGGTGCTGGCGCTGTTCGGCGTCCTGCGTCAGGACCGGCGTCCGCTCTGGCGCGGCCGGGTCATCGAGCTGCCCGAGCGCGGCGGCGGCGCCCGCTGGCGCTTTCGCCTCTGGGCCTGGCGCCAGCGCTGGGAGCGCTGGCGGCGCCGGTAGGCGCCCTGCTCAGGCCGTGACAGCCTCCAGCCGGCCGCTGGCTGCCGAGCGATAGGCCGCGTCCAGCACCTCGACCGTGCGCAGCGCCAGGTCGGCGTCGGAGTTATTCGCCACCGGCTCGCCCTTGACCAGGTCGATGAACCGGTGTACCGGTGCGATGCACTCGTACGCGCCAGCGCCGGCCGGAATCGACAGCGCCACGTGCTGGCCGTCGAAGCGGTGGACCTCGACCCGCTCGCGCTCGACGTCGACCAGCGCAATGCCCTCCGTGCCAAAGAGCCGAATCTCCAATTGAAAGGTGCGCTCGGCCGGGACGCGCGCCGTCCCGCCGATCGAGCCGATCGCGCCACCATCAAAGCGCACCGACAGGGCGTCGTAGATGTCAACCGCCGCGCCGGGCTGGCTCATCAACGCGAAGACCTCGCGCGCCCGCAGGTCCGCGCCGGCCAGGAAGAACAGCAGACCGAGCGCGTGCGTCAACTGGCCCTGGCCGTAGCCGCCGCCGGCGACGATCGGGTCGCTCCAGGTGGCCGGCTCCGGCGGAAACAGCCCCTCGCCCTGCAGGTCGCGCCCGCCGCCGAAGAAGAGATCGCCGGTCGGTGACCCCATCTGGCAGACGACATACTCGATGGCGCCGATGCCCGGCGCCCGTACCAGCCGCGCCGCTTCTTCGACGAACGGCTTGTAGTTCCAGCCATAGGGCACGAGCACGTGCCGGCCGCGGGCGCGCGCCAGCGCCGCCAGGTCGCGCGCCTCGGTCGCCCGCGTCGCCATCGGCTTCTCGACCATGACGTGCAGTCCGGCCTCCAGCGCCGCCCGGGTATGCTCGACATGCCGCGTGTGCGGTGTGGTGACGACGACGGCGTCGAGCGGCTGGCGCAGCAACTCGCGGTAGTCCTCGGTCGCGAAGCCGAAGCCGAAGCGCTGCCGCACCTGATCCAGCTCGACCGCGCCGAGCCGGCAGACGGCGGCCAGCTCCACGTCATCGCGCCCGGCCAGGATCGGCATGTGATTGGCCGTCGCCCACCAGCCCGCGCCAATGAAGCCCACCCGCACCTTGTCGCCCATGCTGTCCCCTCCTCACGCGATTGCCGGTTGCGCCGGATGATACAGGGGGTAGTGGCCAGTGGCCAGTGGGGCCAGTAAGGCCAGTAGGCAGTGGGCCAGCAATTCGGTCAATTCGGTAAGGTAGACCGGTCCACCCCGTCCACCTAACACCTGGAGACTACATGCAGGACGACCCGAAGCGCCTGGTCGAGGCCGGCTACGATCAACTGGCCGGGCCGTACCTGGCCGGCAAGCCCCCGCTCGCCGCGGCCACGGCGGATTGGCTGATGGCGCTGCTGGCCGGCCTGCCGTCGACGGCGACCGTGCTGGACCTGGGCTGCGGCGCCGGGCTGCCGGTGACGCGCTGGCTGGCCGAGCGCGCGGCCGTCACCGGCGTCGATGTGTCGGCGGCCCAGTTGGCGCTGGCGGCGCGGCATGTCCCGGGTGCGCGCTTCCTCCAGGCCGACATGACTGCTGTCGACGTCGTGTCAGCTAGCGTCGACGCGGTGGTCGCGCTCTGGTCGATCATCCACGTGCCGCGCGGCGAGCAGGCGGCGCTGGTCGGCCGCATCCACGACTGGCTGCGGCCGGGCGGGCGCTTCCTGGCGACCTGGGCCATCCACGCCTGGGAGGGGCAGGAGGCCGACTGGGAGGGCTGGGGCGCACCGATGTGGTGGAGCCACCACGACGAAGCGACGAACCAGGCGCTGCTGGGGCAGGCCGGCTTCGCTATTGAGCGGTCCGAGCGGCGTGCCGGCGGCGGCGAGACGTGGCGCTGGATCCTGGCGCGCCGCCCCACCGAGACACCACGGACGTGACCCCCGGTCAACGCATCCACGGCTTGCTCCGAGCGTCATACTGGCGAACGGCAGGGCAAGCGGCAACGCGCTCGCCGGCGACGAGGGGCGACCTCTGGAGTCGGCTTGGTTCGTTGTTGCCCGTGGCGGCTCGGCCGGCGCGACGCGCAGTCTCGGACGTGAGGAGGCGGACGACCCGATGCAGCATCTCGTCATAGGCGGCACCGGCTTCATCGGCGGCCACCTGGTGGAGCACCTGATTGAGCGCGGCGGCCAGGTGCGCGTGCTGGCTCGGCGCGACGAGCGACCGGCCTGGTTGCCGGCCCGGGCCGAGCTGGCCGCAGCCGACCTGTGCGACGTCGACGCCGTCGCCGCGCAGGCCAGCGGCGCGGACCTGGTCTACCTGACGGCGCCTCTGCCGGACACTGCCCGCGACGAGGCCACCGCCGTTACCAGCCTGACCCGCACCCTCACCGGCCTGGTCGGCGCCTGCCAGCGCGCGCGCGTCGGCCGCCTGGCCTACCTCAGCAGCGTCGACGTGTATGGTCGGGCCTTGCCGACGCGGCCGGTGACGGAAGACCTGCCACCAACGCCGGCCACGCGTGGCGGCCGGTTGCGCCTGGCCGCGGAGACAGTGCTGCGCGAGGCGGCCAGCCGGCTGCCGATCGTGATCCTGCGGCCGGTGACGGTGTTCGGGCCGCGCGACGATCACTTCACGCGCCCGCTGCTAGACGCCTATGCCACGGGCGACGGGCCGTCACTGGTCGGCGGCGGGCGCGCGCGCCTGTCGCTGATCTACGTCAAGGATGTCGCCCGGGCGCTGGCGCTGGCAGCCCGCCACCCGCACGCCACCGGCGAAACATTCAATGTTAGTGGCTGCTCGACGACCTGGCGGGCGCTGGTGGCGACGCTGTGCGCCGAGTTAGACGTGCCGACACCCCGGCCGGGGTTGCCCTACTCGCTGGCGCGGCTGGCCGAGGCGCTCGGCATGGCCCACCCCGGGCCGCTGCCGACGGCGCTGGTCGGACGCACCCGCGTCTACTCCGATGGCCGGCTGGCGCGGCGGCTCAACTACCATCCAGCCTACGACCTGCTGGAAGCCATCCACGAGACGATCGTCTGGCACCGCCGGGTGACGCGCTTCTCCCCGCCGTCACCGGCGGGGCCGCCGTCCGTGGTGCGGGTGCTGTCGTAGGCGGGCGGGCGGGCGCCGGAGCGCCAGCCCGTTTCTCACGGTGCTGGCGCTGGCCGGTCAGGCCTCATGCGCCAGCGTCTCGCGCAGTCGCTTCTCCTGCTCGTCGGTCAGCGTCGAGTGCACGACACGACCCTTGAACGGCTTCAGCTCCTCTAGCACCGCCGGGCCATCGGCCTCCTTGACCAGCACGACCAGCGCCGACGAGTCGGGACCCAGCGAGCCGCTAATCGTGTTGACGAACGAATCGGGCAGGCCACGATCCCTCATCGCGCCGATGATGGCGCCGACAGCGGCGCCGCCGATCGGCCCGCCGACGAGCCAGCCGGCCAGCAGCCCGGCGCCACCGCCGACGAGCGCGTAGCGCCCGCGGCGCGAATCCGTCTGCTTGACCTGGACCTCGCTCGTCCCCGCCGGGCGCGACAGCACGACAGCGTCGTCCAGCTTCAGCAGCCCGCGTTGCTGCATATCGATGACGTTGTCGAGGATGCCCTCGGCGGTCTCGGTCCCGTCAAACGCCAGGGCCACGATCTGACTGGCCATGACTCCCCTCCCGTCTGCTGCTCGCCACATTCGTCGCCCATGACCAGAACCGAACGCGCCACGCCCGCGCGCTCCTCACATGATCGTGAGCGTCATCAAAGCATACACCGACAGGCCAGCGATGAAGAAGACCCCGGAAAAGCGCGCGCCATTATCGCGGATGGCCTCCGGCACCATCGTCTGCGTCACGAGCGTGATCAGAAACCCGGAGGCCGCCGCGATCAGCAGGTTCTTGACCTCCTCCGGCTGGTTGCGAAACACCAGGAAACCCAGCGCGGCGCCCACCAGCACGGCCGCGCCGAACAGGATCGAGTACTGACGCCGGGTGACCGGCGGCAGGCCCTGGCTGCGCGCCGTAGCGATCGACACGAAGGCCAGCGGAGCCGAACTGACGGCCATTCCCAGCGCCAGCAGCAGGCCCGTGCTGAGCGCTACCGTGCTGCCCACCCCGATGAGGATCCCGTCAATCGCCAGGTCAACCAGCACGCCGATGAACAGGCCGGCGGACGGAGCCTGCGATCCGGTCGGGCCAGCCGGCTGGCGGCGCGTGACCAGGTAGTCCACCAGCACGAACAGGGCGCCGCCGGCAAAGATGGCCAGCATGACCAGCATCGGCAAGCCGTCCCGCACGACCGGAGGCATCAGCGAGAAACCGATGATCGCCACGAGCATGCCCGCCGCGACCTGCCAGGCCGCGCTGATGACCACTGGCGGCACCGTCACCCGCTCGGCCGCTAGCCCCGCCACGAACACGGGGATCGCCATCACCAAGGCGATGACGATGACCAGCACGAACTCATTCATCGGTCCATCACCACGCTAATCTGATACCGCCGGCGCCGCACCGACCGGCGCGGCCCTGGATGCCTCCTCATCGATCGTCACCTCCGCTGGGTCGTAGTGCGGCAAACCGCCGGCCGGGACGACTGCCAGCAGCGAGATGGCAGCCAGCACCAGGAAGGCGATCCGGAGCGCTTGCAGGCGCGAGTCGGTATTGATGCGCACGGCCTCGGTCACTTGCTCGGGCGTGGCCGTCGTCTTGCTCAGCACCTCCAGCAACTGATCGTTGCTCACGAAGTCGATTCTGTCGAGCGCCACCTGTGCCTTCAGCGATGGTGGAATGGTTGGGTTGTCGATCAGGTTGGCGAGGATCAGGCTGCTGAGTATGCCGACCGCGAACACGCTGGCGAAGGCGGTGCCGATGGCAGTGGACAGATTGTTGGTCGTGCCGCGCAGCGCGCCGACGTCGCCGGCCAACTCCTTGGGTGAGGCCGACACCAGCACGTTGAACACCAGTGTCAGCAGCGACCCCTCGGCCAGGCCGACGATGACCAGGCCCAGGATCACCAGCGGCGTGCCCCAGTCGTTCTGGACCGTGAAGGCCAGCAGCACCAGGCCGATGGCCACGATGATGAAGGCGGCGCGCCCGATCTGGCGCGGCGTCACTCGATCGAACAGGCGCACGATGAGCGCGGTGCCAGCAAGGATGGCCAGCGTGTACGGCACGACCGCGACCGCCGTCTCCAGGCTGGTCCGCCCCTGCACGATCTGGATGTAGAGCGGGATCAGGAAGTTGTTGGCCGGCCCGAGCGCGCCGATGATGAACATGCAGAAGACGGCGGCCCGCTCCTGTGACGAGTCGAGCACGGCCAGCGCCAGCAGCGGTGTGCGGCCCCGCTCGCCCCGGCGGTGGCACCAGACCAGGAAAGCCTGCGCCAGGATGATACCGACGACGATCATGAGCGGCGCCGGCGACACGCCCAGGATGGTGAACGGCGCTCCCGGCTTGGCTAGGAGCAGGCCCCAGTCGTTCAGGAAATTGACGCCGAGGCTGATGAGCATCATCGCCGCGGCCACCAGCACCGCGCCGACCCAGTCGATCTGCACGCCGGGAGAGCGATCGACCGGCAGCAGTCGGAAGCTGAGCGCGAACACGACGATGGCGACGATCACCAGCAGACCGAACGACACTCGCCACCCGACCAGCGTGCCCAGCACGCCGGCGACCAGAAACGCCAGCATGCCGGCCGCCGCCTGTGACGCGCCCAGCAACCCCAGCGCCTGCGCTTGCTGTCCACCCCGATAATGGGTCGCGATCAGCACGACCAGCGTCGGCACCAGCGCCGCCGCCGCCAACCCCGCCACCGCCTGCGCCACGAGCATGAGCATCGCGTTGGGACTGACCGCCATCAGCCCCATCGACAGGCCGTGGATGAGCGCCGTTATCTGGAACATGAGCCGCGACCCGAACAGCCTGCCGAGCTTGGCGCCGAGCATGACGAAACCGGCGACGGCCAGCGAGTAGACGACCAGCGCCGTGCCGACCATCGTCGGCGACGTGTCAAACGTGTCGACGATGCCGCCGATCGAGACGGGCCGCGCGTTGACGTTGAAGGCCATCTGGATCTGGGCCAGGGCGATGATGAGCATTGGCACCCACGATGCCGGCGGCGCGGGACCGGCCTGCGCCGGCGAGTCAGGTCGGGTTGCCATAGGCTCAGGTTCTCCCTTAGTGTCGGATTGCGGCCGGCTTGGAGGCGAACAGGTGCAGTCCCAGCGCCTCGGACAGGTACCGCGTCGCCAGTTGGCCCTTGACGCTGTTGCCGGCGGCATCGAGCGGCGGGGCGAACGTGCCCAGTCCGCCCTTGCCCGGCGCGACCGTGACGATGCCGCCGCCCACCCCGCTCTTGCCGGGCAGACCGACATCATACAGCCAGTCACCGGATGTTTCATACATGCCGGCAGTGGCCATCACAGCCAGCGTCCGCTGGCAGACATCGGCGGTGACGACCTGCTCGCGCGTCACCGGATTCACCCCGCCGTCGGCCAGTGTCGCGCCCATCACCGCCAGGTCGCGGGCCGTCACGTCCAGCGCGCACTGCCGGGTGTACAGGTCGGTCGTCGCCACCGGATCGAAGGCGAGCCGGTCGTAGCCATGGAGGAGGTACGCCAGGCTCCGGTTGCGATGGTTGGTGGCCGACGCCGAGGCGTAGACGTCATCGTTAACTCGCAACTCCCGGCCGGCGAAGCGCGATAGCCCTTCGTGGATGAACCGCCACTTCGCGTCGGCGGTCGCGCCCGGCGCCAGGCTGGTCGTCGCCAGCGCGCCCGTGTTGACCATCGGATTCGTTCGCTGGTCAGCGCTTAGCTCAACCGCCATGATCGAGTTGAACGGCAGCCCGGTGGCATTCACGCCCAGCGCGGCGCGCGTCACGTCCGCCCCCAGCGCCTGGCAGACCAGGGCAAACACGAATGGCTTGGAGACGCTCATGATCGTGAACGGGTGGTCGGCGTCGCCGGCGGCGTAGGCAGCGCCATTGACGCCGACCACACACAGCCCGAACAGGTCGCGCGGCACGGTCGCCAGCGCCGGATAGTGCTGCGCGTTCTGCCCATCGCCGTTGGCGCGAAAGCGCGCGTGCGCCGCCATGACCAGCGCCTGCACGCGCGCCGCTGGCGGCAGGCGCCCGGTCGACACGTATGCCGTGCGCGGCGCGGCCTGACCCGATGGCCGGCTCATGGCGACGCGCCACCCACCCACGGCGTCATAGTGCCTGACCCCACAGTCGCGCCAGCGCCAGACACATCTCCGTCGCGCGGGCCATGTCCTGCACGCTGATCCACTCCAGCGGGCCGTGGATGTTCTGCATGCCGGTGAAGAGGTTCGGGGTTGGCACACCCATCTCCGTCAGGCGCGAGCCGTCAGTACCGCCGCGGGTCGGCGTGGAGAACGGCTCGATGCCCGCCTGGCGCGTGGCCTCCCGCGCCAGCTCGACCGGGCGCATGTCATTCTCCAGCCAGTAGCGCATGTTGCGGTACTGCTCGGTGATAGTGCAAGTGACGCGGGCCCTCGGCTCGGTCGCCTGCACCGTCGCGCACACCTGCTGCAGCAGCGCGCCATGGGCGGCCAGGCCGTCGCGCTCGAAGTCGCGCAGGATGAATTGCAGCTCGGCCACGGCCGCCGTGCCGCTCATCTGGTAGACGTGGATGAACCCCTGGCGCCCATCGGTCGTCTCCGGGGTGCGCGTGACCTGCGGCAGCGTATCGATAATCCTGGCTGCCAGGTGCAGTGCGTTGACCAGCGTGTCCTTGGCCTGGCCGGGATGGATCGACACGCCCTCGACGCGCACGACCGCCATGTCGGCCGAAAACGTCTCGTAGACGACCTCGCCGACCTCGGCGCCGTCCAGCGTGTAGGCAACTGCCGCCTGCAGGTCGGCCGGCAGGTTGGCGTGAACGCCCCGGCCGATCTCCTCGTCGGGCGTGAAGCAGATCCGGATCGATCCGTGGGGAATGGCGGGATTCGCCAGCAGGTAGCCGGCCATGGCCATGATGATGGCGAGACCGGCCTTGTCATCGGCGCCCAGCAGCGTCGTGCCGCTGGCGGTGATGATGTCGTGGCCGACCTTCGTGGCCAGGTACGGTGACTGGTTGGGCGACAGCACGGCGCCGGCATCATCGGGGAGCGCAATGTCGCCGCCGCCCCAGGCCCGGTGAACGATCGGCTTGACGCCGGTGGCGTTGAAGCCGGGCGCCGTATCGACATGGGCCAGGAACGCGACCGTGGGCGCGGTGACGCCCGGTGTGGCGGGAATAGTCGCCAGCACTGCGCCGTAGTCGGTCAGGCGCACGTCGGCGATGCCTAACCCGCGCAGCTCGTCGACCAGGAGCCGCAGCAAGTCGAACTGCCGCTCCGTGCTGGGCGCGGTCGGCGAGGCGGCATCGCTCTGCGTATCGATGTGGCAGTAGCGCACCAGGCGCTCTTCCAGCTCGCGGTCAAAGGATGCGGTGGTCATGACTGAGCCTCTCCATTGTCACTGGGCACGTCGGCCCGGAGCTTTCTTGAAGTTGGGGGGCAAGTCGCGCGATGACGAGCGTCCTAGACGCGCGGCAGGTAGCCCGGCCCGAGCGGGATGCCGAGGATGAACCAGAGTACGAACAGGATGATCCAGACAACCATGACAATGACTGTGTACGGCAGCATCAGCGAGATGATCGTGCCGATGCCGACATCTTTGCGATAGCGCTGTGCCACCACCACGATGAACGGCAGGTAGACCATCAGCGGCGTGACGACGTTCATCGGCGAGTCGCCGATTCGATAGGCGGCCAGCACCGTCTGCGGCTCGACGCCCAACCGCATGAACACCGGCACGAAGATCGGTGCGAAGATCGCCCACTTGGGCATCGCGCCAGGGATGATGATGTCGAGCAGCATGATCACGAGGATCATGCCTACCAGAAGCGGGACGGCGCCCAGGCCAGCCCGCTCGAGTGCGCCGGCCATCGTGCCGGCGATAATCTGGGGCATGTTGGTGTAGTTGAAGTAGGCGATGAACTGGCTGATGATCAGCAGCATGAAGATCAGGCCGGACAGGCCGGCGAAGGTCTTGACCACGCCGGCAATGACGTCGGTGCTCTTCTTGATCGTGCCGGCGCCGACGCCGTAGCCGATGCCAGCCACCAGGAACAGCAGGGTGATGACGAAGATCAGGCTGTCCATGAACGGTGTGTTGCCGACGATGGCGCCCGTCTCCGGGTGACGCAGCGGCGCGCCCGGCGGCAGCGTCGCCAGCAGCACCAGCGCCAGGCCGGCCAGGAAACTGTAGAGCGCGTAGCGCAGTCCCTTGCTCTCGGCCACCGAATCGACGGCCGCCTCGGCCGGCGCGGCGGCGCCGTCAGCCATATCCGCTGGCTCAGGATGGAAGGCGCCCAGGCGCGGCTCGATCATGCGCTCGGTGATGAACGTCACGACGATAGCCATGATGACAGTGAAGACGCCGTTGAAGAACAGGTTGGCCGTGATCGTGATCGACCGGGTCGGGTCGACGATCCGGATGGCCTCATTCGTCATCTCGGTCAGCATGGCGTCGAGCGGCGCGATGAGGATGTTGACGGCGAAGGCGACGCTGACGCCGGCGTAGGCAGCCGCGACACCGGCGATCGGATGGCGGCCGACGCTCAGGAACGCGGCCGCGCCCAGGGGAATGAGGATCAGGTAGCCGGCGTCGGTGGCAACGCTCGACAGGCCGCCGATGAAGACGATGATGAACGTCAACCAGGCGCGGGGGGAGACGGCGACGAGCTTGCGGATCAGCGCCGCCATCATGCCGGCCTCTTCGGCCACGCCGACGCCGATCATGGCGACGAAGATGACTGCCACGACGCTGAAGCTGGCGAAGTTGTTGACGAACGATGTCAGCAGGAAGCGCAGCCCGTCGATCGTCAGCAGGCTCTTGATCGGCGTCGTCACCGTCTCGATGTGGTAGCCGGGATAGACGCCGTCCCAGGTGTCTTTCGGCTGCGGCGCCGGCGCGACCGAGCCACCGACGTAGCCCTCCTCGACGGTGATTGGGTTCGGCACCAGCACCTCGTCGGTGATGCTGACGCCCATCATGTAGAGAAGGTGCGACAGGACGATCACACCCACGATCAGGTACAGGAACAGCATGACCGGGTGGGGCACCTTGTTGCCCACCTTCTCGATGCCGTCCAGCAGCTTGTTCATGAACGACCGGTTCTGATCGGCGTCGATGGCTGGGCCCGCAGCGCTCATGTCCTGTCTCCCTCCTGGCGGTCTTGGGTGCCCTGGACAGTCGTCATTGAGAACCAGTCAGAGCCGCGAGGCTCTGGCGCAAGCGTCTCTGCGGCCAGGGATGCGTGGCGTCCCAGGCCGCTCATCCTAAGCGTCCTCAGCCTTGCATGCAAGCTGCGGGCGGGTGACACCCGGCCCCGCGGGTCCGGACCGCCCGCTCGGCGCTAGCGGCGGAGACTCGCCAACTCCTCCAGGTAGACGATGGCCGTCTCGATGCCGCGCTGGAACATCTCCAGGCTGTAGCTCTCGTTGGGCGAGTGCAGGCCGTCGCTATCCAGCCCGTAACCCATCAGCACCACCGGGATCTGCATCAGGTTGCGAATGTCGGCCACGATCGGGATGCTGCCGCCACCCCGCGTGAAGACCGGGGTCGCGCCCCAGCCCTGCTCGTAGGCCCGCGCGGCCGCCTGCATCTCCGGCAGGTCGAACGGGATCAGCGCCGGCTCGCCGGTCGTGATGAGTCGCACGTCGACGCGCACCGTCGGCGGTGCGACGGCCTCGATGTGCGCCTTGAGCAGTTCGAAGATCTTGTTTGGGTCCTGGTTGCCGACCAGGCGCGAGCTGATCTTCGCGCCCGCCGTCGCCGGGATGATCGTCTTCGGGCCGGGGCCGGACCAGCCGCTCCACAGCCCGTTGATATCCAGCGTCGGCCGGGCGGCGATGCGCTCGCGGATGCTGAAGCGGCGATCGCCCCACAGCGCCGGCACACCGGTGACGGCCTTGTAGTCGTCCTCGCTCAGGTCCGTCTTGGCAATCATCGCCCGCTCGTCGTCGGACAGGGGCACGACATCGTCGTAGAAGCCAGGCACGGCGATCGTGTTGTCCGGGTTGTAGAGTTTGCCGATGATCTCGACCAGGGCCAGCGCCGGATTGTGGGCGGCGCCGCCCCAGAGTCCGCTGTGGAGATCCTCTTTCGGGCCTTGCACTTCGATCTCGATGTAGGTCATGCCGCGCAGGCTGTGCATGATCGCCGGCTCCTCGATGCGGGCCATCGAGGAGTCGCTGACGACGCAGACATCGGACTTGAGCAGGTCCATGTGGTCCTTGATGAACGGGGCGAGATTCGGGGAGGAAACCTCTTCTTCGCCCTCGATCAGAAACTTGACGTTGACCGGCGCACTGCCGGCGGTCTTCAGGTATGCCTCGAGCGCCTTGACGTGGATGTAGAGCTGGCCCTTGTCATCGGTGGCGCCCCGGGCGTAGATGCGCCCGTCCTTCTCGACCGGCTCGAACGGCGAGGTGGTCCAGCCATCCTCCATCGCCGCCGGCACGACGTCGTAGTGGCCATAGACCAGCAGCGTCGGCTTGCCCGGCCCCGCGCCGAGCCAGTCGCCGTAGACGACCGGATGGCCGGCGGTCTCCATGACGGCGACGTGGTCGACGCCGATGCCGCGCATGTGGTCGGCCAGCCACTCGGCAGCCTGCCGCACGTCGCCGGCATGGGCCGGATCGCCACTGAGGCTGGGGATGCGGAGGAATTCGACCAGCTCCGCCTTGAAGGTGTCACCGTGCGTGCGGGCATACTGCCGCGCCGCGTCGCTCGCTGAAGCCATGTGATCGCCTGCCCTCCTAATCGGCTGTCGTCCCGGTCATCGATGCTACTCGGCAAAGGCCGCCATGAGCTTGTTTTCCTGCTCCTTCGTCAGATTGCTGGCGATCAACTCGAAGGGCTGGCCCTTGACTGCCTCGACCACTTTGTCCTGCACGGCGCCGCTCGTCAGCAGGAAGAGCGCCGAGGTGCCCTCGGTCACCTGGCCGCGCACGTCCTTGATGAAGTTGTCATCGATGCCGACATCGGCCATCGAGCCGGTCAGCGCGCCCATCGCCGCGCCAATCGCCAGGCCCAGCAGCGGAATGAAGAAGATCAGCCCGAACAGCATCCCCCAGAAGGCGCCGTTGAGCGCGCCGGCGCCGGCCAGGTTGTGCAACTGGCGCGTCTTCGGCTTCTTCTTGCCCTGCTCCCAGGTGACGACAGCCGCGTCGAGAACGGTGATCAACTGCTGCTTCTGAAGGCCCTGCAGCGTGTCGACCATGCGATCGGCGCCGCCGGGCGTAGCGAACTTCAGGACGGTCATTGTCGCCATGATGATCTCCCTTCAGATGACGAGACACGGTAGCACGCGCCACCATCGGTGGCCCAGCGCAGGCGTAGCCAACCTGCTGTCAGCCAGTGCCCCGTCCGTGATACACCGGCGCGGAGCTTTCGGATGAACCATACCCGAGGGCCGACGGCCCAACCAGTTCGCGCAACCGGCGCAAGCCGTGCCGGGTCCGGCTCTTGACTGTGCCCAGCGGGAGGCCGGTGTGCGCCGCAATCTGGCCCTGGCTCAGGCCGCCGTAGTAGGCCTGGACGAGCACGGTTCGCTGGGCGGCCGGCAGCGCCGTCAGCGCCGCCGCGACCGCGCGCCGCTGCGTCGCCGCCCAGACCTCACCCTCGACGTCGGCCCGTGAGTCGGGCAACTGACGACCCTCGGCCTCGGAGGCGACCGCCAGCGGCTCGGCCACCCGCCGCTGCTGAACGCGGTTGACGGCCAGATTGTGCGCGATGCGCCGCAACCAGGGGCCACATCGGCCACGGTCCGCGTCGTATCGCCACGCCTGCAACCAGACGCGCACGAACAGATCCTGCGTCACATCCTCGGCCTCGTGCCAGTCGCCGACGACGCGCAGCGCCGTGGCGAAAACGAGGCGGGCGTAGCGCTGGTGCAACTGCGCCAGCGCTGCCGCGTCGCCACCCGCGATAGCGGCCAGGAGATTTGCATCGGTCGCGCTCGCCTCGATCGCATCTGGCGCGCCGGTGCAGCGCTGGGTCGGACAGATCATGACAGCCTCATTTTCCAGTCCACCAGCGGTGGTCCATGCGCCTACCTTACCATCGTTGCCGGTCGCCCTACCCCCTCCAATAGGCGGGGATCTAGACGGCGCCGTCGCGGCGCGATCGTGGCCATGGAGCGCGACGGCCGCACCGTGTGTATAGTGTTATCGCGGTCAACGCTCCGCGCTGCCAATTTCGGAATCCGACACCGGCCGCTGGCCGGCCCGTCGCACGAGCGCGATCATGGCCCGGTCCCAACCACACCCACGTGTCGAGCGGGCGCTGCTCCACCAGCCTGACGCAGAGGGGGCGCCGATCCCGGTCGACACGCCGGCCTGGTTCGCCTGGCTGGAGGCAAACCGAGCCTTCATGTTCGTCGACGCGGCCGGGCGCTTCACCGCCCTCAAAGAGCGGTCCCGGCGCGCCGGCTCCTTCTGGCGGGCGTTTCGCCGGCAGGGCGGCGCGACGCAGCGCGTCTATCTCGGGCAGTCACGCGACCTGACACTGAAGCGCCTGACGGCCGCCGCCCACGCCCTGGCGGACGACCCGCCGCACCGGGCGGGGGCCACCCGGGTCGAGACGCCGGCCGGCGGCGTCAGTCTGGCCCGTGTCGGCGTGCCCCCGGTGCGGCCGGGACACGTCACGCGCGCCCGTCTCCTCGAGCGCCTGCGGGACGACGGTGTGCCGGTGACGCTGGTCATCGCGCCGGCCGGCTACGGCAAGACGACGCTGCTGGCCAGCTGGATCGCCGTCGACACGCGCCGGGCCGCCTGGTTGTCGCTCGAGCCGGCCGATGACGATCCGCTCCACTTTTGGGCCGGCGTGCTGGACGGGTTGGACGGAATCGCCCCCGGCGTCGCCGCGCGCGCGCGCACCCTCCTGCGGGCGCTGCCGGCCGCTGGGGCGACGGCGGTCTTGCCCGCCCTGCTGCCGGACCTGGCCGCGCGCGTCACACTGGATACCCAGGGCCGGCCGGCGCTGCTGGTCCTCGACGACTACCACCTGATCACCAACCAGCACCTCCACCAGGTGATCGCGGTGCTGGCCGAGCGACTGCCGCCGAGCCTGCGCCTGGTAATCGCCGGCCGGGAGAGTCCGCCGCTGCCGGTCGCCCGGCTGCGGGCGCGCGGGCAACTGACCGACGTGCGCGCCGCCGACCTGGCTTTCACCGCGCCGGAGACGCATCGCTTTTTGGGCGAGACCGTAGGGTTGGCGCTCGATGCCGAAACCGCCGCGGCGCTGGCGGATCGAACCGAGGGCTGGGCGGCCGGCCTGCGGATTGCGGCGCTGGACCTGCGCGACCGCGCTGACCCGGCCGCGTTCATCGCCGACATGCGCGGCCATCACCGCCATCTGACCAGCTACCTGCACGGCGACGTGATCGCCCACCAGCCGGCCGCGGTCCAGCAATTCCTGCAGCGCACGGCCGTGCTCGATCGCCTGTGCGCGCCGCTGTGCGCGGCGGTGATCGCCGGGAGCGACGACGCGCCCGACCCGGGCGAGCCGGCCTCGAGCCAGGTGATGCTCGAACGGTTGGAGGCGGCCGGCCTGTTCATCGCGCCACTGGACGACGCGGGCATCTGGTACCGCTACCACGCCCTGTTCGCCGACGCGCTGTTGCACCGGCTGCGAACCGCGGCGCCGGGGATGGAGTCGGAGCTGCGACGGCGGGCGGCGGCCTGGTATGAAGCCGCGGGTCGGCCGGACGAGGCGATCGAGCAAGCACTGGCGGGCCAGGACTGGGAGCAGGCGGCGCGCTTGATCGAGGATCTGGCCGACGACCGGTGGCGACGTGGCGAGTACACGACGCTGCGGCGCTGGCTGGCGGCGCTCCCGGCCGACGTGTCGCGGCGCCGCCCCCGGCTGGCTCTCGCCCGCGCCGCCATCGCCTACGCCAGCCGCGAGTATCAGCAATTGCCGCGCCTGGTGGACGATCTTGAAGCGAGCCTGGCTGGCGCCCGCGCGCCGAGTAGCGACTAGAGTTCGCTCGTAATAAGGGAGAGGGGGCCAGGAGTGCAACTTGACCCGTCGCGGGGCGTGCGCTCGCCATCGTGCGCCTGGCTCCTACACCGCCCGCTGCCGGCGGCGGTGATTGACCAGCC
>JADLAZ010000176.1 GCA_020849725.1 Chloroflexota bacterium
GGGCGTGGCGGGTGACCTACCGCGTCGGTGGGCAGGTGGTGGCGCAGCGGACGAGCGCGGGGGTGGTGACCTATCTCCACGGCGACCACCTGGGCAGTGTCAGCGCGGCCACCTCCAGCGGCGGGGCAGTGCTGAACGTCCAGACCTACACGCCGTGGGGCGAGGTGCGCACGGGTGACATCCCGCAGACGACGCGCGACTTCACGGGGCAGCGGCGGGATGGGACGGGGCTGCTGCTCTACAACGCGCGCTCCTATGACCCGGGGCTGGGGCTGTTCCTGTCGGCCGACACCATTGTGCCGGGCACGGCCAGCGGGGCGGGTGGGGCGGCCGACACCGTCAGGCCGGACGCGCACGCGGGGCTGGCGGCGCTGACAGTCGGCGTGCAGGAGCCGGCGCTCCTGGCGTGACACCGCTCGCGCGTCCGTCGCTCACGATGCGGGCGTGCCGTCACGTGCGCTGGCGACACGTGCGCCATCCGCCACGCTCCGGCGCAGCGCTGTCACTCGATCTCAGCCTGCCCCGCCCGAGCCGCCCAGTCGCGGCGCCGGCGACCGCCTTGCCCGGCCGTGGCTGGCTGTGCCAGACTGCCGCTGCGGTTCCCCGGCAGCGCAGCGAGGGCGACAGCGACATGGGCGAGCGCGGCGCGACGGCAACGGGCCGGCCGGGGCTGCCGGCCCGACTGGCGGCGCGGCTGCCCTGGTTCTACGGCTGGGTCATCGTCGCCGTCGGCGCGGTCGGCCTGCTGGCCAGCGGCCCGGGCCAGTCGGCCGTCATCGCCGTCTTCATGGACCCGATGCTGACCGACCTGGGCCTGTCGCGCTCGGCCATCGCCGGCGCGTTCACCGCCGGCAACCTGGTGGCCGCGTCGCTCATCGGCGTCGTCGGCCGGCTGACCGACCGCCTCGGCGGCCAGCCGGTGCTGGCCGGCGGCGTGGCGCTGCTGGGCCTGACCTGCCTGCTGATGGGCCGCATCGATGGCCTGCTCGGGCTGGTGCTCGGCTTCTGCAGCCTGCGGCTGATGGTTCAGGGACCGCTGGCGCTGACCGGCACGACGCTGGTGGCGCAGTGGTTCAGCCGGCGGCGCGGCCGGGCGCAGAGCCTGATGTCGCTCGGCATGACCGCCAGCTTCGCCCTCTATCCACCGCTGACGGTCGTGCTGGTCGAGCACCTCGGCTGGCGCTCGGCCTGGGGCGCGCTCGGGCTGCTGACCTGGCTGGTGCTGCTGCCGCTGGTGCTGCTGCTCGTCCGCAGCCGGCCGGAGGACCTCGGCTTGCGCCCGGACGGCGAGCGGCAGCCGGCGACAACCGTCACCAGCGCGCCGGCCGACCTGGAGGAGCGCGCCTGGACGGTGCGCCAGGCGACGCGCACGCCCACCTTCTGGCTGCTGTCGGCCGCCATCGCCGTCACCTGGATGGTCGGCGCGGGCGTCAACTTCCATCAGGTGTCGATCCTGGTCAGCCAGGGGCACACCCCGCAGTTCGGGGCGATGATGTTCACCGTCGCCGCCGTCACGTCGGTGCCGGCGACCTTCGCCAGCGGCTACGTCCTCGACCGGCTGCCGGTCCGGCCGGTGCTGGTGGTGATGCTGCTGGTCCAGGCGCTGTCGGCCTGGATCCTGATCTGGGCCGCCGCCACGCCGGTGGCGCTCACCGCCGGCGCGCTCAACGGCATCATGATCGGCCTCAGCAGCGTCGCCAACGCCGTCATCTTCGCCGCCTACTATGGCCGGCGGCACCTGGGCAGCATTCGCGGAATCACCATGGTCGTCAACGTCGCCGGCTCGGCGCTCGGCCCGCTGCCGCTCGGCCTGGCGCGCGACCTGGCCGGCAGCTACGACCCGGCGCTCGTACTGTTGGGCGCGCTGCCGCTGCTGGTGGCGCTAGCGATGGTCGGCGTGCGCCCACCCACGCCGCGGCCAAGCCGGTAGCTCCTACCCACCCCACTCATCACTCATCACTCACCAGTTGGTATAGGCGCCATCGTCGCGGCGCAGGCCGCGCGGCAGTCCGCCGTTCGGGCGCGGCGGCGAGGCCAGCGCCGCCGCCTCATCGAAGACAATGCCCAGGCCCGGTTGGTCCGTCGGCAGCAGAAATCCGTCCTCCCAGCCGATCTGGACCGGGAACAGGTCGGTTAGTGTGGCGCCCGGCCGGCGGAGCATCTCCGCCACGCCGCAGTTGGTGATCGCCAGGTTCAGGTGCAGGCTGGCGGCCGCGCAGACCGGCCCGAGCGGGTTGTGCGTCACCAACCGGATCTGGTGCGTCTCGCACCAGCCGGCGACCTTCTTCGCCTCGCTGATGCCGCCGATGATGCACAGGTCCGTGCGGGCGAAGTCGATCAGGTCCTCCTCAATGAACTGGCGCATCTCCCACTTCGAGGCGTAGTGCTCGCCGGCCGCCAGCGGGCTTTGAATGTGCTGGCGCAGCAGCCGGTACAGCTGGACGTTCTCCGACCGGATCGGGTCTTCGATAAAGAATGGCCGCGTCGGCGCGATGCCCCGGCTCAGCGCGATCGCGTCCGACGGGTCGAGCCGGGCGTGGATGTCGAAGCAGATCTCGACCTCGTCACCGATGCCGGCGCGCAATGCCTCCATGCCGGCGATGCTCTCGCGGATCGCCACCGCCGGCTCGTGGCGCTGGCCCTGCTGCGGGATGCCCCAGCGGATGTAGCGCCATCCCTCGGCCACCGCGCGCTGTCCGGACTCGACCACGCCCTCGAGCGAGTGGCCGCCGATGTGGCAGTAGGCCGGCACCTTGTCGCGCACCAGGCCGCCCAGCAGCCGGTAGACCGGCACGCCCAGCGCCTTGGCGTTCAGATCCCACAGCGCAATGTCGACCGCCGACACGGCCGAGCTGAGCAGATTGCCGCCAGGGAAGAACGCCCCCCGGAACATCGTCTGCCAGAGGTGCTCGATGCGGGTGGCGTCCTGCCCCACCAGCCAGCTCTTGAAGGAGTTGACGACGCCAGCCACCGCCTCGTAATGGCCGGTGGCGCCGGCCTCACCCACGCCGCTGAACCCCTCATCTGTCTCGACGACGACGAAGACGGCGTTCTTGTAGCCCACCCAGCACGCGACCGGCCGCACGTCGGTGATCTTCATGGCGCTCCCCTCCTGCCCGCTGACGTCGGAGCCAGCAGCGGGCAGTATCCTAACCCGGTGCGCGCCGTCATCGCCAGCCCGGGACGGGTCGGTGACGCAGGCGGGTCAGGAGGGAGTGGCCGCCAGACGCCGAGCGGGTCGGCGCCGCGGCACTGACCTTCACCGATTGCCAGCCAGCACGGCCACACGATCAGGCGTCGCGCACCACGTCGCCATTGGCGGTGGGGCTGCCGGCTGGTGGCGCTAGCGGCGACGCCGGCTGCTCGGGCAGGCGCGCCACCGGGTGGCTGGTGGGCTGCACCAGCTCCACCGGCTCCTGCGGAATGACCGCCCAGCAGATGATGTATGGCAGGAGGCCCGGCACCCCACCCGGCAGCAGCAGGACGATCCACAGCAGCCTGATCAGCGTCGGGTCGATACCGAAGTATTCACCAAGGCCGCCAGCGACACCGGCCACCCAGCGGTTGGTGCGTGATCGATACAGCTTCTTCGTGCTCATCCGTGATCTTCCTTCCTCCAGGCGCGGTACGACTGTCATCCACCAGCCCGGCATGCCGGCGCAGGCCAGCCGGTCCAGGGTCGGCGACCGGGTTCCAGCAACCGCCGGCCACCGTCACCGCCCATGTACGCGCTCGCCCTCGGTCGGGGTTCAGCCTCGGCCGCTAGGCCGGCGGCTCCAGCCGGTAGCCGAGGCCGGGCATGGTGTGGATCAGCGCCGGCGCCGACGGGTCGCGCTCCAGCTTGGCCCGCAGGCGGCTGACCCAGATGCGCAGGTAATGCACATCGTCGACGTACTCCGCCCCCCAGATGCGCGCCAGCAACTCGCGATGCAGCATCACCCGGCCGGCGTGACTGGCCAGCTCCTCCAGCAGATGCCACTCGGTCTTGCTCAGCCGGACCTCATCGCCGCGCACCGTCACCGCCCGCCGGTCGAGGTCGATCGTGACAGCGTCGTCACGGTAATCCAGCACGCGCGGCCCACCGACATGGGCCTGGCTGCGGCGCAGCACCGCGCCGATGCGCGCCGATAGCTCTTCGGGGTTGAATGGCTTGGTGATGTAGTCATCGGCGCCGGACTGCAAGCCACGCACCTTGTCGGTGTCGCTGCCGCGCGCCGTGAGCATGATGACCGGCACCGGCGAGTGCTGCCGCAGCCGACGCAGTGTCTCGAAGCCATCCATTTCCGGCATCATCACGTCGAGAAGCACCAGGTCGGGCCGGTCATCCTCGAGATGCTGGAGCGCATCGACGCCGTTGCCGGCCAGCAGCACCCGAAAGCCCTGAGCCTCCAACTCGGCGCGCAGGAAGCGCTGGATCGGCGCTTCGTCGTCGACCACCAGCACCAACTGCTTGCGCATATCGTCCTCCTGCCCGCCACCGGTCGCGCCCCGGCGCGCTGCCGGCATTCTACCGGATCGCTCGCGGCCGGCGGCTGTCCGGCGGTTGTACAATAGCGGGATGGCTCGCGTCCCGGCGCGACGGTTCCCAGGCGAGGAGTGACGAGGCAGTGGACACCCACGAGCAGATGGCAAGCGTGCTGGCGGCCGGCCCCCGGCTCACCTGTGGCGACCTGCGCGCCGACGATGCCGGCCGCATGGTGACGCTGCGCGGCTGGGTCAACCGGCGGCGCGACCACGGCGGCCTGATCTTCATCGACCTGCGCGACCGCTACGGCCTGACGCAGCTCGTCTTCAATCCGGAGCACCAGCCGGCCGCGCACGCCATCGCCGAGGGGCTGCGCAACGAGTTCGTCGTTCAGATCGCCGGCACGGTCGCCCCGCGGCCGGCCGGCACCGAGAACCCGCGGCTGGCGACCGGCGACGTTGAGGTGCTGGTCACCGACGCAGCCGTGCTCAACCCGGCCCAGCCGCTGCCGTTCGACCTGAACCAGGCCGGCGAGGTCGACGAGACGCTGCGCCTGACCTACCGCTACCTCGACCTGCGCCGGCCGGTGATGCAGCAGACGCTGCGGCGGCGGCACCAGGTCGTCAAGTCCATCCGCGACTTCCTCGACCGGCACGACTTCCTGGAGATCGAGACGCCGATCCTGATCAAGAGCACGCCCGAGGGCGCGCGCGACTTCCTGGTGCCGAGCCGGCTGCATCCGGGCGAGTTCTACGCGCTGCCGCAGTCGCCGCAGCAGCTCAAGCAACTGCTGATGGTCAGCGGTGTCGACCGCTACTTCCAGATCGCGCGCTGCTTCCGCGACGAGGACCTGAGGGCCGACCGGCAGGCCGAGTTCACCCAGCTCGACCTGGAGATGTCGTTCGTCAACCAGTGGCACGTGCTGGGGCTGATGGAGCAACTCTTCACCGAGCTGGCGACGACCTACACCGACAAGCGCCTGCTCTACCGGCCCTTCCGCCACATTACCTACCAGGAGGCAATGGAGCGCTACGGCTCGGACAAGCCCGACCTGCGCTTCGACCTGCCCCTGATCGAGGTCGGCGACCTGTTCGCCGCCAGCAGCTTCGGCGTCTTTCAGGCGGCGCTGGCGGCCGGTGGCGCGATCAAGGCGCTGCGCGCGCCCGGCTGCGCCGGCTACACCCGCAAGGAGCTGGACGGGCTGACCGAGCAGGCGCGGCAACTGGGCGCGAAGGGGCTGATCTGGCTGGCGCTGCCAGCGCCGGGCGAGGGCGGCCGCCACACCGCCGCCAGCGTCCGCTCGTCGATGGCGCGCTTCCTGACCGACGCCGAGGTCGCCGGGCTGGTCGAGCGCACCGGCGCGACGACCGGCGACCTGCTGCTGCTGGTCGCCGACGCCCGGCCGGTGGTGAACATGGTGCTCGGCCGCCTGCGGGCGGAGATGGGCCGGCGGCTGGGGCTGGTCGACGACACGGTGCTCGACTTCACCTGGCTGCTGGAGCCGCCGCTGGTGGAGTGGAACGACGACGAGCAGCGCTGGGACTCGGTCCATCACCCGTTCACCGCGCCGTACCTGGAGGACGTGCCGCTGCTAGCGACGAACCCGGGGGCGGTGCGGGCGCAGGCCTACGACCTGATCTGCAACGGCTACGAGGTCGGCGGCGGCAGCATCCGCATCCACCAGCGCGACCTGCAGGAGCAAGTCTTCACCGTCATCGGCATGACGGCCGAGCAGGCGCGGGAGCGCTTCGGCCACCTGCTGCGGGCGTTCGAGTTCGGCGCGCCCCCGCACGGCGGGGTCGCCTTCGGCATCGAGCGCATCCTGATGACGCTGTTTACGATCGACAGCATCCGCGAGGTGATCGCCTTCCCCAAGAACCAGTCCGGCCGCGATCTGATGAACGACGCGCCGTCGCCGGTCGACGAGCCGCAACTGCGCGATCTGCACATCCGGCTGGCGCTGCCGGCCAGTACGCTGACCGAGCGGCGCGGGTAACGCGGCACCCTTGATCGGCCGGTGACGATATCGGACCGGCCTATGCGACGGCGAGTCCACGCGCGTGGGCGATCTCGTCCGGGCGCACCGGCCGCACGCCATCGGCCGGCAATGTCACCACCGCCACCGTCTCGCCGCCGAGCGTCAGGAACTCCACGGTGTACCCCGCACCCTGCTGATGCACCATGACCACGGTGCCGATGTCACCGGCTCGCAGACCTCGCTCGGGCAGATCAGCGGTCAGGACGACGCTGGCCAACTCGTCGATCATCGGCGGCCTCCTCGCAGTGGATACGCCGTTACCAGGCGTGGCGCCCGCTCGCCGGAATGGCAGCAACGGTGGTGGCAACCGTGCCGTGCCTGGCGGCTATGCCCGGTCTTCTCGACTGTGCCAAACGCGCAGGATGACGATCGTCTCGTCGTCGTCAAGCATGTAATGAAGCACGTAGGCGCCGCCCGCGAATGGGACGACCAGTTCGCGCCGACCGGTCGTGTCGGGCAGTGGCCGGCCGCGGCGGGGCAGGGTCAGCAGCGACTCGGCGCCGTCGAGGATGGCGGCGGCAGCCCGACTGGCGGCCGCCGAGTTCTTGTCGTGCAGGAAGTCGATCAGGCGCTCAATGTCGTCGAGCGCCGGAGGCAGCCACCTCAGCGTGGCCATGGACGGCGCTGGCCACTGGCAATGTCACGGAGCCAGGTGGCCACCTGCTCATGCGGCACGTACTCGCCCGTGAGTTGGTACTGCTCCCAGCGGGCCATGTCCTCGCGCTTCAGACGCTCGTAGGCTTCCTCGCGCTCCAGGTATTCGAGGATGGCCGTCTTCATCAGCCAGTGCGGCGAGCGGTCACGCGCCTCGCCCAGCGCCTTGAGGCGGGCGCTGGTGGCCGAGTCAAGCTTGATCCCCTGGGTCGTCGTCATCGTGCGCCACCTCCATCTCGCGGGCACATAGTAGCACGTGGTGCAACCTCTCGCAACTGGGTTGGAACCCTGCGTCGTCGCTCGGCGACGAGGGTGCGACAGCGGAAGCACGCCAGCGGCAGTCGTGCGCCACCCGGGGCGGCGCCGCTGGCAAACGGGACCACATTCGGAACGAGCCGCACCCGCGCGACCGGCGCTGCCGGCTGGCGCGGCGGTGGAGCGGCACGGGTAGGCGCCGGCGTCCAGACAGCGGGTAGTGGCTCACACCGAACTCAACTACACTATTCAGGCGCGGCCTGGGTGTCGACACCCCAGACTACGGAGACCCGCATGAGAATGCTCAGAATCATCGAACACATCTCGCTGGACGGCGTGATCCAGCACTCCGCCGATGACGACGATTTCCCCTACCGCGACTGGACTGCGCCCTATCGCACCCCCGCTGGCCGGGATGCCATCCTCGCCGCTCATGGCGAGCGCTTCGATCTGCTGCTTGGCCGTCGCACCTACGATGGCTGGTCGAGCTACTGGCCAAAGGCGCCGAGCAGTCCGCTGGCCGACCGTCTCAATGCGGCAAAGAAATACGTTGCTACCCACCGTCCAGAAAGTCTTGAATGGGGCCCGTTCGAGGGTCTTGGACCGGACATTGTCGAGGGCATTCGCCGCATCAAGTCAAAGGACGGCCCGGACCTTATCCTCTGGGGTAGCTCCACGCTGACATCGACGCTGCTCGAGCATGGGCTGGCGGATGAAGTCCTGCTGCTCGTCTATCCGGTTCTGTTGGGGATGGGGAAGCGCTTCTTTGCGGACGGCACCCCGGCATGCTCATTGGAACTCGTCAGCACGAAGGCATTTCCGTCCGGCATCATCTTCAGTACGTACAAGGTCGCCGGGCCGTTGAAGACCGCCTAGGTCAACGCCGCGGCATCGGAGGTGCATACGGCAGTCGTATGAACCTCCTGGGAGGGGTGAGAACGCAGAACGTTGCCGCCCCTGTCCGCAACGTCGTAGACAACATGGTGTGAGACTGTACCCGCCATCGGCAACGTCGGTGACGGGCACAGCCCCTGGACCCCGGCCTGCGCCGGGGTGACGGGACACCTTACCCCCGTCATGCCGGCGCAGGCCGGCATCCAGCCGTCACACCCAAAGCGGACGCCGGTCGATAGCGACCCTCCCATAGCGGGCGCCGGCCGACAGCGGCGCAGCCACGCCGGCCCCCACGCTACTCCACGACCACCGGGCGGCGACCGATGTAGGGCGGTGCCATCAGCCGGCGCAGCACGGCGTCGGCGGCGGTCTCGGGAACGGTGTCA
The DNA here is from genome assembly GCA_020849725.1 of Chloroflexota bacterium. Next base: position 8,693 of record JADLAZ010000176.1, read on the forward strand.
GCGGCCGGGTACTCCGGCGACCACGACATGTGGCCCGGGCTGTACTTGTAGAGCAGCGAGCGCCGCTCCCGGTCGGACTGCCAGGGCCAGGTGCCGTGCGTCAGCGACTCGGTGAAGATGATCGCCGAGCCGGCCGGCTGCGGCACCTGGATCACCCACGGCCCGACCCGCTCCAGTTGCTTGATGTTCTCCGGACAGGGCAGGTTGCTCTTGTGGCTGCCGGGCACGGCCGCGAAGCCGCCGTCGCCGGGGTTGACGTCGCCGAGCGCGTAGGAGACGACGATCAGGCCGTTGTACATGCGCTCGTTGCGCCAGTGGTAGTACTGGCCGGGGTCGTAGGGCGTGCCGCCGCCGTGCAGGCGGTGCTTGGCGCCGGCGCGCTGCATGAAGATGGCGTAGCCGTGGTCGTAGCGGCACTTCGGGCCGATCATCTCGGTCAGGTAGGGCAGCAGGCGCGGGTTGGCGATCAGCCGGCGGAACGGCGCCTCCCACTCCTCCAACGGGCCGACGTGCAGGTTGCCCTGGCCCAGCGTCATGTTACCGGTGCCCTCGCGGGCGTGCGCGCCCCAGGGATCGCGCCGGTCGATCAGCGCGTTCAACTCGGCCACCTCGGCCGGCGTCAGCGCGTTCTCGACGACGATGAAGCCCATCAGGTCGAACAGGTAGCGCTCCTCATCCGTCATCGGTCATCCTCCAGTCGTCAGTCGTAGGGGCAGCCCCCTGTGGCTGCCCTCGTCGTCAGGCGTCCGGCGTCAGATACTTCTGGAACCAGGCCAGCGAGCGCGTCAGGTAGTCGACGCGGTGCTCGGGCGGGCCACCGCCGGGGAAGCCGTGCGCGCCGCCGGGGTAGCGGGCGAACTCGGTCGCGCAGCCGGCGCGCATCAGCGCGACGAACATCTGCTCGCCCTGGCCGATCGGGCAGCGGTCGTCGGCCTCGCCGTGGATAATCAGCGTCGGCGTGCGGGCGCGATGGGCGAAGGTCGACGGTGAGTGGGCGGCGTACCAGTCGGGCGCGACGTGCGGCGCGACGCCGAACTCGACGTCGCCGAAGGTCGGGCCGACGTCGCTCGTGCCGTAGAAGGACTCGAGGTCAAAGACGGGCGCGCCGCAGACGGCGGCGGCGAAGCGGTCGGTCTGCCCGATCGCCCAGGCGGTCATGTAGCCGCCGTAGCTGAAGCCGTAGATGCCCAGCCGGGCCGGGTCGACGTACGGGCGCGCCGCGACCGTGTCGACGACAGCCAGCAGGTCCAGGTAGTCCTCACCGCCCCAGTCGCGCAGCACCGCCCGCACGAAGTCCCGGCCGTAGGAGCCGGAGCCGCGGGGGTTGGCGTAAACGACCAGGAAGCCGTGGCTGGCCAGGCAATGCGCCAGCGGCAGGAACGACTCGCCGTAGAGGTTGTGCGGTCCACCGTGGATGTCGAGCAGCAGCGGGTAGCGCCGCGCCGGGTCGAAGCCGGGCGGCAGCAGCAGCCAGGCGTCGATGGCGTGGCCGGCGCGCTCGACCGTCAGCCGCTCGCTGCCGATGCCGGCCCCACCCAGCAGCGGCGCGCTGCAATCGGTGATCAATCGCGTCGTGCCGGCGGCGCGATCGGTGACGGCGATCTCGCCGGTGGTCGTCAGGCTGGTCTGGCCCTGGACGACCAGCCGCCGCTCGCGATCGACGCTCAGGCCGAGGTGGCGCGCCGCCCAGGCGTGCGTCTCCTCCAGCCGGCCGGTGTCGGCGTCGACGATGTACAGCCCGCTCCGACCAGCGCGCAGCGCGCTGAGCAGCGCCCGTCGCTCGTCGAGCCAGACCGGCTGCGCCGGCACCGGGCCGGGGTAGCCGGCATGAGGCAGGATCGCCAGGTCGTCGCCGAGCTGGCGCAGCGCACCGCTGGCGATGTCGTACCGGTAGAGGTTGGTCTGGCTGCTGTGATCGACATCGAGCGCCAGCAGCAGGTGGTCGCCGGCCGGCGACCACGACCACAGGTCAACCGCGCCACTCTCCGCGCCAACAAGCGTCGTCGCGCCGCCGTCCAGATCGATCAGCGCCAGTTGCGAGCCAAGCCCGCCACGGCTGAGGCGCTGCACGGCCAGCCGGCGGCCGTCCGGCGACCACGCCGGCCAGGCATGATCCTGCGCCACGTCGGTCAGTTGCCGCCGCTCGCCGCTCGCGACATCGACCACGAACATCTGTCGCCGGGCGTCGTTCAGGTAGCCGCGGCCGTCCTGCTTGTAGTCGAGCCGGCGTGTGACGCGCACCACCGGCGCCGCGCCGGCCGCCGGCGGCGTCCCGTCCGGGTTGGTCGGGTCGATCTGAGTGACGTAGGCCAGACGCTGCCCATCCGGCGACCAGGCGAGCTGGTCGATCGTCTGCGGGTGCCGGGTCAACTCGCGCGCCTCGCCGCCATCGGCTGGCAGCACGAACAGGCCGCTGCCGGGCACGCGGTCAGAGACGAAGGCGATCTGCCGGCCATCCGGCGACCAGCGCCCGCCGCTGTTGCGCGCGCCGGACCAGGTCAGCCGGCGCGCATTGCCGCCATCACTGTCGCAGCGCCAGAGCTGGCTCTCGATCGCCGGAGCGGCGCGATTGAGCGTCGTTAACGTGTAGAGTATCTGCCGCCCATCGGGCGACACCTGCGGCTCGCCCGCCTGCGGCAGATCGTAGACGAGCGCCTCGGGGGTCAGGGTCTGGCTCATGAAGTCCGTCTCCTCCCGGTTTCACCCACTACGCATCGGGCATCAGGTAACGCTGGAACCAGGCCAGCACGCGGGTAAGGAAGTCCTCCAGGTGGGCCGGTGGGCCGTAGCGCGGGCCGTGGTGGGTGCCGCCAGGGTAACGGGCGAACTCGACGTCGCAGCCGGCGCGCATCAGGGCGACGAACATCTGCTCGGCCTGGCCGATCGGGCAGCGCTCGTCAGCCTCGCCGTGGACGATCAGCGTCGGTGTCGTCACGCGATGGGCATGGGTGGCGGGCGAGTGCGCCGTGTACCATTCCCGGCGCTCGTGCGGCGGCCCACCGGCGTGGATGTCGCCGAAGAAGTAACCGATGTCGCTCGTGCCGTAGAAGCTCTCCAGGTCGAAGACGCAGGCCACGGGCACCGCCGCCTTGAACCGGTCGGTTTGGGTGATCGTCCAGGCGGTCATGTAGCCGCCATAGCTGGGGCCGTAGATGCCAACGCGGTCGGGGTCGGTCTCCGGCCGGGCGACGACGGCGTCGACGACAGCCATCAGGTCCAGGTAGTCCTCGCCGCCCCAGTCACCGATCACCTGCCGGGCGAACGCACGCCCGTAGCTGTCCGAGCCGCGCGGGTTGGCGGAGACGACGAGAAAGCCGTGGGACGCCAGACACTGCTGGAGCGTGGAGAAGCCCCAGCCGTGATGCGACTGCGGGCCGCCATGGACGTCCAGCACGACCGGGTAGCGCCGCGCCGGGTCGAAGTCGGACGGCCGCCACAGCCAGGCGTCGATCACGGCGTCACCGCGCGGCACGGTGAGACGCTCGACCGTCGCCGGCGGCGCCTCCGCCAGCAACGCCCGGCTGACGTCGCTCGCCAGCCACTGCCGGTTCTCAACCAGATCGTAGACGCTGATCTCGCTGGCGGCGGTCGGGCTGCTGTGCTGCTGGACGGCGTAGCGGCTGGTGGCATCGACGCTCAACCCGTAGTGCGCCGCCTCCCAGGTCGCCAGCGTCGTCAGCTCGGCGGTAGTGACGTCGACGGTGTACAGGCCGCTGCCGCCGGCGCGCACGGCGTGGATGAGGAGGCGGCGCTCGTCGAGCCAGACCGGGTGGGATGGCGGGAAGCGGCCGGGAATGCCGGCGTCCGGCTGCACCGGCAGGTCGTCGGTCAGCCGCACGATCGCGTCGGCGGCGACATCGTAGACGAACAGGTCGAGCTGGCCGGTGGCGGCGGTGTCGCCGGCGAAGGCGATGCGGTCGCCGGCCGGCGACCAGGCCCACAGGCTGACGATCAGGCCGCCGTCCGGGCCGACGACACGGCTGGCGCCGCCCGCCAGGTCGTGCAGCACCAGTTGCGACCAGGGCGCGCCGGCCGGCGCCGGCCGCTGCGCCGCCAGCCAGCGGCCGTCCGGCGACCACTGCGGTGTCGTGTGGTCGGTCGGGCCGTCGGTGACGCGCCACCGCTCACCGCTGGCGACGTCGACGACGAAGACCTGCTGCCGGGCGGCAGCGACGACGCCCCGGCCATCGGCCTTGTAGTCGAGCCGGCGGGCCACGCGCACCCGCGGCGCGGCGCCGGCCGGCAGGGGCGTTTCGTCGGGATTGTCGGGGTCGTAGGCGGTCGTGTAGGCCAGGCGCGCGCCGTCGGGCGACCAGGCCAGCGCGGTGATGGCCTGCGCGTGGCGCGCCAGCTCGCGCGCCTCGCCGCCATCGGTCGGCAGCACGAACACGCCAGCAGCGGCGACGCGGTCGGAGACAAACGCGATCTGCCGGCCATCTGGCGACCAGATGGCGCCGCCGTTGTGGTCGCCGCTCCAGGTGAGCTGGCGGTGGTCGCTGCCGTCGATGGTGCAGCGCCAGACCTGCGCCGGCGGGCGCGCCGCCTCCCGATTTGGCGTCGTGAGCGTGTAGATGATGGCGCGGCCATCGGGCGACACGCGCGGCTCGCCAGTCGATGGCAGGTCATAGGCGAGCGCCGCCGGACCGAGGAATTGTCCCATTCCGCCACTCCTCTCGCGCATGATCTGGCCTATACTACACTGTCCATATGGCAGCCGGCGACGACACGCCCCAGCGCGCCGGGGTTGACCCACCCAGCATCCGCCCAGGAGGGACCAGGATGGCCAACGCACCCGCGCCGCGCGATCCCGCTGCCACCGCGCCACCGGCGCCGGATGCCGGACACGCGTCCGAGGGGCATGGCGAGCATCACCTACACGGTACTTTTTTGTTGATGATTATATTTATCATTATTATCATCGCAACTTGGGGCATCGTCTACCTGGATATGTTGCGGAGGGGACTGGCCTGATGAAGATCGACCTGTACGAGCGCATCATCCTTGGGCTGACGGTGGTGATGCTGCTCGTCTTCATCGGTGCGCTAGCGACGGCGACGCTGGCGGCCGGCATCCACGTGCCGGGCCAGACCGGCCGCATCGCACCGGACGAGATTGCCAAGACCGAGCCGTTCTCGAACCCCGGCCTGCGCGAGCTAGGTCCCGGCCGCTACGAGGCAGTGATGGTCGCCCAGATGTGGGGCTTTACCCCCTCGGAGATTACGGTGCCGGTCGGGGCGCGCGTCAACTTCCGCATCGTCAGTCGCGACGTCACCCATGGCTTCAACATCGAGGGCACCAACGCGAATGTCATGCTCGTTCCGGGCCAGATCTCTCAGGTCGAGGTCCTGTTCAACCGGCCGGGCGAGCAACTGATCATCTGCCATGAGTACTGCGGCACTGGCCATCACCTGATGTGGGGCCGCGTCATCGTCAAGTAAGGACTCCCGCCGTCCGATCCAACGCACCAGGAGGGTACCGGCATGCAGGCGGCGCTGACAGCCAACGTTGTCCCCACGCAGGCGAACCCGATACCGGAGATCGATCGCCGCTACATCCTCGGCCAGATCCTGCTGGCGCTGCTGGCGGTCACGCTCGGTATCGTCTTCGGGCTGTTCCAGGCGCTAGAGCGAGCCGGCATCGATCCGTACCGCTACCTGGGGATGATCTTTCGGCCGAACGCGAACTTCAACTACTACCACGGGCTGACGCTGCACGGTGTGTTGAACGTGATCGTGTTCACCTTCGCCTTCACCAATGGGTTCCTGACGCTGGTGATGGCGCGCGCTACCGGTCGACGCATCGTCTCGCCCGCGCTGCTGGCGACGTCGTTCTGGATTACGCTGATCGGTGTGGTGCTGGCCGGCGGCGCGATGCTGTCCGGTGAGGCGAACGTCCTCTACACATTCTACCCACCGCTGCGCGCGCATTGGACCTTCTACGTCGGGGCGACGCTGGTCGTGGCCAGCACCTGGGTCACCTCGGCTAATGTGTTCCTGTCGCTGCGCGCCTGGAAGCGCGCCCATCCTGGCGAGCGCACGCCGCTGCAAGCGTTCATGGTCGTGGCTGCCTATGCGATGTGGGATCTGGCCTCGGTCGGCTTGCTGATCGAGATGGTCGTGCTGATCCTGCCGTGGGTGTTCGGCTTCCTGCCCGGCACCGATCCGTTGCTGGCGCGAACGCTCTTCTGGCTATCCGGGCACCCGATCGTCTACTTCTGGCTGATGCCGGCCTATATCTCGTGGTACACGATGGTCCCAGCTCAGGTCAGTGGCAAGATGCTCAGCGACCCGCTGGCACGCCTGGTCTTCCTGCTCTTCATTGTCCTGTCGATCCCGATCGGCTTTCATCACCAGTTCACCGACCCCGGCATCAGCCCGGGCTGGAAGGCCGTCCACGCCATCCTGACCTTCTGCGTGTTCCTGCCCA
>JADLAZ010000177.1 GCA_020849725.1 Chloroflexota bacterium
CGGTCCAGCCGAACAGTCGGGTGATCGTCCGGCTCAGCCACCTGCCGGCCAACTACGACCTGGCGCTGTACAAGGACATCGCCGACGCCTACCAGTCGCTGGCGACGCCGGCCGACCTGGCGCGGCTGGGCGCCGAGTTCGCGCCGGACTCGTTCTCGCCAGATGCCTTCTCGCCAGATGCCTTCTCGCCAGATGCCTTCTCGCCCGACGCCTTCTCGCCCGACGCATTCAGCCCGGATAGCTTCAGCCCGGATAGCTTCAGCCCCGACAGCTTCAGCCCCGACAGCTTCAGCCCCGATGCCTTCTCGCCGGATGCCTTCTCGCCGGACGCGTTCAGCCCCGACAGCTTCAGCCCGGATGCCTTCTCGCCGGACAGCTTCAGTCCAGACAGCTTCAGTCCAGACAGCTTCAGTCCGCTGGATTTCGTCAGCGCCCAGACCCGCAGTCTGCTGGGCGTCTCGGCCTTCGAGGGCATCGGCAGCGAGGGACTGATTGTCAATACCTGGGACAACGACGGCGATTTCTACGTGCGCGTGCGCGGCCGCAATGGCGCATTCAGTCTGGCCGCGCCGTTCCAACTCCAGGTGACGCTGCTGACCGGCGCGTGTGCCGCCGTCGGCCCGGTGCTGCCGGCCACGTCGCTGACCGCCACGGCCCGCGGCGCGCGCACGATCATCGTCGCCGACCTGGCCCGGCTGTCTGGGACTGCCGCCGACAAGGCGGCGCTGATGGCGGCGCTGACAGCGCTGGCCGGCCGCGTCGAGGTCGCCGGTGTCGTCGTCGACGTGAGCAGCGATGCGCGTGTCGTCGCCGCGAACGCCCAGGCCGACACCCACCCGAGTTGTCCCCACGCCAAGAACCTCGTCGCTGGCGCAATCAAGGACGTCATCGATCGGTATCGCGCCGCCAACCCGCTGGAGTACATCGTCCTGGTCGGCAATGACGGCGTCATCCCGTTCTTCCGCCACCCCGAGGGCGCCCTGTTGGCCAGCGAGCGCGGCTTCGTGCCGCCGGTGCTGGACCGCTCGCCGTCGCAGGCTAGCCTGCGCCTCGGTTACATCCTGAGCCAGGACCGCTACGGCGCAGTTGTCGACGTGTCGCGCAAGGCCGATCGCTTTCCGGTGCCGGGGCTGGCCGTCGGTCGGTTGGTCGAGACCGCCGCCGATATCACCGCCCTGATCGGCGCCTACCTCGCCACGAGCGGTGGCGTCGCGCCAGCGCCAACATCGGCGCTGGTCACCGGCTACGACTTCCTGGCCGACGCCGCCACGGCGATCCAGCAGGAGTTGCAGGCCGGCCTGGGGCGCGCGCCGGACACGCTCGTAGCCGACCGAGACTGGTCACCGGCCGATCCGCGCTCGTGGACGGCCGACCAGTTGCGCGCGGCGCTGCTCGGCGCGCGACACGACCTGATATTCCTGGCCGGACACTTCAGCGCCAACCGAGCGCTGGCGGCCGACTACTCGACGCGCCTCACCGCCGCCGATCTGGTCACCGCGCCGGTCGATTTGACCAACAGCGTCGTCTGGAGCATCGGCTGCCATGCCGGCTACAACATCGTCGATGCCGACGGCGTCCCCGGCGTCACACTCGAACCGGACTGGCCGCAGGCGTTTGCGCGCAAGCGGGCGGTGCTGGTGGCCGGCACCGGCTATCAGTATGGCGACACCGCTACCATCGAATACAGCGAGCGGCTGTACGTCGAGTTCGCCCGCCGGCTGCGTGCTGGCCAGGGTCCGGTCGCGGTTGGCAAGGCGCTGGTCGCGGCCAAGCTCGCCTACCTGAGCGCGACGCCGGAGTTGCGCGGCCTGCACGAGAAGAGCCTGCTGCAGGCGACGCTGTACGGACTGCCGATGCTAGCGGTGAACCTGCCGGCCGGGCGCGGCGACCTGCCACCCGACCTGAGCGTCATCGGTGGCACGACCGGCTACGCGCGCGACCCGGGCCAGACGCTCGGGCTGCGCTCCGCCGAGATGTCACTGACGCCGGCACTGGCCCAGCAGACCGTATCGCTGCGCGAGCCAGTCGGCGGCGCGACTCAGCTCGCGACGTACTTGTCCGGCTCGAATGGAGCCGTCACCAACACCGCGGAGCCGGTGCTGCCGCTGGAGCTGCGCGTCGTCACCGTGCCGGAACTGGTCGTGCGCGGCGTCGGCTTCCGCAGTGGCCGCTACACCGACCTGCCCGACATTGTGCCGCTCACCGGCCGTTCGACGGCTGAGATCCGCGGCGTGTCGCCACCGTTCCTGTCCGACGTCTTCTACCCGGTGCAGATCGCGCGCCTGAACTACTTCGACCGGCTCGGCCGACCAGCCGACGGCGTGACCCGGCTGGCGGTGACGCCGGCCCAGTTCCGTTCGGCCACGCCGGGATCCAACAGCGGCACGCTGCGCCGCTACGACGAGCTGGGCTTCCGCCTCTACTACAGCGCCAATATGACCCGCTACCCCACCTCGGGCAAGGCGCCGGCGCTGGCCGGCGCGCCGACGATCTCCGGCGTCAATGCGCGCGTGGTCGGTGATACGGTGCGCGTGGCCGTGACCGTCCAGGGTGATCCGGCCGCCGGTATCCAGGAGGTCTGGCTAACGTATACCGCCGGCGCTGGCCCGTTCGCCGGCCGCTGGCAGTCGCTCGACCTGACCCAGCACCCGGCAGACACCACCCGCTGGGAGGGCACGTTGCCACTGGCCGCCACGCCACCCAACCAGCTCCGGTTCATGGTCCAGGCGGTCAGCGGCGTCGGCCTGGTGACACTGGCATCGAACCAGGGCGCGTTCTACATGCCGACCGACGCCGCCGGGCCGGTCGAGCCGACCGCGCTGGTGTTCGTTGCGCCGTCGACCAGCGGCGCCTACGGCTCGCAGGCGGCATTCACCGTCCAGTTGACGGCCAGCGGCGTGCCGCTGCCCAACCAGACGGTGGCGTTCGCTATCGGCGCGCAGCGGCGGCAGGCGCGCACCGGAGCTGACGGCCGGGCGAGCGCGCCGCTGGCGCTGCTTGGACTGCCCGGCCCGACGGAGGTGCGCGCCGCCTTCGCCGGTACGGCCGCGCTCGGCATGGCCGCCGCTGCGACCCCGTTCACCATCGCCGGGCAGGCGACGACGTTGACGCTGACGCCGGCCGATCCGACGGTGACGGTCGGGGCCGACACGGGGATCGTCGCCGCGCTGGGCGACGGGCGTGGTCGCGCACTCGGCCAGCGGTCGCTGGTCGTCATCGTGACCGGCACGAATGGCAGCTACACGCAGGCGCTCATTACCGACCACCTTGGCCGGGTCGCACTGGGCGCGACACCGCTGCCGCCCGGCCGCTACACCGTCACCGCCTACTTCGGTGGGCTGGCGCCGCTGTCGGGCGGCGCGATGACGGTCGACGTGGCGCCCTACGCACCGGCTCAGGTGACGACGTCGCTGACGATCGTTGCGTTGAGTGGCACGGTGCGCGGGCGCGTCTTCGTCGACGGCAACCGCAGTGGTCAGCCAGAGCCGCCCGAGCAGCTGGCCATGGCCACAGTATTCCTCGACGCCAATGGCGACGGCCGACGCGACCCGGACGACCCAAACGAGCGGGCGACGACCAGCGCGACCGACGGCACAACCTGGAACTACCAGTTCGAGAGCGTCGCTGTCGGCACGCCACGCGTCTGCATCGAGCTGCCGACGAGCCGGCTGCTGACGTCTGGCCGCTGCCAGACGGTGATGCTCGGCGCGTCGGCCATCGTTGACGGCGTCGACTTCGGCCTGGTCACGCCAGCGGCCGGCTGCAGCGCTGGCGGTGCCGTCCACACCATCGCCGCCGTGGCACCGGTCGGCAGCGCGGCCTACTACGCGCCGCTCGACCTGCGCCGGCCCGGCACGGCCACCCCCTGGACCGACAGCCGGCTGCTGATCCAGGCCACGACGAACAACCCGGTGGTCGCGGTGCGTCCCGGCGAGCGCGTCGTCAATGCGTTGCTGCTGGCCGGCGTCGACGCAGCGGCGCATCCGCACCTGGCGCTGCGGCTCCAGTACCAGCGCAGCTTCCAGAAGATTCTCCGTGTCGTCGCGGCCGATGGCACGATCGCCACGCCGACCGGGGGCACGCGGCTGCCGGCGTCGCCGCCGAGCGGCTTCCAGTACATCGACGTGAACGGCACACTGACGATCTACAACGTGCCGGTCGTCGACGGCGTCCACCAGGACCTCTACGTCGAGATGGAGATCACCGCCACGGCCGGCTTCATCACCGCCACGGCCAGCATCGCCGGCACGATCTCCGCCACCGGCATCACCCCACTCGGCAACACCTGCGGCGACCGCGCCGACACGACGATCTTCGCCGGCACGCCCGGCGTCGACTACGGCCCCTTCCCCGGGCGCGCGCCGGTCGATCTGGTGCCAGTCCTGCCCTTCTAAACCGAAGCCCAGATGGGATGCCCAGGCCACCGTAGGGGCGGTTCGCGAACCACCCCTACGCTACGCAATACGAAATATACTATTCCCATGCGCGCTTCGGTATAGGCAAGTGATTGACCCACTCTTTGCTCATTTTCGCAGGAAGCGGCGGCCGGGGCCGCAGTCGGTCAGCCGTCGGCCATGCGCTGGCGCAGGCGGTCGGCGATGACGCGCATGACCTGGAGAGCGAAGAACGGCGTCTGCTGGACCAGGAAGATGAACTGCCGCTCGCTGATCGGCACGAGCTCGCAGTCGGTGCGCGCCACGGCATCGGCGCTGCGCGGGGCGTGGTCGATCAGCGCCATCTCGCCGAAGATCGCGCCGGGGCCGTGGGTGTTGAAGACTTGGTCACCGCGCCGAATATCGACCTCACCCGACTTGACGACGTACATGACATCGCCGCGCTGGCCTTCGGTGAAGACGATCTGGCCGGCCGCGAACGCAATCGCGTCGGGATTGTCCCGAAAGATCTCGAAGGTTGCCGGCACTGGGTTCCTCCCCATGGTTGCCTCACTGCGATGACGCCGCGGCCGGTGTGCCGACTGTGGCCAGCGCGACTGTAGGGTCCGAGGCGGCGTCGGTCAAGAGCTATCTTGGCCCGCCCGGAGCGGCCGCCAGCGTTGGCGCCGGCTGCCGCGCTCGGCTATGATCCACGGCGCAACCCACCTGACGCGGCATCAACCACGCCAGCGGTGGCGTAGAGTGCGTCGCTCCTGATTGGTGAATAGACCGCGCATGGATGAGCTGGTCAACGCGCTGCTGGCGTACCTGCCGATGGACCGCCGCCATGCGCTGGCGGCCGGTGATGCGCTGCCAACCCAAGCACGCGGCGCGGCGCTGTTTGCGGATATCGCCGGGTTCACGCCACTGACCGAGGCGCTCAACCGCGAGCTTGGCCCGCAGCGCGGCGCGGAGGCGCTGACATCTCATCTGAACCGGGTCTATGACGTGCTGATCGACGCGCTGCACGCCTATCACGGCAGCGTCATCGGCTTCAGCGGTGACGCCATCACCTGCTGGCTGGACGGCGACGATGGCCTCCAGGCGACGGCCTGCGCCCTGGCGATGCAGACAGCGATGCGGCAGTTCACCGCCGTCGCGTTACCGTCGGGTGGGACGCTGCCGTTGGCGATGAAGGTGGCCGTGGCCGCCGGGTCGGTGCGACGGCTGCTGGTGGGCGATCCGGCGATCCAGGTGATCGAGGTCATGGCCGGCGCGACGCTCGACCGGCTGGCGGCAGCCGAGCATCAGGCCGAGCGCGGCGAGGTCGTGCTGGACTCGGCGACGGCGGCGGGCCTCGCCGGCCAGGTGCGTGTCGCCGCCTGGCGGTCGGCAGCCGGTGGCGCCTACGCCGTGGCCGGCGACCTGATCACGCCGGTGGCGCCGCAGTCCTGGCCGCCGCTACCGGCGCCGCTGGCCAGCGAAACGGTGCGGCCGTGGCTGCTGTCGGCGGTCTACGACCGGCTTCGAGCCGGCCGCGGCGACTTCTTGGCCGAGTTGCGGCCGGCGGTCGCGCTCTTCCTGCGCTTCGCCGGCCTTGATTTCGCACATGACGCGGCGGCCGGGCCGGCGCTGGACGGCTACATTCGCTGGGTCCAGGGCATCGTCGCGAGCCATGGTGGCACGCTGATCCAGGTGACGACCGGCGACAAAGGCAGCTACCTCTACGTCGCCTTCGGTGCGCCAGTGGCGCATGAGGACAACGCGGCGCGCGCCGTGGCGGCGGCACTCGCACTCCAGACCCCGCCGGTCCCGCTGGCGGTGTTCGGGCGCGTGCAAATCGGCATCAGCGCCGGACGCATGCGCACCGGCGCCTACGGCGGTGCGAGCCGGACCTATGGCGTGCTGGGCGATGACACCAACCTGGCCGCCCGGCTGATGCAGGCGGCCGCGCCAGGCGAGATCATCGCCAGCGTCATCGCGCGGCAGGCAGCTGGCGACCGCTGGGCCTGGGTGACGCTGCCGCCGATCACGGTCAAGGGCAAGCGCGACCCGATCGCGATCTACCGCTGCGCCGGCCGTCGCGGGCCGCGCCCGGCTCGCCGCGCGCCCACCCGCGGCGGCCCGGTGATCGGGCGTGACGCGGACCTGGCCGTAGCCGACGCCCGGCTCGCCCAGGCGCTGGCCGGGCAGGGCCAGGTGCTGGCGATCGTCGCCGAGGCCGGGATGGGCAAGTCCCGCCTGTTGACCGAAGTCATAGCCCGAGCGCGCGAGCGCGGGGCGACAGTCGCCACGGGCGAGTGCTCGGCCTACGGCATGAGGGCCGGCTACAGCGTCTGGCAAGCGATCCTGCGGGGGCTCTTTGGCCTGAGCCAGCGCGCCGGCGAGGCGGACCAGGTCCGGGCGACCGCGCGTCGCCTGCGCCGGTACACGCCGGCGCTGGTCGCGCGTCTGCCTCTGCTTGGCGTCGTGCTTGGACTGGCGATCCCCGACACTGACCTGACCGCGCCGTTCGACGCCAAGCTCCGCAAGGCCTCGCTCGAGGCGCTGGTCGTCGACTGGCTGCGTGCCCGGGCCGCCGCCGGCCCGCTGGTGCTGGCGTTCGAGGATTGCCACTGGCTGGACCCTCTGTCGCACGATCTGTTGGAGGTGGTCAGCCGGGCGATCGTCAACGTGCCGGTGCTGGTGTTGGCGGCCTACCGGCCGTTCCAGGCCGAGCATCTGCAGGCGACGCGCATCAGCGGGCTGCCGCACTATACCGAGGTTCAACTGGCGCAACTGGCTGACGAGCAGGCGCAAGAGATGGTCAGGCTCACGCTGCGCCGCCTCTACGGCCTGCGCCCGGTCGCCGCGAAGCTCGTCGAGCGCGCGACCGAGCGCGCCCAGGGCAACCCGTTCTACATCGAGGAGTTGCTGACCTACCTCCATGGCCGTGGCGCCGACCCGGCCGACCCACGGGCGCTGGACCGGCCGGACCTGCCGACGAGCCTGCACAGCCTGGTGCTGAGCCGCATCGACCGCCTGAGTGAGAGCCAGCAGTCGACGCTGAAGCTGGCTAGCGTCGTCGGGCGGCAGTTCGCGGCGGCGACGCTGTGGAGCAGCTACCCCGAGATTGGTGGCCCCGACGCAGTGCGCGCCGACCTGGACGAATTGGTCCGGCTCGAGTTGACGCTGCCGGACGCGCCCGAGCCAGATCCGAGCTACCTCTTCAAGCACACCATGACTCAGGAGGCCGCCTATGACAGCCTGCCGTACGCGCTGCGGGCGCGCCTTCACGAGCGTATCGGCCTTTACCTGGAGACACGCGACGCGCGCGCCGTCGATCGGCTCGCCTTCCATTTCGACCGCAGCGACAACGTCGCCAAGCGGCGCGAGTACCTGGTCAAGGCTGGTGTGGCGGCCCAGGCGGCCTACGCCAACGCGGCCGCTCGCGACTTCCTGGAGCGCGCACTGCCGTGGCTGCCGCCGGTGGACAGGTTCGAGGCACTGCTGCGTCTGGGTCAGGTGGCCGAGTTGGTCAGCCGCTGGGACGATGCCGCCGAGCGGTATGGCCAGGCGCTGGTGATAGCTGGCGAGCTAGGCGACCGGGGCGCGGCGGCGCGCTGCCGCACAGCCATGGGAGAGTTGCTGCGCCGGCGCAGCCGCTTCACGGAAGCAGCCGGCTGGCTGGCCGAGGCCCGCGCCGACTTCGAGTCGCTCGACGACCAGGCCGGCGTGGCGCAGGTGCTGCACTATGCTGGTTCGATGGCCGCCCAGCAGGGCCACCATGAGCGCGCCCGCGACTTGTACGAGGAGAGCCTGGCCATTCGGCGCGCGCTGGATGACCGACCGCGCATCGCCAGTCTGCTCAGCAACCTCGGCATCGTCGCGCGCATGCAGGGCGACCAGGCGATGGCCCGCGCCCTGCACGAGGAAGGGCTAGCACTGCGCCGGACGCTCGGCGACCGCTGGGCGATCGCCAACTCACTCAACAACCTCGGGAACGTGGCGCTGGATCAGGGCGACCTGGCCGAAGCACGGGCGCGGCTGGAGGAGGCGGTGGTGCTGCACCAGGAGACAGGCGACCGCTGGAATCACGCCAACGCACTGAACAACCTCGGCAACGTCGCCCGGGCGCAGGGCGACCGTGCCGCCGCCGCGGCGCTGTACGCCGACAGCCTGGCGATCAACGCCGAGCTGGGCGACCGCTGGGCGCTGGCCTATCTGTTCGAGGATATCGGCGCGCTGGCGGCCGTCGGCGGCGAGCCGGCACGGGCGCTGCGCCTCATCGGCGCCGCCACCGCGCTGCGCGAGGCGATGGGCGCGCCGCGCACAACGGCGGAGCAGGCCCGGCTCGATCAGTCGCTGGCGTTGGCGCGGTTGACGCTCGACCCGGCGACACAGGAGCAACTGGCGGCCGAGGGAGCCGCGCTGACGCTCGACCGTGCCATTGATCTGGCCGCGACGGCTGATCCGCCCATGCCCGCCCCAACGCTGGTCTGACTGGCCCGCCGACGGCGACCGATTTCGGCAGCCACGAGCATCCCGCCAGCTCCCACCTCAGACAACCCGTTGCCCGCTCAGAAAGACGGCGCGCACGCGGCTCAGTGCCGTCACGTCCTGGCTGGGGTCGCCATCGACGGCGATCAAGTCTGCCAATTTGCCCGGCACGAGCGTGCCAAGATCGTGGGCGAAGCCGATCGCCTCGGCGGTGACGCGCGTGGCCGATTCGAGCACCTGCATCGGCGTCATTCCGCCCTGGGCCATGAGCTGGAGGTCGTAGTCCAGGTGACCGAACGCCAGGTTGCCGCAGCCCGAGTCGGAGCCGGCAATCATCTGCGGCAGCAGGCCCGCCTCCAGCATCAGCCCGAAGTGGTGGACGCGCGTGGTGACCCGCTCTTCGGCTGCCGCCAGCCGGGCCGTCTCGGCCAGCGTCAGGCCGGCCGTCTCACGCCGCTCGCGCAGCGCCACCACGGTTGGGTAGCCGGCCGCCTGCAGTGTCGGGCTGACCCAGATGCCGACCGCCCGCATGCGCTCGGCCAGCACCGGATCGTAGCGCATGACACCGTCCGGCTCGAGAAACTCGGCGTGCTCCATCACATCCAGGCCAGCCTCGACGGCGCGCACCATCGATTCCTTGGCGCGGCAGTGTACGACGGTCAGCTTGCCGAAAGCGTGCGCCTCTTCCGCCACCGCTCGCAACTCGTCGGCCGTATATGACGGCAGGCCGGGGATCGTGCCGCGCGTGCCACCGCCGGAGGCCATAACTTTGATGTGGTCGGCGCCCTCGTGGACCAGCCGGCGCACGGCCTTGCGGATCTCGGCTTCGCCGTCGGCGACCTCGTTGCACCAGTGGAAATGGCCGCCGGTACAGGTGATCGGCCGACCGCAGACGAGCAGGCGCGGGGCTGGCAGGTAGCCGCGCCGCACCCCCTCGCGCAGCATGAACCCGACCATGTTGCGCGCACCGTTGTCGCGCAGCGTCGTCACGCCGGCCGCCAGATGTCGGCGCAAGTTGGCCACTCCGGCGAGCAGCATCAATTCATCCGGATCTTCGGCCATCTCCTCGTACGACCGACCATCGCCGGCCAGCCCGAGATGGGTATGCTCGTCGACCAGGCCGGGCGCGACATAGTGCGGGCGCAGGTCATGGACGGTCAGCCGCTCATCGAGATGTGGCGCCAGAACCGCGCGCGGACCGACGGCGACAATGCGCTCGCCCTCGATGCGCAGCGCGGCGTCCAGGAGCGCAGGCCGGCCAGTGCCGTCCAGCAGCCCGGCGCAGTAGACGATCGACCGCTCGATTTCGACCATCGTCGCCTCCCGTCTTGATTCTCCACAGACCAGGCGGCCATGCTAGCAGTCCAGACGGTCGGCGGCAACGTGTCGGCACGGCCGACGCACGGTCGGCATGACGGTTGCGATGCAGGGGCCAGCGGCCACCGAGACCGCTGGTAGGAGGGTGCAGGTATGCCATCGATACCACGGATCGGCAGTCTGGAGATCAACCAGGACCTGGACTTCCTGAGGAAGGCCTGGACGGTGCAGCGGGTCGGCTGGCTCATGATGGTTCTGCTGGTGGTGGCCGCGCTGGCTGGACTGCTCGGGTCGGGACCGCTGAGTGAGGTCACCGCCAGCGCCGCCGGCGACCAACTCCGAATCGAGTACCAGCGCTTCGCCCGCTACAGCGCATCGACGGAACTGCACCTGGCGCTTGGCCCCGCGGCCGCCCGTGACGGCGAATACCGGGTCTGGCTGTCGCGCGCTCTGTTGCAACACCTCCGGATTGAGACCATCACCCCGCCACCGGAGCGGGTCGAGATCGGCGCAGGCCGCCTGACCTACATCTTCACCGCGGGCGACACCGCCGGCGTCACCGACGTGACCTTCTATGTCGAGCCGGGCCAGTTTGGCCAGCTGCGCGGTGACGTGGGATTGCCGGACGGCCCAACGCTTGCGCTGGACATGTTCGTCTACCCGTAGCGGCGCCGCGGTGCTGCAACCGGACCGGCGCCTCGCTGCCGGCAGGAGGCCTGACATGGACTCGGTCATTCGCGCAATTGCGGTCTATGCCGTGTTGCTGCTCATCTTCCGCATCGCCGGCAAGCGGTCACTGGCCCAGATCTCGACCTTTGACTTCGTGCTGCTGCTCATCATCAGCGAAGCTATTCAGCAGGCGCTGCTGGGCAATGATTCCTCGATGACCAACGCACTGCTCGTGGTCGTGACCCTGGTGGGACTGGACATCGGCCTGTCGCTGATCAAGCAGCGCTCCCAGCAACTTGAGAAGGTCGTCGACGGCATGCCCGTCGTGCTGCTGGCCGATGGCAAGCCGATCAAAGAGCGCATGGACAAGGAGCGCGTTGACGAGTCCGACATCCTCGTCGCCGCGCGCAGCATCCAGGGTCTCGAGCGGCTCGATCAAATCAAGTACGCCGTGCTGGAGCAGAGTGGCGGCATCTCCATCATCCCCAAAGAGGCCAAGAGATAGGCAGCTCACGCCCCTGACCCTCCGCCATCCTCTACAATGTCCATGGTCGGGTGACGCGATGGGCGCCAGCCTGGCCTGGAGGGCGGTTTGTCAGGGGGAGGGAAGGACATGCTCGCTTCGGATGCGCTGGCCGGCAAGGTTGCCGTCGTCACCGGCGGCGGCACCGGCATCGGAGCCGGCATCTGCGCCGCACTGGCCGGCGCCGGCGCCGCCGTCGTCATCAGCCCCAACAGCAACACCGCCGGCGCCGAGCGCACGGCGACCAGCATCAGCGAGCGCGGCGGCCGAGCACTCGTGCGAGCTTGCGACGTGCAGGATTACGCGCACGTGCAGGCGCTGTTTGACGCCACGCTGGAGGCATTCGGCCGTATCGACATTCTCATCAACAACGCCGGCATCACGGAGCCGCACAGCCTGCTCGAGATGACGCCGGCTGAGTGGGACCGCACGCTGAACATCAATCTGCGCGGCATGTTCTTCTGCACCCAACGCTTCGCCAAAGAGGTCATCCGGCAGGGTGGTGGTGGCCGTATCGTCAACCTGTCCAGCGTCCATGGCTTCGCGGCCGTCCCGAACCACGCCCACTACGAGGCCAGCAAGGGCGGCATCAACATGTTCACTAAGGCCAGCGCCGTCGAACTGGCTGAGCACGACATCCAGGTTAACGCCATCGCTCCCGGCGCGATCGAGGTCGAGCGCTACTTCGCCTTTCCCGGCTACAGCCGTGACGAGTGGGGGACGCGCATCCCCGCCGGCCGTGTCGGACTGCCAGACGACATCGGGCCACTGGCGGCCTTTTTGTGCAGCCCCGGCGCGAGTTACATCACTGGCCAGATCGTCTGGGTCGACGGCGGCATGACCAGCCGGCTGGGCGCGATCCGGCGCTGACGCACCGTGAGAACCACCGGCGCGATGGAAGCGTAGCTCCGTCAGGCGATACTGCCCCACGCGTACTCTCGCGCCAGGACGACCGATGACGCAACGCTGGACCCCGTCCCCGCGGCGCCTGCTGGCCGGCCTGGCATTGGCGGCGCTGCTAGCCGGCTGCGCCGCCGCACCGGCCCCGCCGACCGCCACCAGCGCGCCGCCACCGGCCGCGACAGCGCCGCCAGCGTCGGCGACCCTCGCGCCACTCCCGACCGCGACCGGCGTCCCGACCGCGCCGAGCGCGGCGCCCAGTCCGACTGCTCGAACCGCTAGCCCTACTCCAGCCCCGGCGCCGGCCGCGCCAGCAGTTACCGCCCCAACCACACGGCCGTCCTTCAGCGCCGAGGCGGCATTTCAGCATGTCGAGGCCCTGGCAGTCGGCATCGGTGTGCGCGCCACCGGCACCGAGGGCGAGACACGCGCCGCCACCTATCTGGACGACTACCTGACCCGACTCGGCTACACGGTGGCGCGGCAAGAGTTCCCAATCAACGCCTTCCATGACGACGGCGCGACCTTGCGCGTCGACGGCTTCGACGGAGCGCTGCAACCGACGACGCTGCGCTTCGCCAGCGGCGGCGAGGTATCGGCGCCGCTGGTGCTGGTACCGGGCACGGGCACTGCCGCTGACATCGCCCGCGTTGACGTCAAGGGCCGCATCGCGCTGATCGAGCGCGGCGGGCTGACCTTCCAGGAGAAGGTTCGCAACGCGAAGGCCGCCGGCGCGGCCGCGGTGCTGGTCTACAACAACGCTGCCGGCGCGCTGACGGGCACGCTGGGCGCCCCGGCCGACCTACCGGCCGCCGGCCTGACCCGCGACGAAGGGCAGCGCCTCCGGGCGCTGATCGAACAGCGCGGCTCGGCGACGGCAGTACTCGACGTCAAGGCGCACGTCTCGCGCACGCCGTCGCAGAATGTGATCGCTGCCCGTGCCGGCCTGCCGCCGAATCTGCCGGTGATCGTCATCGGCGGCCACTTCGACTCGGTGCCAGCCGGTCCCGGTGCGAACGACAACGCCTCAGGCACGGCCGTCGCGCTGGAGTTGGCGCGGGTGCTGGCCGGCGAGCGACGAGCCGAGATCCGCATCGTCGGCTTCGGTGCGGAGGAGATCGGATTGATCGGCAGCCGACATTACGTCGAGTCGTTGTCGCCGGCTGAGCGCAAGCGCATCCTCGGCATGGTCAACCTGGACATGCTTGCCGTGGGCCAGGAGTTGCAGATCGGCGGCACCGATGACCTGGCCACTCGTGCTATCGCCATCGCCCGCGATCTGGGTGTGACGAGCGTCTCGCGGCTGGGTAGCGGCAGCGACCGCTTCGGGGCCAGTGACCACGCCAGCTTCGTCGCCGCCGGCATCCCGAGCCTGTTCCTCAACCGGCCCGACGACCCGCGCTACCATACCGCCCAGGATCAGGCCGCCCATGTCCCGCTGGAGGCGTTGCGCGTGGCCGGTGTCATCTCGCTGGGCGTGATCGACTCGTTACTGACGCGATGACAGCGCCCGAACGCGAACCCGGAACCGGTCACACGCGCCGCGTCCTGGGGTTGATCCGGCCCTACTGGCGCCGTCTCACCGCCGCCGGTCTGCTGCTGCTGTTGGCGACGCTGATCGGGCTGGCACTGCCCTGGGTGCTGCGCGACCTGGTCGACTCGGTCTTCGTCACCGGCGATCAGGTCCGCCTGAACGCGCTGGTCGCCGGGCTGGTCGTCCTATTCGCTGTCCAGGCCGTGCTGTCGGTCGGCGCCGACTACTGGCTGGCCGGCGTTGGACTCCGGCTGGTCGCCGACTTGCGCCGCCGTCTGCACGCCCATCTGACGGCACTGCCGATCGGCTACTACGCCACGCAGCGCACCGGCGAGGTCATCTCCCGCCTCAGCAGTGATGTCACAATCCTCCAGGGCACGCTGACTGACTTGCCGATCGAGGCAACGCGCGCCGTCATCACGCTGGTGGGTGGCCTGGTGCTGATGCTGCTGATGAGCTGGCAGTTGACGCTGTTCGCGCTGGCGCTCGTGCCACCGGTGGTGCTGATGGCCATGGTGCTCGGTCGGCGCCTGCAGCGGCTGACGGCGGCCGCGCAGGACCAGCTAGCGGTCAGCACCGTCGCACTGGAGGAGTTGCTGTCGGGCATCCGCGTCGTCAAGTCGTTCACCGCCGAGGCGCGCGAGCGCACACGCTATCGCGGCGAGATCGAGGCGACGTTCGCGATCGGGATGCAGCGGGCGCGGTTGGAGGCGATCTTCCGGCCGCTGATCGGCTTCCTCGGATTCAGCGCTATGGCGATGCTGCTCTGGTACGGCGGCAGCCAGGTGCTGACCGGCACGCTGACGCCGGGCGACCTGATCGGCATCCTGTTCTACATGATGATGATCGTGCCGCCGATGGGCACGCTCGCGGGCCTGTACGGCAAGCTGCGGCAGGCGCTGGGCGCTGGCGAGCGCTTGTTCGCGTTGCTGGACGCGGCGGCCGAGCCGGTGGGCGGGCATGTGCCCTCTGGCGGCCTGCGCGGCCGGGTCCGGTTCGCCGGCGTTGATTTCGCCTACGGCGACGGTCCGCCGGTGCTGGTCAGCATCTGGCTCGACGTCCAGCCGGGCGAGACGGTCGCGCTGGTCGGGCCGAGCGGCGTCGGCAAGACATCCCTGGTCAACCTGGTGCCGCGCTTCTACGCGCCAACCGCCGGCACGGTCGAAATCGACGGCCTCGACGCCGGCGCCTACGACCTGGCCGCGCTGCGGGCGCAGATCGGCCTGGTGCCGCAGGAGACGTACCTGTTCGGCGGCACAGTGGCCGAGAACATCGGCTACGGCCGCGCCGGCGCGACCCCGGCGGAGATCGCCGCCGCCGCTCGCGCCGCCAACGCGCACGACTTCATCACCGCGCTGGCGCAGGGCTACGACACGGTCGTCGGCGAGAAGGGCATCCGGCTGTCGATGGGCCAGCGCCAACGCATCGCCATCGCCCGCGCGCTGCTGAAGGACCCGCGCATCCTGATCCTGGACGAGGCGACATCCTCACTCGACGCCGAAGCCGAGCGGGAGGTCCAGGTCGCGCTCGACCGCCTCCTCGCTGGCCGCACGGCGCTGGTCATCGCCCACCGGCTCTCGACCGTGCGCGCGGCCGACCGGATCGTCGTGCTGGAGGAGGGCCGCATCATTGAAGAGGGCACGCACGCTGCACTGCTGGCCCGTGGCGGTCGGTACGCATCGCTGTGGGCCCTGCAGGTGGCCGACCCGGCCGGCGTGGCCCTGACTGGCGTGTCAGGCAACTGATGCGGCTGAGGCCGTGGCGGCTCCGTCACCCGGCCCGGTGGACGCGGGTCATCTACGGGCCTGGTCCCGGCCGACAGCCCGGCCGCGCGATCGGCGCGCCCTGATGGCACGCACCCCGTTGACGGCCATCCGTGACCCGGGTACGATGGGCCGGTTCCCGCGCTGTCGGAGCGATTGCCAAGGGAGGGAGGCATGCCGCGTCCGTCACCCGAATCATACCCGTCGTCCGTGACCAGGCCGGCCGATTTCGACGCCTTCTGGGCCGGCGTGCTGGCGGAGGTGGACGCCATCCCGCTGGCGCCGACGTTCACACCCGCACCGCTGCGCTCGACGCCGGAGGTTGATACCTTCGACGTGCGCTTCACCAGCCTGGGCGGGCTGCGCATCGCCGCCTGGTACTGCCGGCCGGCTGGCCACCAAGGGCCGCTGCCGGGCCTGCTGATCGTGCCCGGCTACGTCAGCGAGCCGCTGCTCCCGAAAGCCTGGGCCGCGCAGGGGTATGCCACGCTCAGTCTGGCGCCGCGCGGCAAGCTGCGCAGCAACGACCGGTTCAACCCCGGCTACCCCGGCCTGCTGACGCACAATATCGTCGATCGCAGCACCTACGGCTACCGTGGCTTCTACGCTGACGCCTACCGAGCGCTCGACGTGCTGTGCAGCCGGTCCGAGGTCGATCCAAGCCGGGTCGGCGTGCATGGCTCATCGCAGGGCGGCGCGCTGACGGTGCTGATTGCGGCGTTGCGTGCCGGGCAGATCGCCTGCGGCGCGGCCGGCGCGCCCTACCTGTGCGGCTTCATGGACTCGGCCGACCTGACCCATTCCTACCCCTATCAGGAGATCAACGACTACCTGCGCCTTTATCCCGAGCGGGCTACAGCGGCGCGCGAGACGGTCGCCTACTTCGACATCATCAACTTCGCACCACAGATCACCTGCCCGATGCTGGTCAACATCGGCCTGGAAGACGATGTCTGTCCGCCCGAGACTGGCTTCGCGCTGGCACGGGCGATGACGCAGGCCCGGGTAGATTTCCATGTCTACCCCAACTGCGCCCACGACGCTGGCTCGGCATTCCATGGCCGGCTGGTCAGCGAGTTCTTGGCCGAGCACCTGCGGCCCGGCGCCGTCGCGGCCGCCCCCGGATCGTTAATCGCCCCTCCCTGATCGGCGCGCTGACCGCTATCGCGCCAGGAGCAGCATCGCATGTCGCATGAATCCAACGGCCGACCGGCGGACTTCGACGCCTATTGGGAGGCGGCGATGGCCGAGCTAGCCGCGCTGCCGGTAGCGGCCGAAGTCGATCCGCTGCCGCTGCGCTCGACCGACTTCGCCGACGGCTACGGCATCAAGGTGACCAGTGTCGGGCCGTACCGGCTGTTCGCCTACTACAGCGTGCCGCACGGCGATGGCCCATTCCCGGCAATCTACCACGCGCCGGGCTACGCCAGTGTCGTCCAGGTGCCGCCTTACGAAGAGCGGCGACGGCACGTAGTCCTATCGCTGTGCGCCCGCGGCCAGCGGCTGTCCGACCGACCTTACGCCGCTGCCTATCCAGGGCTGCTGACTGAGGGCATCGCCGACCCGGCGCGCTACCTCTTCCGCGACATCGTCCGCGATGCCGTGCGCGGCCTCGACTTCCTGCTCGGCCGGCCAGAGGTCGACACGCGCCGCATCGCTGTCGTCGGCAACGACATGGCGCTGCTGGCGGCCGCCTTCCGGCCAGCGGTGTCGGCTGTGACGATGGCCGGGCCGCTGTTCTATGCCAGCACCGCCACGGTCCCGGCGACGAGCGCTTACCCTTGGGAGGAGATCAACGACTACACCCGTGCCTGGCCGGACCACTCCGCGGCTGTCTATCGGACTTTGAGCTATTTCGACCCGCTCTACCACGCGCCGCGCGTGCGCGCCGCCGTCTACCTGCCGCACGAGGCGCCCGGCGGACTGTTCACGGCCGAGCGTCTGCAGCCGCTGGTCAGCGCGTTGCCGGATGGCGCGACGCTGGCGCCCCTGACCGGCTATGGCTACACCGACCGAGTGGCGCAGGAGACCTGGCTGGCCGACCGCCTCGGCACGGCGGCCCCGTGAATACGCAGGGGTCAGCGGCATCGCCGTCGTGGCCTGACGAGGAAAGGAGTCGACCGTGAGCACCTCAGGGCCGGCAACGCGGCCCAGCCCGATCGACCGCATCGCGCCGGGCATCAAGGTCACCGCGCAGATGTCACCCGAGCCGCGCGAGCAGGACCTGGCCTGGGTGCGGCAGATGGGCGTCGAGCATGTCGTGCTGTGGACTGACGCTTCCAAGTCCAGCGCCGAGTACTATGCCAGCCGCAAGGCCCTGTTCGCCGACCACGGGCTGAGCATCTACGGCTTCGGCAACCGCGACGTCCACAACCAGGACGCGATCGTGCTAGGCCTGTCGAACCAGCAGGCCAAGATCGGCGAGTACATCCGCCACCTGCAGGCACTGGGCGCGACCGGCATCCCCTACACGACCTACGCCCACATGCCGAATGGCATCTGGAGCACCGAGCCGGAGCTGATCCGCGGTGGCGCCGTCGCGCGTGCGTTCGACCTCGACAAGGCGTCGAGCGGCCGCTGGCACAACACGACGTACTCGCTGCCACTGACGAATGGGCGCGAGTACAGCGAAGACGAGGTATGGGACCACTTCGCCACCTTCATCCGCCAGGCGGCGCCGGTGGCCGAGAGCGAAGGCGTGATGATCGGCATCCATCCGGATGACCCGCCGGTTCCGCGCCTCGGTGGTGTGCCACGCATCTTCAGCACCATGGCCGGCTACCAGAAGGCGCTGGAAATCGCTGACAGCCCGAACGTCGGCGTCTGTCTCTGCATCGGCTGCTGGCTGGAGGGCGGCGAAGTCTGGGGCACCGACGCCATCAGCGCCATCCGCTACTTCGGTGAGCGGAAGAAGCTGTTCAAGGTCCACTTCCGCAATATCGACCGGCCGCTGCCGCACTTCGTCGAGACGTTCGTCGACAATGGCATCCAGGACATGTATCAGATCATGAAGGCGATGCAGGAGGTCGGGTTCCGGGGTGTCGCCATTCCTGATCACGTCCCACGCATGGGCGACGACCCGCGCCTGGGCACCGCCTTCACCATCGGCTACATGATGGCGCTGCGCCAGCGCGCCGAGGAGGAAGTCGGGACCGCCTGACGCCCGCGACCAGCCGTCCGGCGGCGGCATTGTCCACGGTAAGGGCCGTTCGCGAACGGCCCTTACGGCATTCTGGTGCTTGCGGTTCTGGTGTGCGGCACTATTATTTTTTGTCCACGAACGTGGATGTGATGTTTAGACTACCTGGGGCAGCCTGACCCGGAGGCGGTGGGTGCAGCGCCAGGTGGGAGGGGGTGATGGCGTGGTGGCGGCGTCAGGCGGCCTTCGGTCGGGCCGTGCGGGGC
>JADLAZ010000178.1 GCA_020849725.1 Chloroflexota bacterium
AGCGACGGCTGGCGCCAGGAGATCGAGCACGCTAGACTGCATTCGGCCCTCCTCTGCGACGAATAGTGCGCTTCACACACGCCTATCCTAGCAAAGGAGGGCTGCCCTGTAGAACGCATTCGCCCTGCCGGTGGCAGCCCCTGATCGGGCCACTGCCGCCCGCGTGCCGCTATACTCAGCGGTGAGGTGGGCGCGATCGTCCGCTCTCGGCACGGAAGGAGTGCAGCGTCATGAAGGTCGTCATCCCGCTGGCCGGCTTCGGCACCCGGCTGCGCCCGCACACCTGGAGCCGTCCCAAGCCGCTGGTGTCGGTCGCCGGCAAGCCGGTTCTCGGTCACGTCATCGACGACCTTCTGCCGCTTGCGCCAGACGAGATGATCTTCATCACCGGCTGGCTGGGCGACCAGATCGAAGACTACGTCAGCCAGGCCTACCCGGCGTTGCGTGCCCGCTACACCGAGCAGAAGGAGCTCAAGGGGCAGGCCCACGCCATCTCCCTTGTCAAGGACCACGTCCGTGGCGAGATGGTGATCGTCTTCGTCGACACCCTGTTCCAGGCCGACCTCGGCCAACTGCGTGACCTGGACGGCGACGGCGCCATCTTCGTCAAGGAAGTCGAGGACCCGCGCCGGTTCGGCGTCGTCGTCCTCGACGACACCGGGATCATCACCAGCCTGGTGGAGAAGCCGTCGAGTATGGAGAACCGGCTGGCGGTGATCGGCCTCTACTACGTGCGGCGCGCCGAGGACCTGTTCGAGGCCATCGACGACCTGATGGCACGCAACATCCAGACCAAGGGTGAGTTCTACCTGGCCGACGCCTTCAACCTGATGATCGAGCGCGGCGCGCGGCTGCGCGCGCCGGTCGTCGAGGGCTGGGAGGACTGCGGCACGACCGAGACACTGCTGGAGACGAACCGCTCGCGCCTGGGCCGCCAGCCATCATCGCCGGACCAACCCGGCGTGGCCGTGATCCCGCCGGTGCTGATCGCCCCGGACGCGACCGTCGAGCGGGCCGTCATCGGGCCGCACGTGAGCATCGGCGCCGGCGCCGTCGTGCGCGACGCCATCGTGCGCGACGCCGTCGTCGACGATGGCGCGACGGTCGAGCAGGCGCTGGTCGAGCACAGCGTCGTCGGCCGCGGTGCGCGGCTCCGAGGCCGCTTCCAGCGCGTCAATCTGGGCGAGACGAGCGCCAGCCTGGACGACGGCGCATGGTGAGTGACGGCATGCCTCTGGTCGGAGCGCCCGGGGGCCAGCGATGAGCGCTGCCGGCCGCTGGCTCGAAGTCGCCGTGGCCGCCGACCCGGAGGCGGTCGAGCCGGTTAGCGAGATCTTCGCCCGCTATGCCTACCAGGGCGCGGTGGCGATCGAGGAGCCGTACACCCAGGATGCCGACGGCGACAACTTCGCGATCGACGCCAGCCGGCCGGTGATGGTGCGGGCCTACCTCGTGGACGACGCGCAGGCCCAGGAGACGGTGCGGGCGCTGGAGCAGGCGCTGTGGCATCTGAGCCAGATGCGGTATATCGGCCCGCTCACCGTCACCACGCGCCTCGAAGAGGACTGGGCCAACGCCTGGAAGGAGCACTACCACGTCCACCGGCTGGGCCGGCGACTCGTCATCCGCCCGTCCTGGCGGCCATTCGAGCGCCAGCCGGACGATGTCGTCATCGAGCTTGACCCGGGCATGGCCTTCGGCACCGGCCTGCACCCCAGCACCCAACTGACGCTGGTCGCGCTGGAGGATGAGGTACGGTCGGGCATGCGCGTGCTGGACCTGGGCGTCGGCTCGGGCATCCTGACGATCGCGGCGCTGCGCCTGGGCGCGGCGCACGTCGTCGCGCTGGACACCGATGAGGTCGCCGTCAGCGCCGCCCGCGCCAACATCGGCCGCAACGGCCTGGACGACTCAGTCACGCTCGGCGTCGGCTCGCTGGGCACGGACGAGGCAGTCGCGCTCGGTCAGTTCGACCTGATCGCGGCCAACATCATCGCCCGCGTCATCATCGACCTGGCGCCGGCCTTCACCCTCCACCTGGCCGACGGCGGCCTGCTGCTGGCGTCCGGCATCATCGTCGACCGCCGCGACGATGTTGTCGCGGCGCTGACCGCCGCCGGCTTGCGCGTCACCGGCGAGGACCGATCCGGCGACTGGGTTGGCCTGCGCGCCCGCCGGGCGGAGTGAAAAGTGAGCGATGGACCGTTGGGCCGGCCCTTGTCTCTTGCCCGCGCCCGCGCCCTCTCCCAGAGGGAGAGGGGACTGGTCGTGGCGCGGGACGGCCGGCGTCCTCGCCCACCACACTAATGCACCGCTTCTTCGTGCCCACGGCGTTGCTGGTCAACCAGCCCACGGTGACGCTGCGCGGCCCGATCGCTCATCAGATGGCGCGCGTGCTGCGCCTGCGCCCCGGCGAGCCGGTGGGGCTGTTCGACGGCAGCGGCCACGAGTGGCAGGTGACGCTGACGGCGGTGGCGCCGGCCGCCGTGCAGGGCACGATTGTGGCGATCACCTCCTCCACGGCTGAGTCACGCCTGCGCCTGACGCTGGTCCAGGCGCTGCTCAAGGGCGACGCCACCAGCACGGTCATTCAGAAGGCCGTCGAGGTCGGCGTCGCCGCGATCGTGCCGGTCGTCACCGAGCGCTGCATCACGCGCGCCGTGGAGGATCACCGGCTGGCGCGCTGGCGGCGCATCGCCCAGGAAGCGGCCGAGCAGTCCGGCCGCGCACTCGTGCCACCAGTGACCGCGTCAGCTGCACTACCGGACGCGCTGGCGGCACTGGAGGCCACGCCGACGATCGTGCTGTGGGAAGGCGAGCGTGCGGCCGGCCTCGCCGCGGCGCTGCGCTCGCTGCCGGCCCCGCTGACGGCGCTGGCGCTGGTCGTCGGCCCGGAGGGCGGCCTGACGGCCGGCGAGGTCGAGCGGGCCGCCGCGGCCGGCGCGATCGTAGCCAGCCTCGGCCCGCGCGTCCTGCGCGCCGACACGGCCGGCCTCGTCGCCGCGGCGGCGGTGCTGTTCGCCGCTGGCGACCTGGGCGGTCCCACCTGATTAGCCAGCCGGCGTCAGAGCCGAGCGCCCTGCCCCGGCGTGGCAGCAATGTGGGATGGATCACCCACGTTGGCCAAGCGTGCAGGCGCCAAGGTAGGCGCCCTGGTTCCCCAGCGCAGCAGCGCCCCTGGAGATGCGGGATGCAAGGTCCAGTAGCGCCGCGCTGGCAGCCGGCTCTGGCAAGGGTGTTCTTCCTCGCCGCCGGTCTGCCGCCATCCACGTCGGCCGGCGGTCAGACCGGCGCGGCCGCCGCCACGGACGCGATCGGCACGGTCGACACCGATGCCAACCGCAGGGGATGGCGCGGATGACGACCCGTCCCGCGCCACCCTAGCATCACGTCATGGCGCCGCCACGTCAGTAGGCGATATCGACCCGGCGGCCCTCCCGCGACGAGCGCACGATAGCATCGGCGACGACGGCCGCCCGGTAGCCATCCTCGAAGGTAGCGCCGTAGGGAGCGACGTCGCTGCCGGTGACGACGGCGCGCAGGAAATGCTCGATCTCGTGGACAAACGTATGCTCCCAGCCGATGATGTGCCCCTGCGGCCACCACTTGTCCCAGAAGGGATGGAAGCTCTCCGAGATCAGCACGTTGCGGAAGCCGTTGGCCTCGC
The DNA here is from genome assembly GCA_020849725.1 of Chloroflexota bacterium. The sequence goes on from JADLAZ010000178.1 coordinate 3,668, forward strand.
GCGGCTGGGTGTCGGTCAGGTAGACCTCCAGCTCGTTGAAGCGCTCCAGGTTGAAGACGATCGTGCCCTTCGCGCCGTTGATCTCGAAGGTGTTGTGATTGGCCCGCCCGCGGCAGAAGCGCGACGCCTCCAGCGTGCCGACCGCGCCATTCGCGAACTCGACCACCGCCTCGAAGGCATCGTCGACATCGACCGCCTCGCCGCCGCGCTGGCCGATGAACGTCTTGGTGAGGCCCATTACCCGCGCCGGCTCGCCGACCAGGAAGCGCGCCAGGTCAATGATGTGCGTGCCCAGATCGCCCAGCGCGCCCGAGCCGGCCTCGTCCTTGCGCAGCCGCCAGACCATCGGGAAGTCGGCGTCGGCGATCCACTGCTGCAGGTAGCGCGCCCGGAAATGGTAGATCTCGCCCAGCGCGCCCTGCTCGATCAGCAGCCGCGCCTGGCGCACCGCCGGCACGAACCGGTAGTTGAAAGCGCACATGTGCTTGACGCCGGCGGCCGTGACCGCGTCAAGCATCCGCTTCGACTCAGCGGCATCGCGGCCGAGGGGCTTCTCGCACAGCACGTGCTTGCCGGCCTGAGCGGCGGCGATCGACGGCTCGGCGTGGAAGTTGTTCGGCCCACAGTTATCGAAGACCTGGATCGCCGGGTCGGCCAGCAGTGCCCGCCAGTCCGTGTGCGCCTGCTCGAAGCCGTAGCGCAGCGCGGCGGTCTGGACGGCGTCAGCGCTGCGGCCGGCGATGGCGACCAGCCGCGGCCGGGCCACTGGCGGGTAGAAGATGTACGGCAGCTTCTTGTAGCCGTTGGCGTGCGCCTTGCCCATGAAGGCATAGCCGAGCATGCCGATGCCGATCTCCGGCGCCTCGACCTCCGGCCGCGTTACATTGCCCATTGTTACGAAGCCGACATCCTCCGACATGCTCGCTCCTCCTCGTCCGGCCGTGCCGCGCTCACTGCTGATTGGCGAAGGCCGCGTCGAACGCGACATCCGACGGCGTGATGTCCAGGCGTCGCACCATCGCCAGCGCCTCCGGCGCGCCCTGGTCGCGGTTCATGCCGTTGTCTTCCCACTCGATCGACAGCGGGCCGCTGTAACCGACTCTGTTGAGCGCCCGGAAGACGCGCTCGAATGGCACATCGCCGCGCCCCGGCGACACGAAGTCCCAGCCGCGCCGGTGATCGCCGAAGAACAGGTGTGAGCCGAGCACGCCGTTGCGGCCGTCCAGCACCCGCACCGACTCCTTGACGTGGGCGTGGTAGATGCGATCGCCATACGCGTGGACGAAGGCGACCGGGTCGACCATCTGCCAGGCGAGGTGGCTGGGATCGAAGTTGATGCCAAACGCCGGTCGGCGGCCAACTGCCTCCAGTGTGCGCGCCGTCGTCCAGTAGTCGTAGGCGATCTCCGACGGATGCACCTCAAGCGCGAAGCGCACGCCAACCTCATCGCAGACGTCCAGGATCGGATTCCAGCGATCGGCAAACTCGCGGTAGCCGGCCTCGATCATGGCCGGTGGCGCCGGCGGGAACATCGCCAGCAGATGCCAGATCGGCGAGCCGGTGAAGCCGTTGAGGATATCGACGCCGAACGCCCGCGCCGCTCGCGCCGCGCTCTTGACATCCTCGGCCGCGCGCCGGCGCACACCTTCCGGCGAGCCATCGCCCCAGATGCGCGCCGGCAGGATGCCCTTGTGCCGCTCGTCGATGATCGCATCGGCGACGGCCTGCCCGACGAGGTGGTGGCTGATGGCGACGCAGCGCAGCCCGTGCCGCTCCAGCAGCGCGCGTTTCTCGCGCACGTAGCCATCATCCTCCAGCGCCTTGTCGACCTCAAAGTGGTCGCCCCAGCAGGCCAGCTCCAGCCCGTCGAAGCCCCAGGCGGCGGCCTTTTCGACCAGCGTCGCCAGTGGCAGATCGGCCCACTGGCCCGTAAACAACGTCACCGGTCGCGCCATGCGCCGTCCTCCTTCTCGCCAGCGCCCACCAGTCCTCGATCGGACCCACCGCCGTCACAGCGCCGCGGACGCGACGTCGTGACGGTCAGGCGTCGCTACAGCCAGTGGACCAGCTCGATGCGGTTGCCTTCCGGATCACGGAAGAAGGCCAGCTTCAGCGATCGCCCGACCTCGGGGATCTCGCGCTGCGTGAGCGGTGTCTCGAACTCAACGCCCTGGGCCTGGAGATTGGCGCACACCTCATCGATGTTGTCGACCGACAGGCCAATGTGATCGAAGACGCCCTTGACCGAGGTGTCGTCGTCCTCGGCGCGCACGAGTTGCAGGCCGGGATAGAAGATCGTGCGTGGCCGGGCCGCGTCGCCCATCGCCCGCAGCCGCGGCAGCCCAACGGTGTTCTCGTAGAAGGCAGCCACCCGCTCCAGATCTTTGACGCGCAGCGCTGTGTGGTTGTTGTCAGGCGAGATCCTGGCCGTCACCGCCATGCCGTCCTCCTCCTCCGCGATCGCCGGTTCCAGTCCGTCCGGAGCCGGCGCCAGTATAGCAGAGCGGCAGCCCCCGGCAGGTGCGGGCCGGCGAGGACGGTCTGGTCATCAACCACGACCCACCACCCGCCCAAGGAGGTCCAGGTATTGCCGCCCGATGCGGGGCCAGGCAAGCTCCTGGGCATAGGCCCGGGCGCCTGCCCGGTAGCGTTCCCGCCGGTCGGTATCGGCCAGCAGCAGGCGCAGCGCGGCGGTCAGCGCCACCGGATCGGCCGGCGGGACGAGGACGCCGCGCTCGTGCGCCAGCACGTGGCGCGCGTACAGAAACGGCGTGGCGACGCAGCAGCAGCCGGCGCTGAGTGCGAACATCAGCGTGCCGCTGCCGGCCTGCGCCAGGTCATGGTAGGGGGCGAGGTAGATGTCGGTGGCGATGAGCAGATCGCGCAGGTCCTGGTCGGGGATGTACCGCTCTTCAAAGCGCACGTGATCGGTCAGGCCCAGATCGGCCACCAGCGCCCGCAGGCCAGCGGCGTAGTCCGGCGGCTCGTAGGGGTGCATCCGGCCAAGCACCAAATAGAGCAGGCGTGGGCACGCTGCCACCAGCGGCGGCAGCGCCCGCAGCACATCCTCGATGCCCCGGTGGCGGTTGAGCAGGCCGAAGGTCGTCAGCACCAGCCGGTCGTCCAGGCCCAGGCGAACACGCAGTGCCGCCCGGTCGACCGGCGGGAAGACCGGCGCGCCGTGCGGCGCCACGCTCACCCGCTCCGGCGGCAACCCGACCTCGGCGATCAGCGCCTCGCGCACGACCGGCAGGAAGACGGTTGCCTGCGCGATCCGCGCGCCGATCTCGCCCAGGAGGCGCAATCGGTTGGCCCGGTTGTAGGTCGATTCCACCAGCGGCGCCGTGTGCAGCGTCGCGACGACCGGCACGTGCAGCCGGTCCAGGAAGCGCAGGATAAGCTCACCGTCGAAGCCGCCCCACAACCCGAACTCGTGCTGCAGGCTGACGACGTCGGCGCCGCTGGCGTTGATCCAGGCAGCCACGCGGCGCAGGCTGGCCAGATCCTCCTTGTCGATCTGCTGGCGGACGGCTGGTGAATAGTCAAAGCGGTCGCCGGGGTCATTGATGGCGGCTACGCGCCAGTCGGTGCGCGGCTCGGCCAGCGACAGTGCCGCCGCCAGGTCGCCGCTGTAGGCAGCGATGCCGCACGGCTTCGGCTGCCAGGTCGAGACGAACAGCACCTTGAGGGGCCGCTCGGCGCTCACTGGCGACCACCTGCCGTTGGCCCGGCAGCCTGGAACTCGGCGCGGGTCAGGCCGTACTCGACAGCCGGCCGGCCGACGTACCAGGCGGCTGGATCCGGCCCGGTGTAGGTGAAGTCGCGCACGAAGCGCAACCCGGCCCGTTCCATCACCCGGACCGAGGCGACATTGTCGACCAGCGCCATGGCCACGATGCGCTCGACTGTGGGGCGATCGAAGCCGTACCGCATGAGCGCGCGACTGCCCTCGGTCGCGTAGCCATGACCCCAGGCGTCGCCGCGCAGCCGGTAGCCGAGCGCCATGGTGCGTCCAACGGGCGGCACGTCGTCGCCTGGGGGCCGGAGATGGAACCAACCGAGGAAGCGCCCGCTGGCTATGTCGATGGCGGCCCAGTAGCCCCAGTCGTCCGAGCGCCGGTGCCAATCCAGATAGCGCGGCAGCGTCTGCTCGCGGGTGACGCGCGCCGCGATCGGCTCACCGCCGTTGATGAACCGCAGCACCGCCGGGTCGCTGTCGAGCGCGATCAGAGCGTCAGCATCGTCCGTCGTGAACTGCCGCAAGATCAGCCGTTCCGTTCGCAGCACGATCCGCATCTGCCCACCCTCACGCTTGCGCTCCACGCCCCGGTCCCGCGAGTATACCAGCGGCGTCGCCATGGCACGGCGGCGCGCGCCGACCACGTCAGCCGAACCATCGCCGTCGCCAGGAGGCTGCCATGGTGACCATCACGCGGCGCGAGACGTTCACCGCCGCCCACCGGCTGTTCAATCCCGCCTGGACCGACGAGCGCAACCGCGCCATCTTCGGCAAGGACGCCCAGTTGCACGGGCACACCTACACGCTCGAGGTCAGCGTGCGCGGTCCGGTCGTGCCCGACACGGGCATGGTCATGGACCTGCGCGAACTCCGCGACGCCATTCGCCGCACGCTGATCGACAAGCTCGACCACGCCGACCTCAACACGACGGTCGATTTCCTCACTGGCCGGATGCCATCGGCCGAGAACATCATCGTCGCTTGCTGGCGCGAGTTGGCGCCGGCCATCGCGCCGCACCGCCTCGTGCGTCTGCGCCTGTGGGAATCAGAGAACAACAGCGTTGAGTACGATGGTACGGGCGAGGAGTGGGTGGAGTAGAGCGAGTGGGCCGCGTAGAACGTGGAGGTGAGGAAAAACGGGGCTTCGGCTCCGCTCCTCGGCCTGGGCGTAGTCGAAGGCAACCGGCGGGGTGAGAGCCTCTCCGCACCACGGCCAGTTCCCTTTCCCTATGGGAGAGAGTTCGGGTGAGGGCGCCTTCGCCCTATCTCCTGGCCCACTGTTCTCATCGCGCTACTCCGCCCACTGGCGCTACTCAGCCTCCTCGCCTATACTTGGCCGAGGATCAGTGGGAGGTTGGCGGTGATCGGCTAGCTCGATGATGGGTGGCAAGCCAGCCGGGTGCATCCCGGTCGGACTTCGTCGTCGCCGAGCAGCGGTCACAGCCACGCGCGCAGCATCGTATTCCCACGTCATCGGTGCATCACCGATCCCCAGCGCGCTCCTGGTTGAGCCGGCCCAGCGGCGGCACACCGGTGTCGCGACCGCCAACGGTCGCCGTCAGGAGGCGATTCCATGCTGCACGTCACGAATCTGGGCAAGCGATTTCCCGACGGTCCGGTGCTGGAGCGCGTCTCGTTTGTGCTGGACGCCGGCGAGAAGCTCGGCCTCGTCGGCCCAAACGGCAGCGGCAAGACGACGCTGCTGCGCCTCCTGGCCGGCGAGGGGCGGCCCTCGGCGGGGAGTGTGACGTTGCAACCGGGCAACCGTGCCGGCTACCTGGCCCAGTTCCCGGCCGCCGACCTGGATCGGACGGTCGGCGCCGTGCTGGCCACGGCGCAGCCGGAGTTGACCGCCGCACGGGCGGCGATGGACGCGGCGGCCGCCGCCATGGCCGACCCGACTCTCGACGCGGTGGCGCGGACAGTGGCCATCACCGCCTACAGCGCGGCCGCGGAGCGCTTCGAGACGCTCGGCGGCTACGATAGCGATTACCGCATCGAGCGCGTGCGGGCCGGGCTCGCGCTGGACGAGATCGCGCCTGACCGGCTGGTGGCATCGCTCAGCGGTGGCCAGAAGACGCGGCTGTCGCTGGCCCGGCTGCTGCTGGCCGAGCCATCGTTGCTGCTGCTGGACGAACCGACCAACTACCTCGACCTGCCGGCGCTGCTGTGGCTCGAGCGATATGTCGCGACCAGCCCGTGCGCGGCGATCATCGTCTCGCACGACCGGCGCTTCCTCGACCGCACCGTCAGCGGCATCCTCGAGCTGGATCCGGCCACGCGCACGATCAGTCGCTATGCGGGTGGCTACTCGGCCTATGTCACGACCAAACGGCGCGAGCGCGAGCGGCACACCGCCCGCTACCAGGACCAGGTCGAACGCGTCGAAACCGTCGAGCGCGAGATCGGCGCACTCAAGGGTCGGGCGCAGCGTACCGAGAGCAGTACGATCAACTTCCACTACCGCAAGGTGGCCAAGGGCGTGGCGCGTCGCGCCAAGGTGCAGGAGCGGCGCCTGCAGCGCTTCCTCGATAGCGAGGAGCGACTGGAGCGCCCGGAGGAGGCGAAGCGCCTCTTCCTGGCCGACCTCGGCCAGCAGGCACTGGCCGACGACCGCCTCGCGGTCGCGGCCAGCGGTCTGCGCGCCGGCTTTGACGACACGCTGGTGCTGGATGGCGTCAACCTGGCGATCCACGGCGGCGATCGGCTGGCGCTGGTGGGTGCGAACGGCAGCGGCAAGAGTACACTGCTGCGGGCGCTGGCCGGCGACCTCGCGCCCGTTGGGGGCGTCGTGCGCTATGGGGACGGCGTCCGCCTCGGCTATCTACCGCAGGAGCATCACTGGCCACCCGACCAGGCCGAGCGCAGCGTGCTGGCTGCCTTTCGGGCCGGCGTGGTGATGCACGAGGATGAGGCGCGAGCCTTCCTGGACAAGTTCCTGTTCGGTGGCGACACCGTCCACCGGTGCGTAGCCGACCTCAGCTACGGCGAGCGAGCGCGGTTGGCGCTGGCCGTTCTGGTCGGCGGCGGCGCCAACGCGCTGCTGCTCGACGAGCCGACCAGCCATCTCGACCTGGACGCACTCGACCGAATCGAGAGCGCTCTGGCCGAGTACGCCGGCCCGCTCGTCGTCGCCTCGCACGACCGCTATTTCCTGGACGCCATTGGCATCACCGGGGTGCTGCTGGTGGGTCAGGGTCAGGTGCGACGCCTCGCTAGCCTGGACGGCTACGAGGCGCTGGCCACCGGCCGGGTCGGGCGCGTTGACTGACTTGCCCGGCTCCCACGCTACCGCCGCCAGTGCGGCATCACGGCCTCGCTGAACAAGCGCAGGCCGTCTGTCGACGGGAAATCGACGAACCACAGCATCAGGTGACTGACGCCGAGCATCTCGAAGGCGGTGATCTGCTCGACTACCTCGTCGGGCGTGCCGATCAGCCAGCGGTCACCCACCGCCGCCGGCAGCGGTGGCGCGTCGAGCGGCGCGTCACGCACATGGCTGGCGACGGCCGGGTCGGCCGGCACGCGTGGCGACAGCGGCAGCGCCGCGATGTGGCGCAGCTGCTCGCGCACCGCCGACCGTGTCGGGCCAACCAGCACCTGAATCTCCAGGCTGCGCGTCAGCGCGTCAGCGTCACGGCCGGCCGCCGCACAGGCCGCCGCTACCTGCGCCCATTTATCGGCATAGCCGGCTGGCGCAGCCGGCGTGCTGTTCCAGCCGTCGGCGTGGCGGGCGACCGCCGCCAGATAGTCACCGCCGCGCGCCTCGCCCAGCCAGATCGGCGGCCGTGGCTGTTGCGCCGGCGCCGGCCGGCAGATCGCCGCCTGGGTCTGGTAGAAGCGCCCCCGGAAATCAACTGGTTCGCCAGTCCAGAGCTGCTTGATCAGCGCCAGACCCTCATCCATGCGGGCGACGCGCTCGGCCTCGTCAGGGAATGGCAGGCCATAGGCATCGATCTCGGCCCGGCCCCAGCCGGCATCGTAGAAAAAGATGAGCCGGCCACCGGACAGCGCGTCGAGCGTGGCCGCCATCTTGGCCGTCACCGCCGGCTGGCGGAACGGGTGCGCCAGATGGATGGTGCCAAGTTGCACGCGGCGGGTGCGCCCAGCCAGGACACTGAGCGTCGTCCAACCCTCCAGGATGCCGCCGTCGGCGCCATGGATCAGGTGATCGGCCATCCAGAGCGAATCGTAGCCGAGCGCCTCCGCCAGGACGCCGGCCTCGACCGCCGCCACCGGATCGAGCGCCGTCCAGGCCGGCGTCCGAAAGAATGCCGCGCCCGGGTTAGCGAAACACGGGATGCAGAAACCGAACTCCATATCTCCTCCTCTATCCGCACCGTGGCGTCGTCAGAATCTGACGTGGTGGTCGGCCAAGCGAGCGCCAGGAGGCCCGCTTGCGGTCGGGCGATGGCGATACTGCCTGCACCCGTGGCACATCCCCTGCATTATGCCGTCACAACGAGACCCCGCGACGGCCACTTGGCCCGCCGCCCTCGCCTCTTTCAGCAGTCCGGCCGCGCGACCCGACCAGAGGAGACAGCCATGCAGACCGTAGAGCAGACCGTGGAACGAAAAGACGCCGTCGACAACGATATCGTGGCCCAGGCCGCCGAGGTGGCGACCGCCGCCGTGCGGGCGATGCTGATAGCGGCGCTGCGCAGCGCCACCACCTGCCGCTGCGCGAGCTGCCGTGCCACCGCGACGACGACCCACGCATGGGCCGCCGCCTACCTGCGCGTCGAACCAGTGAGCCTGGTGCGGCGCCAGCCGCCGCGTCTCCCCGGCTTCAGCCTTTGAGGCCGCTCATGGCGATGCCCTGGACGAAGAAGCGCTGCCCGATAATGTAGACGGTCAGGATCGGCAGCAAACAGATCGTGACGGCCGCCATCATAACGTGCAACTCGGCGTTCATCTGGCCGGAGAGCTGGGCGATGACGAGCGTCAGGGTGCGCAACTCGGGTGACTGCGTCACGATCAGTGGCCACAGGTACATGTTCCATGCCGACAGCGCTGTGATGACGCCATAGGCCGTCATCGCCGGCTTGGACAGCGGCAGGTAGATGCGCCAGTAGATATCGATCGGCGTCGCGCCGTCGACGACCGCGGCATCGCCCAGCTCGGCGGGAATGGTCAGGAAGAACTGGCGAAACAGAAAGGTGCCGAAGGCGCCGCTGGCCAGGATCGGCAGGATCAAGCCCTGGTAGGTATCCTGCCAGCCGAGCCGGGCGACGATGATGAAGGTCGGGATCATCGTCACCTGAAACGGGATCATCATCGTGCCAAGGTAGGCCAGGAACAGCGCGTTGCGGAAAGGGAACACCAGCCGCGCGAATGCGTACCCGCCCATCGTCGTGACGAGGCCCTGGCCGAGCACGATGGCGGTGGTGAAGATAACCGAGTTGCCGAACGCCCGCAGCGTCAGCCGCTCCAGCGCCGCCGGGAAATTGGACCACATGATCGGGTCCGGTAGCCACTGGATCGGGTACTGGTAGGCCTGGCCCGCTGGCTTGAAGGCGGTCGTCACCATGTAGGCGAAGGGCGCCAGCAGGAAGAAGGCCAGCCCGAGCAGGATGGCGTAGGTTAGCGCCGCCGCGACAGCGGGTCCGAGGCTGGAGCGCCGGATGGCGCGCTCGAGCGCGGCCATCAGTAATGCACCCACCGGCGCTGCAGTGCCCACTGCACGAGCGTGAAGGCCAGCACGACGACGAACAGGATGTAGGCCATGGCCGAGGCATAGCCCATCTGGAAGTAGCTGAATGCCGTCCGGTAAATATTGAAGACGAACACGTTCGAGGCGTCGAGTGGTCCGCCCTGGGTCATGACGTTGATCATGTCGAACGCGCCCAGCAGCAGACTGATCGTCGTCACGATCAGGACGAAGAACGTGGTCGGCGTGATCATCGGCCAGGTGACGTAGCGAAAGCGCGCCCAGGCGCCGGCGCCGTCGGTCTCGGCTGCTTCGTACAACTCTCGCGGCACGCCCTGCAGCGCCGCCAGAAAGAAGATGATGTTGAGCGGTGTGCGATGCCAGATGGCAGTCAGGATCAGCGCCGGCAGCACCAGCCGATCGTTGAACAGCCAGTCCTGCTTGGGAATGCCGAACAGTCCGATGAACTGGTTGAGCGGGCCGAACTGGTAGGCGTAGATCCACTTGAAGACGACGGCTGTGGCCACGCCCGACGTGACCAGCGGCAGGAAGTAGATCGAGCGCAGGAAGCCGGTCCCTGGCAGCCCGCGATTGAGCAGTACCGCCAGGAACAGCGGCAGGACGACCGATGCCGGTAGCGCGCCGAGCACGTAGATCAGCGAGTTCGCCACGACCTTCGGCGTCAGCGGGTCGCGGACGAAGAACTTGGTGTAGTTGTCGCCGGCGACGAAGCGTGGCGGCTCGATGATATTCCATTCAAAGAAGGAGATGCCGAAGCCGAACAGGATCGGGAAGGCGGTGAATATCAGGAACAGCGTCAGGTTCGGGCCGAGGAAGAGCAGCGCCCAGCCGACCTGACGCAGCGCCTTAGACCGGCGCGCAGCGCCGGTGGCCACCGGCGCTGCGGCGGTCGTTCCGGCCGTCATCGCACCACCTCTACTTGCGCTCCTTCAGGAAGGCATTGAGCGTCTGGTCGATGTTGGCGACGACCTGCTCGGGTGTCATCTTGCCGAGAATGATGCCGAGGATGCCGTCGGTGACGGCCTGGCGGAACGGGCCAGTCGAGTAGAACGGCAGGCGCGGCGGCGTCGTGCCGTAGGCGAACGAGTCGACGAAAACGGCGTTGTTGTACGGTGGACCGGGCAGGTCGCGCCAGAAGGGGCTGGTGTAGAAGCGCTTCATCGCCGGCACCGAAGCGTACTGCGAGGTGATGAGCTTCTGCCCATCCTCGGAGTACTTGAACTCGAGGAACTTCCAGGCCGCATCGGGGTTCTTGCCCTTCGTCGTCAGGGCAAAGCCGAAGGTGCCCATGCCGGTGACTCGCTTCACCTTCCCCTTGGGGAAGTGCATCATGTCAAAGTCATCCTTCAACTGCGAGCGGAAGGTTGGCACCCATGAGCGCTGCGCCGGCGCCATCGCCGCCTTGCCGGCGGTGAAGACGTTGCCGTGGTTGGTCATCGTCTGGATCAGCGTCGGCGGCGCGAACCAGCCCGCCTTGACCGGGTCGGTCAGCTTCTTGAAGGCGGCGATGCCCTCCGGGCTATTGATCTCGCTCTTGCTCAGGTCGTCGGATACGAACTTGCCGCCCTCGGCCAGCACCATCGGCA
>JADLAZ010000179.1 GCA_020849725.1 Chloroflexota bacterium
CACGCCTGGCCGTCGATCTGGGCCTCTAACTCGACGACACTCATCACCTGCGCCATTCTGTACTGGTTCGGCGGCGTCGTCGGCGCTAGCATCATTCGCGGCTTCGCGGTGACGCTGCTCATCGGCGTCCTGGTGAGCATGTTCTCGGCCATTTTCGTGACCCGCACGTTCCTGCGGCTGATGGTGCGCTACGGCGGCACGCGCAACGTCTGGTGGTACGGCGTCAACCGGCGACCGCAGCCGGCAGGGTCCGCCAGCGCGGCGGACTAACCCACCTGCCCATCGCGCCACATGGCCACCTGCCCCACCGTACCGTTCCGGCGGCATCGTGCGACGCAAAGTGAGGGACCGGTGCTCGATCTCGTCAGCAAGCGCTACCTATTCTTCTTGATCTCGCTGGTGACGATCGTGCCGGGCATGATCGCGCTGGCGATGGGCGGCCTGCGCCTGGGCATCGAGTTCACCGGCGGCACGCTGTGGGAGGTCCGCTTCGAGCGGCCGGTGGCGCCGGGCGAGGTCCGGGCGGTGCTGGCGGCCCAGGGTCACGGAGATGCCCTGGTGCAGTCGGCGGACGGCAACGTCGCCCTGATCCGCCTCAAGGCGATCAAGGAAGGCTCGCCAGAGAAAACCTCCCTTTCGGAGGCACTGGTGGCCGGCATCGGGCCGTTCACTGAGTTGCGTCTGGAGACCGTCGGCCCCACCGTCGGCGAAGAGGTGCGCACCCGCTCGATCGGGGCGATGGCGCTGGCCTCGATCGCGATTCTGGCCTATATCGCCTGGAACTTCCGCAAAGTGAAGAACCCCATCGTCTACGGCGCCGCGGCCATTGTGGGTATGCTGCATGACATCCTGCTCGTGGTGGGCATCTTCGCGTTACTGGGCTTGTTCTTCGGTGTTGAGGTCGATGCCCTGTTGGTGACAGCATTGTTGACGATCGCCGGCTTCTCAGTTCACGACACGATCGTCGTCTTCGACCGCATCCGTGAAAACCAACTGCGTCGCGTGGCCGGCACGTACGAGGAGATCGTTAACTACAGCCTCGTGCAGACAGTGGCGCGCTCCATCAACACGTCGCTGACGGTCATATTTACCTTGATGGCGCTCTACCTGTTCGGTGGTGCGACGACGCGCATCTTTGTCCTGGCACTGCTGATCGGTGTGATCAGCGGCACCTACTCGTCGATCTGCAACGCGAGCCAGTTGCTGGTCGTGTGGGAGACCGGCGAGTGGCGGCACTGGTTCCGGCGCCGGGGCCGGCCTGAGCCGCAGGCGGCCGCCTGAGCCGCAGGCGGTGTGGCGATCAGCCGGTCGCGACCAGTGGCAGGCTAGGCACGGCGTCGAGATCGAACCCGGCCTGCTCGCCGGCCGCCAGCCGGTAGCAGGCTGCCGCGCCGATCATGGCAGCATTGTCGGTACAGTAGCGCAGCGGCGGTATGAGCGCTGGCAGCGCGGTGGCGGCGGCCAGCCGGCGCCGCAGCAGGCCGTTGGCGGCCACACCGCCGGCCAGGATGATGCCACGCGCGCCGGTGGCCTCGGCCGCGCGCACGGTCTTGTCGACCAGCACATCGATGACCGCAGCCTGGAAGCCGGCGGCCAGGTCCGCAACCGGAGCATCAGGCCGGAGGCGGGGCGGCACGTGAACTGGGAACAACTGACCCGGCTGGGTCGCGTGCTGCTCGGGTGTCGCCTGATACGGTTCGATCAGGCGCAGCAGCGCCGTCTTCAAGCCGCTGAACGAGAAGTCCAGGCTGTCGCCCAGGCGCGCGCGCGGCAGCCGGAAGGCGCCGTCGCGGCCGCTGTCGGCGGCCCGCTCGATGGCCGGGCCGCCCGGGTAGCCGAGGCCCAGCAGACGCGCCGCCTTGTCGAACGCCTCGCCGGCCGCATCATCGCGCGTGCGGCCAAGCTGCGCATAAACGCCGTGATCGGTCATGTGCAGGAGATCGGTGTGCCCGCCAGAGACGATCAGGCACACGAGCGGAAAGGCTGGCTCCGGCGGCAGTGGGTCCGCCGATCCGACCGGCGCCAACCAGGCGGAGTAGATGTGGCCCTCGAGGTGATTGACACCCACCAGCGGCAGCCCGGTAGCGGCTGCCAGCGCCTTGGCCGCGTTGATGCCGACCAGCAGCGCGCCCGACAGGCCCGGCCCATAGGTGACGCCAATGCCGTCGAGGTCGCTCAGGCTCGTCGCGGCGTCAGCCAGCGCGGCGTCGATCACCGGCAAGATCGCCAGCACGTGCTGGCGAGCGGCCAGCTCGGGCACGACCCCGCCATAGCGCCGGTGCAGGTCCGTCTGCGATGCGACGATGCTCGATAGGACGTGCCGGCCATCCTCGACGACCGCCGCCGCAGTCTCATCACACGAACTCTCGATAGCCAACAGGCGCATGGACCTTACCCTGTCTCCGGGCCGGCGGCCGACGAGGATGTCACGGGACTATCCCAGATCGCCAGGCCGTCGGCCAGGTGGGCTTTCAGGATGGCGTAGCGCTCACGGAACTCGGCAGCGCGCATGGCAGGGGACCACATGATGTAGGCATCCTCGCCATTGTCGCTGTAGTAGCGCTTGCGAATGCCGTACTGGCTGAAGCCGTACTTGCGGTAGAGATTCTGGGCAGTCGCATTGGAGACACGCACTTCGAGCGTGATCCAGTTGGCGTTGCGGACGACGGCCTCGTCAATCAGGCCGGTCAGCAGCAGCTCGCCGATATGGCGCCCGCGATGCCGTGTAGCGACGCCAATCGTCGTGATATGCGCCTCATCCATCATCGTCCACATGCCGGCGAAACCAACCAGCTGGTTCGGCTGGCTGGCCGGCGCCGGGCGCTGCAGGAACGACAGCAAGCTGAACCGATGACTGGACGCCACGTCGAGGGACGGCTCGCCGTTGGGCGGGCGGTAGCGTGCAACGAGATAGTAGTTGCCAGTCATGTTGCGCAGCTCGCGCCGGTAGGCGCTGGCTGGCCAGGGCGTTGGAAAGCACTCCTTTTCGACGTGGCCGACGGCAGGGATGTCGTCAGGGCGCATCGGTTCAAGGACGTACGGCACGCTCGCCTCCGCTGTCACCGGGCGCGTAGAGTGGTTCCAGCGTGAACGGATCATCGGCCTGGCCGGCCCGCCAGCGGCGCCAGGCCAACTCCGCCAGCACGCCGGCGCGCCGTGGGCGCAGCGCCGCCGATGGCATGACGATGTCGGTGTGCTGAGCCAGGGCGTCGATCATCTCGCGAGGTACCTCGCCGGCGACGAGTGCTGGACCAGTGATCTGTCCGACCAGGCCGGCAACTGTTCCGTGATAGGGTACCGTGCCGGTGGCAAGCAGGTCATCGACCGGCGGGTAGCGCGCACCAATGACCCGACCGCGGCCGGCCTGGAGGACGCTCCACACGGTCACACCGGCCTGACGATGCGGATATGATACGACATCTAGCGTGGGGATGCCGATCAGCGGGCAGCGGCGCGCATACACGAGACCCTTGGCGATGCTGAGGCCGGCGCGCAGGGCACTGAAGGAGCCAGGGCCGATCGCGACGCCGACGGCGGTGATCTGGTCGATGGTCCGGCCGGCCAGCCCTAGCACATGGAGGATCTCCGGCATGACCGTGCGCCGCGCGGCGCGGCTCGCCGGCCAGGCGATCTCGGCCAGCACGGCGCCGTCATAGAGCGCCAGACCGGCCTGGTCGGTCGAGGTATCGATCGCGAGCAGCAGCGGCGGCTGGACATCAGCGCGCGGCGGCGCCATACAGTTCCTTTCGCAGCGCGGCGAGGTCGGCGGCGTAGCGGCCGGCCTCAGGGCCGGCGGGCCGCAGCGTCAACCGGCGCTTGGCGTCGCTGAGGACGATGAAGTCGACGATAAGCGCGGTGCTGGGCCACGCGTCCGGGGCCATCTGCGGCCACTCGACGACGCAGATGACATCGGTGGCTTCGAGGTAGTCGTCGAGGCCGAGCATGGCGGCGTCGGCGCCAGCCAGGCGGAACAGGTCGATGTGGGCGAGGGTCACGGCGCCGCCGGCAGTCCGGCCGGCGTACTCGTTGATCAGCGTGAAGGTGGGACTGGCGACGGGGCCGGTCACGCCCAGGCCGGCGGCAAGCCCCTGGGCAAACGTGGTCTTGCCGGCGCCGAGGTCGCCGCTGAGCAGCACGATGTCGCCGCCGCGCAGCCGCCGCCCCAGCCGCTCGCCGACTCGGCGCGTGCTGCCGGCACTGTGCGAGATGACGTCGAGCGACGGATTGGCGGGCATGACCACCTATCCTGGACGACCGGTGTCCGCCTGGACGCGACGCCTCAGGCAGGGATACGCCCGGTGGCGCGCAGCAGCGTCTCCTGGACCAGCAGCTCATGCTCGTAGGATCGGTCGGGTGGCTGGTGGCCCTCCAGTGTCGCGACAAAGGCTCGCAGCTCGCGCTCGTACATGCCCTGCCGCTCGACCGTCAGCGGCGTCACCAGATGCTCGCCCTCGCGGTAGCCGTGCGCCGGCCGGTCCAGGCACAGCCGCACCACCCGGCAGGGGTCGAACGGCTCCAGGATGGCGCTGCCCTGCGTGCCGTAGACCTCGAAGCGCCGAGCCATCGGCCGCGGCTCCATCGCCGCGATGTCGACGAACGCGAGCGCCCGGTCGAACTCGAAGATGCCGAGTGTGTTGTCCATGAATGCCGGCGCCTCGGGCGTAGCGTCGTTGCGCAGTACGGCCTGCACGCGCCGTGGCCGGCCCAGCAGCAAGACGATCTGGTCGAGCATGTGGCCGCCGAGATCGTAGAGGATGCCGCCAGGATGCCCGCTGATCTCAGCGCGGGTGTTCGCACCGTCTCCCGTCACGGGGATGTGCGTCGACATGTGCGCGCGGATGCTCGTGATCTGACCGAGTACGCCCTCGCGCGCCCACGACGCGACCAGTTGAAAACCGGGCTGATAGCGGAACATGTAGCCCATCTGCACCAGCAGGGAGCGCTCGCGCGCCCGGTCGATCAACGCCTGGTACCCCGGCCAGTCGTCGCCGCCGGGCTTGTCGTACCACAGATGCTTGCCGGCTTCGATCGCCTGGTGCGCCATCGCCAGGCTCTCGCTGTTGCGGCCCTCGATCGCGACGGCCGCGATCGAGGGCTCACTCAGCAACTCGTCGGCCGTGCGGAACCAGCGGGCGCCACGGTAGTGTCCCCGCGCCTCCTCGGCGGCGCGGGCAGCCGCGTCGGGCTCCCACACCCCGGCGAACTCGACCGACGGGAGGGATTGGATGGCGACAGCCTTGCCGTGCGCGTGACCGTGCTTGGTGCCGAGTTGGGCGATGCGAAGTGGCATGCAGCTGGTCCTGTCGCGTGCAGCCGGCGCCCATGGCGGCCGGCTGTGCTACTTGTAGTGATGCAAAGACACGATCGCGCCATCGGTCCATGCCGGCGGGCCGTCCAGCAGATCGCTGAAGCGCGCAAAGGCGGCCTGCTGCTCGGGCCTGGTCGCATTGTCGAGATAGGCGGCGCGGCTCTCGAAGACAATGGCGGCGATGACGATGTTCGGGTCGTCGTCGGTCTGGTAGATAACACGCAGCACCTGGCCCGGCGGCGCCGGCAGGTCGTCGAAGAAGGTGATCATAGCCGGCAGCGAGCCGGGCTTGAGGCGGAACCGGGCCACTGTCCCGTACATCGGGTCTCCCATGCTGGCTACTCGGCCGGCTCGATGGTGCTGGTGAGGCTGAACGACAGCAGCCGGTCGCGGTAGTATTCAGCCGTCTCCAGCGGGCACACTGTCACCAGCGCCACCCCGCGCATGTGTGCCTCCAGCATGATTCGGATCGCCCGCTCGCCCGGCAGCCCCGGGACGGATTCCGTCAACGCATGGACGACGTGGTCCATCGTGTTGACGTCGTCATCGTGCAGCAGGACCTTCCAGGGCGGGCACAGCTCCGCGCGCGTTTTCTGGCGCGGGGCGAGGCCCGGCAGTGTCTGGATGTCAGGTGCGCTCACCGGGGAATGCTCCTGGTGCGAGAATCACGATCAGCCTCTGCGCCAGTGTAGCGATGGCTCGTTGATATGTCAACGGTACAACCTCTGAAAGGAATATTAAAGACATGCGCCACCGAACGACCCGACCGGTCTTCCCAGCCGCAGCTAGCGCCGGCAGCATGCCTGCCATCGGATCCAGCCGGTTCGATCGCTCCAACGGCTACTGCGGCTCGTCGCGCGCCGGGCGCGCGCCCGCGTCCAGCGGCCGGATCGCGTCCGGCGTCAGCAAGCCGTGACTGAACGCATACAGAGCTGCCTGCGTTCGATCGCTGACGCCGAGCCGGTCGAACAGCCCGCCAAGCTGGTTCTTGACGGTGCTCTCGGCCAGGCCAAGCGAAGCGGCGATCTCCTTGTTGCTATAGCCAGACGCCAGCAGCCGCAGCAGCGTCGTATCGCGCTCCGACAGACGGCCGCCGGCCTGCCGGCCGATCAGCTCGTTGAGGCGGCGATACTCCTCAAGCAAGATGACGGCCGCCCTCGACTCGATCCAGGCGCGGCCGGCGGCGGCGGCGCGAATAGCGTTGATGACTTCGCCCGAGTCGGAGTCCTTGCGCACCAGTGCCCGGGCGCCAGCCGCCAGCGCGCGCAGCACGATCGCCTCTTCGCCGTGCATCGTCAGCACCACGACCGCCACGCGCGGGAAGTCGCGGCGCACGGCCGCCAGCACGCCCAGCCCATCCAGCACCGGCATCGACAGGTCCAGCAGCAGCACGGCTGGCTGCTCGTCGGCCACTGCCTGCAGCGCCTCAACGCCGTTGGCGGCCTCGGCGACGACGCGAATGTCGTCCTCCAGCTCCAGGAGCTGGCGCAGCCCGCGTCGGAACAACTGATGGTCATCGGCCAACACCAGTCGGATCGGATGCGTCGGCATGAGGCATTTCCTGGCAGAGAGGCGGCCCGCGCACTGGCCACCGGCGCGCCCGCGATGGCGCGGGGCGGGACGGCTGCTGGTACAACGCCACGGCGCCGGCCAGGATGCTGGCAGCGCGGCGCACCTCAGTCGAGTACGCGGTAGTAGATGGCCGTGCCGTCGAGTTGGCCGCTGGCGCTGCGGGCGTAGTGTGGAATGGTGCCGGCTAGAGTATAGCCCAGCGCGGCATACAGCGTCTCGGACGGGTCGCCCCGGCGGGTGTCGAGCACGAGCGTCGTCCGACCGAGCCGGCGTGCTTCTGCTTCCACAGCCACCATCAGGGCGCGGCCGATCCCCTGGCGACGGCTGGACCGCAGCACCATCAGCTTGGCGATCTCGGCGCGGTGCCGGCCATTGTCGCGCATGACGAGGTCGAGTTGCACCGTGCCGACGGTTGTGCCCCCGGCATCACGAGCGATCAGGAGGCGGCGCGAGCCATCCGCCAGCGCCGTGGCGACCGAATCCCAATAGGCAGCCGCGTCAGTCGTCGCCAGCGGCGGCAGAAAGCCAACCGAGGCGCCGCTGGCGACGGCATCACACAGCAGCGCCGTCAGGCCAGGCAGATGCTTGACCAGCGCGGCAGCGGACAGCGACTCGATGGCCGGCAGTGACGGCGCCGAGGGCATGCTGAACCTCGCGATCAGAGTCCGATATCGGGCCGCCGGTGGCGGGTGTGCCATTGTACCACCGGTCGCAGGGGGCGCCGGGACATGCTATCGTCGGCGTCACCGCAGCCACGCACGGCAGGCACGTCGCGTTGACAGCAGGTCGGGTTGGTCGGATGGCGCGTCTCTTTCTCCCGCTGGCGTTGAGCAGCTTGTTGATGAGCGCCTGCACGCTTGTGACGGCCGCCGGCGTGGGCCGCCTGCCGGCGGCGACGACGGCACTGGCGGCGCTCGGCGTCATCAGCGGATTGGCGATCCTGATCGAGTCGCCCATCATCGCTATCCTGAGCACCAGTGTGGCACTGTGCGACTCGCGCGCCGCCGCGCGCCTCGTCTGGCGGTTCATGGTCGGCCTCGGCGCGCTGCTGACCGGCCTGTTTGCGCTGCTGTTCCTCACGCCGGTGGCGACACTCATCTTGACCGGCGCGCTGGCGTTGCCGCCGGATGTAGCGGCGGCGGCCGCGCCGGCACTCCACCTGCTGATGCTGTGGCCGGTCGCGATCGGCTGGCGGCGCTACTATCAGGGCCTGCTCATTCGCGAGGGGAAGACGGCCATCATCGGCTGGGGCACGATGGGCCGGCTTGCCGCGACGGCCGCAGCGGCTTTCGGTGTCGGGCCGGCGCTCGGCTGGCCCGGCGCGAGCGTCGGTGCGCTGTCGATGGCGGCCGGCGTGTTGGTCGAGGCCGCGATCGTAACGCCGCTCGGCCTGCTGGCGGAGCGACGCCTACCACCCGGCCCGACCGATCTGGCGCTGGCGGCGGTGTGGCGCTACCACCGGCCGCTGGCGGCGACCAATGCCATGCGGGTCGCGATCCAGCCGCTGATCAGCGCGGCGCTGGCGCGAGGCGCGCTGGCCCCGGTCTCGCTCGCGGCCTGGCCGCTGGTCAGCAGCAGCGCGCTGCTGCTGGCGAGCGCGACCGTGCCACTGCAAGAGATCGCCATCGCTATCGTGCGGGATGCGGATGGCGAGCGCCGGCTGCACCGCTTCACCTGGCAGGTCGGGATGGTCCTGACGGCGGTGCTGGCTCTGCTCGTGGCGACGCCGCTGCTGGACCGCTACCTGGGCGGCCTGCTCGGCGCACCACCGGAGGTGGCAGCCGCCGCGGGCGGCGCGATCGTCTGGCTGCTGCCGGCGCCGCTGCTGCTCGCCTGGCAGAGTGCCCGGCGCGGTCTGTTGGCCGCGCGCCGCCGCACCGGTCCGGTCGGCTGGGCGATGGCGGTTCACCTCGGCGTGCTGGTGTGCTGGCTAGCGATCTGGGTTATCGCCGGCTTCGGGCCAGGCGTCACCGGGGCGGCCATGGCTGTGGTGGCTGCCCTTGCCGTCGAGCTTGTCGTGCTGTGGCTGGTCGACGCTCGCGGGTGGCGTCCGGCCGGTCCTGGGCGGCGGGTCCGCCAGGGTGACCGCCAGGCATCGAACAGCGCCCAATCCGGCGTGTAGGCGTATAATCGAGGGGCGGCTCGGCGCGTGAGCTTGCCAGGGTGAACCGCAGGCGAGGGCAGCTGGCAGATGCGATCGGTGTGGGCATGGGGACTGGCGGTGCTGCCGATCGCGATCGTCGGTGGTCTGGTGACCTTCGCGACCCTGCGACCGGTGACGGTGCTGCCGCGCCAGGGACTGGCGCCGGGATTCGTGCTGACGGCGTCCGATGGTGCGGCGGTGTCGAGCGAGTCGCTGCGCGGGGCGGTCATCCTGTACTCGTTCGTGACCGGCGCCGGCGCGGGTGGCCCGGGGGTGGAACTGGCGCACGCCGTTCGTCAGCGGCTGGCTGAGGTCGGCGGACCGGAGCCGGCAGTGCGGCTGGTCACGGTGGCAGTAGAGCCGGCCCCGAACGAAGATCCGCGCCCGACCCTGGGCGGCGGCCCGATCGATCCGGCCCAGTGGGCGCTGCTTAGCGGTGATGCGGCGACGCTGAAGCGCGTCATCGGCACTGGCTTCGGCGTCTTTTATGGGCCATCGCCGGCCGGCCCGGTGACGATTGAGCCGGCGCTGACGCTTGTCGACGGCTGGGGCATCATCCGGGCTGAGTACCGCCAGCCACTTCCGGCGGCCGATACGGTCCTGCGCGATCTGCGACTGGTCACCGACGAGGCGCGGCAGAGTGATGGTGTCGCCCGCTACGCCTACGAGGCCGCCCACCTGTTCGCCTGCTACCCGCGCTAACGCGGCCGAGGAGTTATGGACACACCGGTTCAGCGGCCGTCGCCGCGGCGATTTCTCCCCCTGGCACTCGGCCTGCTGGCCATCATTCTGATCGCGCCGCTGGCCTGGTATCTCTGGTCATCCGTGCTGCGTCCGGTCCGCTTCAACGGACTGGATTTGCAGGGCAGCAAGCCGTTGCCGGAGGTGACGCTCACCGGCACTGACGGCCAGCCGGTGCGGCTGGGCGATCTGCAGGGTAAGCTGGTCGTGCTCTACTTCGGCTACACCTTCTGCCCGGATGCCTGCCCGATGACGCTGGCCAAGTTGGCGCAGGCGCGGGCACAGATGGGTGAGCCGGCGAAGGACGTGCAGGTGGTGATGGTCACTGTTGACCCGGAGCGGGACACGCCAGAGGTCCTCCAGCACTATGTGACGCGCTTCGACCCAAGTTTCATCGGTCTGACCGGTCGACCAGAGGAGATCGCCGCCGCTGCCTCGACCTTCGGCGTCTACTACAAGAAGAACGAGGGGTCGGTTGCGACCGGCTATCTGGTCGACCACACCGCCGTGGCGATGGTCGTCGACCGAGGTGGCCGCCTGCGTCTGATCTTGCCGCACGAGCTGGACGGCGGGCAGATCGCCAGCGATTTGAAGGCGTTGCTGACGCGCTGACCCAGGCGCTGCGTCAGCGCTCGCTGTAGCGGATACCGCCGCCGATGCGGTCGTGGCCCATGTGGATGTAGCCACCGTCGCAGACGAGATCTGCGCCAGTGACAAAGCTGGCGGCCGGGCTGCATAGGAACAGGATCGCCGCCGCGACCTCGGCCGGCTCGCCGACACGGTTGAGCATGTGGTGCGGTGCGAATATCGGCTCCCAGGCGACACGATCGCCGCCGGCCATGCGGTCCAGCTCCGGCGTCCAGATCGTGCCCGGCGAGATGCTGTTGACGCGGATGTGGTCGCCGGCCAGGTCGAGCGCCTGGCAACGGGTGAGCGCCAGGATGGCGCCCTTGGTGGCGTTGTAGGTCCAGCGGTTCGGCTGGGCGATGGAGCCGGAGATCGAGGCGACGTTGACGATTGCGCCGCCGCCAGCCGCGCGCATCAGGGGCACGACGGCCGCGGCCAGCAGCGCCGTGCCCTTGACGTTGACGCCGAGGCTGAGGTCCCAGTCGGCGGCGGTGGCGTCCTCGCCCTTGGCCAGGAAGGTGGCGGCACAGTTGACCAGCCAGCGCACCGGCTGGCCAGTGGCCGCGGCGGCGCGCGCCGCCGCCTGGCAATCGTCCAGCCGTGAGACATCGCCAGCGATGGTCGTGGCGCCCAGCCGGGCGCGTACCCGATCGAGCCGGTCGGCGTCGCGATCGAGCAGGACGACGTGGCCACCGGCGGCGACGAGAGCCTCGGCGGTGGCCAGGCCGATGCCCGAGGCGCCGCCGCTGATGACGGCGACCGACCCAGAGAAGGCATCGCGGGCGAGTGTGGCAGACATGCGCGATCCTTTCGATAGGGCAACGGAACGAGGTGGCGGCTTACGACGGGATCTCGTCCACCTGTCCGGCGGCGTCGCGCATGATTGCGTCGATCTCGGCGCGGTCGGCGGCGGTCAGTTCGATGTCGAGTGCCTGGACGTTGTCCTCCAACTCGCTGATGCGGCGCACGCCGATGAGCGCGACCGACACGGCCGGGTGGCTGAGTACCCAGGCCAGCGCCAGTTGTGGCAGCGAGACGCTCTTGCGCGCGGCCACGCCCTTGAGACGGTCGACGACGGCCAGGTTCTGGGCGAAGTTGTCGCCCTGGAAGAGCGCCTGCCCAAACAGCACGCCGCGGTGCCGCCAGTCGCTCTCGTCGAAGCGCGTAGCAGGGGTGAAAGCGCCGGTCAGAAGGCCGTGGGCCAGCGGACCATAGGCCATGATGCCGATGCCAAGCTCCTGGGCGGTCGGAAACATGGCCCGCTCCCAGCGCCGGTCAAACAGGTTGTAGCCAACCTGGTTGGCGCAGAGCGGCGCGATCGGACGGGAGGTCCGGAGCATATCGGCGCTGTAGTTGGAGACGCCGATGTAGCGTGCCTTGCCAGCGGCGACGATGTCATTGAGCGTCGCCATGGCGTCCTCGAACGGGGTCGCGACATCCGGCCAGTGGATCAGATACAGGTCGATGTAGTCGGTTTCGAGGTTGCGCAGGCTATCCTCAATATCCCGCAGCAGCGACGCGCGGCGGCTGTCGCGGCGGTCACGCTCGCTGACCTGGGCCTGGCGCGTCGGCAGTCCGCCCTTGGTGACGACGATGGCGTCCTTGCGCCGAACGCCGAGCGCCTTCGCTAGCAGCCGCTCGGACCGGCCGGCGCCAGCCGACGGGTCGGTCTCGAACGGCACGCGCACCGGATCGAAGCCATAGACAAGCGCGGTATCGTAGAGCGTGACGCCGAGGTCCAGCGCCCGCTGGATGGCGTCGATCACCTCGCGCTCGTCGAACGAGCCGTAGGTGCCGCCCATCTCCCAGCAGCCGTAGCCGAGCGCGGACACTTTCAAGCCAGAACTGCCCATCATCCGGTACTGCACGGTTTCCTCCTCGCCACCTGCCCCGGCCGGCCCATCAGCGGCCCAGCCGCGTCTCAGCCTGTCGATCACGGCGGGCAGACTGACCGGGGCATGAGCATCCGTCGTGCCGCGCGTGGCCGATGCCCGGCAGTATAGTCAGCAGGCCCCGCGCCGTGAAGCGGCCGTGCCGTCGCCACCGCAGTGCGGGGCGGCGGGCTGGGTATACTTCGTGCCGTGGCGGCCCGGGCCGCGACCGAGACGGGCGTGAGGGAGGACCGAATGGACAAGCCAGTGCGGATGGACACGATCGCTGCGTTGTGCAAGCGGCGCGGTTTTGTCTTCCCTGGCTCCGACATCTACGGTGGCCTGGCCAATACCTGGGACTACGGCCCACTCGGCGCCGAGTTGATCAACAACATCAAGCGCGAGTGGTGGCGCTTCTTCGTCCAGCGGCGGCGCGACATGGTCGGCCTGAACGGCGGCATTCTGATGCAGTCGCGCGTGTGGGAGGCCAGCGGTCACGTCGCCAACTTCACCGACCCACTGGTCGATTGCCGCTCCTGCAAGAATCGCTTCCGGGCGGACCATCTGGTGGAGAGCAAGGCTGGCCACTCGGTCGAAGGCGCGAGTGTCGAGGACTTGAGCCGGCTGATCGAGGAAATGAACATCGCTTGCCCGACCTGCGGCCAGCGCGCCTGGACGCCAGCGCGACGCTTCAATTTGATGTTCGAGACGCGCATCGGCCCGGTGGCCGACGGCGGCACGCACGTCTTCCTGCGGCCGGAGACGGCGCAGGCAATCTTCGTCCAGTACCGAAACATCCTCCAGACCGGCCGAGTCAAGCTGCCGTTCGGCGTCGCCCAGATCGGCAAGGCGTTTCGAAACGAGATCACACCGGGCAACTTCATCTTCCGGCTCATCGAGTTCGAGCAGATGGAGATCGAGTATTTCATTCGCCCGGAAGACTGGGAGGCGAGCTTCGAGGCCTGGCTCCAGGCCCAGTATGATTGGTTGGCCAGCATCGGCATTGCTGGCGACAAGCTGCGGCTGGCGGAGCACCCGCCGGAGAAGTTGTCGCATTACTCGAAGCGCACGGCCGACATCGAGTACCGGTTTCCGTTTGGCTGGAGCGAACTCTACGGGCTGGCCTACCGCACGGACTTCGACCTGCGCCAGCACCAGCAGCACAGCGGCGAGGACCTCAGCTACTTCGAGCAAGAGACCGGCCAGCGGTTCATCCCGCACGTCATCGAGCCGACGTTCGGCGTCGATCGCACCTTCCTGGTAGCGCTGCTGCATGCCTACGACGAAGAGGAGACACAGGACGTCAATGGCAAGCCGTACACGCGCGTCGTGCTGCGGCTGCACCCGCGGCTGGCGCCGTTCACGGCAGCGGTGCTGCCGCTGATGCGGAAGCCGGAGCTAACGCCGCTGGCCGAGCAAATCGCCACTGACCTGGCCCGTCACTTCCGGATCGAGTACGACGAGACCGGCGGTATCGGCCGGCGCTACCGCCGGCAGGACGAGATCGGCACGCCGTTCTGCCTGACCGTCGATTACGAGTCGCTTGACGATGCGGCCGTCACCGTGCGCGAGCGAGACACGATGGTCCAGGAGCGCGTGCCGATCGCCGACCTGAGCCACTGGCTGTGGAGCAAGCTCGACGCTTAGCGGGCCGCGCGGCGCGGTGGTGGCCGGCCAAACCGCGTGGCATACTGCTGGCAGTTCTCCACCGTGCCGCTGGCCGAAACGCCTGGACGACGGTCACGGTCCGTGAGGTACGAGAAGTCCCATGACGGCTGGGCCACCCGCGATCAGCTCCACCGCGCCGCCTGGACCGCTGCCGGGGCTGCTCGGGCGGCTGCCGCCACTGGCGCCCTTGCGCTTTCCAGGCTATCGCCTGCTGATCACTGGCATGCTGCCGCACATGATCGCCATGCAGATGAGCACGGTCGCGCTCGGCTACCTGGCCTTCGCGCTGTCCGGCTCGGCCACGGCGCTGGGCCTGATCGGCCTGGGCTGGGGCATTCCAATGGTCGGCCTGTCGCTGGTTGGCGGCGTTGTCGCCGACCGTTTCTCGCGCCGGACGATCCTGCTTGGCACGCAGTCGCTGGTCGGGCTTTCCGCCTTCGTCGCGGCAGTGCTGCTGCTCAGTCAGGCGATTCAGGTCTGGCATATCTTCATTATCGCCCTGATGCAAGGAACGGCGTTCGCCTTCAACATGCCGGCCCGCCAGGCGCTGATCGGTGAGTTGGTCGAGCCGGCTGACCTCGGCAGCGCCATCGCCCTCAACAACACCGTCATGAACACGATGCGCGTGCTGGGTCCACCGGTGGCCGGCGCGCTGATCGCCTGGCCTATCGTCGGTATCAACGGTGTGTTCATCCTGATCTTCCTGTTGTACATCGTCGTCGTCGCGACACTGTGGCGGCTGCCGCACGATATTGTGCGCCGCACCGAGCAGCGGTCCGGCTGGCAATCGCTGGTGGAGGGACTCAGCTACATTCGTCGGTCGCCGACGCTGGTGGGGCTGCTGGCGCTGGGCTTCGCGCCGATGCTGCTGGGCATGCCGTATCAGATGCTGCTGCCGGTGTTTGCACTCGGCATTCTCAAGGCCGGCCCGGAAGGGCTGGGGCTTCTCAACATGGCCAGTGGCCTGGGAGCGGTGGCTGGCTCGGTCGGAGTCAGCCTGGTGGCGGCCCACGGCGGCCGGCGGCTGGTGCAACTGGCGCTCGGCGCGGCGTTCGGCGGCGGCCTGATCGCCTTTGCGCTGAGCCAGTCGCTCTGGCTGGCGGCACTGATGCTGGTGATCGTCGGAGCAGCTTCGGCCGGCTATATGTCGCTCAATAACTCCCTCGTGCTGGAGGCGGCGCCGCGTGCGTTCCATGGCCGGGTCATGTCCGTCTACATGATGACGTTCGCACTGATGCCGCTGGCCACCTTGCCGGCGGCGCGGCTGGCCGACACGCTTGGGCCGGCGCAGACGGTGGCTGGCATGGGCGGGCTGCTGATCGTCGCCATCATCGGTGTGTCGGCCTGGTACTGGCGCGCGGCACGCCAGGCCCAGCCCGCCGCTGACGCCTCCCCCGCTGGCTGATCGTCACGCGCGTGGACTAGCCGGTCGCCGTCAGCACGGCCGGCGCGCAGATGCGGCAGGGGCGGTAGCCGGCTGCCACCGCTGCCGCCGCCGACCGGAACGTCATCAGATGCCGCGCGGTCGTGCGGCGTGCGTGTCGGCACGTGGGATAGCAGAAGATGTGGGTCGTGTCGCTGCCATGGAAGCGCACGCCGGCGGCTGCTCGCTCGTCCAGCTCGGCCGGGTCCAGCCCCTCGGCGGTCAGCACCTGCCGCTTGGCGTCATCACCGAGCGCGTAGTGACCGACGCTACCGTCGGCGCGGACGACGCGATGGCAGGGGATCAGCAGCGGAATGGGATTGCGGCCCAGCGCCGAGCCGACGGCGCGCACCGCGGCCGGCTGACCGATGGCGCGCGCGATCCAGCCGTAGGGACGCACCTCGCCGCGCGGGATGGTCG
>JADLAZ010000180.1 GCA_020849725.1 Chloroflexota bacterium
CGACCCGAGCACAATACACGTTCGCCGGCCAGGTGGTGGCCCAGCGGGAGACGGTGGTGGCGACCGGGGTGGCGACGCTGGTCTCTCTGCACACCGACCACCTGGGCAGTGTCAGCGCGGCCACCTCCAGCAGTGGGGCGGTGGTCCACGTCCAGACCTACACGCCGTGGGGCGAGGTGCGCACGGGGGATATCCCCCAGACGACGCGCGACTTCACCGGGCAGCGGCGGGATGGGACCGGGCTGCTGTTCTACAACGCCCGGTACTATGACCCGCACCTGGGCCTGTTCCTCTCGCCCGACACCATCGTGCCGGGCACGGCCAGTGGGGCGGGTGGTGGCGCGGCGACGGTCGGGCCGGATGCGCAGGCTAGGCTGGCGGCGCTGACGGTGGGGTCCCACGAGCCGGCCTGGCAGCCCGTCGTGGGTGCATTGCCCGCGCCGGGCGCGGCATGCTATACTGACGGCGAGCCAACGCCGTACGCGATCGTGCCCGTCGGCGTGCCAGTCCGTCTTCCGGCTGGACGCGATGTCCCACGCCGTGCCGCCCGCTCCAACCCGGGCCACAGCCTGCGCCCCGGTTGCCCGCCCTCTGCTCCGTCCTGCCACGGTCTCTCTGACGCCCCACTTGGTTTGGTTGCCACAGGCCGCGCCACCCGGCCCAGCGCCCGTGTTCGCGCCCTGTCCGCCCCGCCCTGGCCCATCGCTTGAGGAGGAAGTAGGAAGAGCCACATGCAGCGCACTACCGACATGACCAGCGACACCGCCCCCGTCGATAGCGACGGGACCGGCCCGGACGGCGTCGAGAAGCGCCTGGCCGTCATCGATCGCACGCTCAGCGTCAGCGAGCTAGAGTCGCGCACCGGCGACGAGTTGCAGGAGCTGGCGCGCGACCTGGAGATCGCTGGCGCCGGCCGGATGAAGAAGCAGGACCTGATCTTCAAGATCATCCAGGCCAGCACCGAGCAGCAGGGCAGCACCTTCGGCGCCGGCATCCTGGAGATCCTCGAGGAGGGCTTCGGCTTCCTGCGCCAGGAGCGCTTCCTGCCCGGTCCGGATGACATCTACGTCTCACAGTCCCAGATCCGGCGCTTCGGCCTGCGCACCGGCGATCGCGTCTCCGGCCAGGTCCGGCCGCCGAAAGAAAACGAGAAGTATTTCAGCCTGCTGCGCGTCGAGGCCGTCAACGGTCTCGACCCGGAGACGGCCCGCCGCCGCGCCAACTTCGATGGTCTGACGCCGATCTTCCCGATGGACCTGATCAACCTGGAGACGGCCGGCAACATCCTGTCGACCCGGCTGCTGAACCTGGTCGCCCCGATCGGCCGCGGCCAGCGCGGGCTGATCGTCTCGCCGCCCAAGGCCGGCAAGACGATCCTGCTCAAGAACATCGCCAACGGCATCACCCGCAACTACACCGACATTCACCTGATGGTCTGCCTCATCGGCGAGCGGCCGGAAGAGGTGACTGACATGCGTCGCTCGGTCGACGGCGAGGTCATCTCGAGCACCTTCGACGAGCCGGTCGAGGACCACACCAAGGTCGCCGAGATGGCGCTGGAGCGCGCCAAGCGGCTGGTCGAAGGCGGCAAGGATGTCGTGATCCTGCTCGACTCGATCACCCGGCTGGCACGGGCCTACAACCTGGCCGTGCCGCCCAGCGGGCGCACGCTGTCGGGCGGCATCGACCCGGTCGCGCTCTACCCGCCGAAGCGCTTCTTCGGCGCCGCCCGCAATATCGAGGGTGGCGGCAGCCTGACGATTGTCGCCACCTGTCTGGTCGATACTGGCTCGCGCATGGACGACGTCATCTACGAGGAGTTCAAAGGCACGGGCAACATGGAGTTGCACCTCGACCGCAAGCTGGCTGAGCGCCGCATTTACCCCTCGATCGACGTCCAGCGCTCCGGCACGCGCCGCGAGGAGCTGCTCCTCGACCCGGAGGCGCTGCGCCAGGTCTGGACGATGCGGCGCATGGTCGGCATGCTCGGCGGCACCGAGGGCATCGAGCTGCTGCTGGGGCGGCTGGCCAAGACCGGCAGCAACGCCGAGTTCCTGGCGACGCTCACCCGCGAGGTGTAGGCCCGGCCATGCCGCTCAGGCGCGCTTGCGCAGCCGTGGCCCGAAGTGCCACAGGAACAGCAGCGCCGACAGCAGCGACGTCACGATGAAAAAGGCGAACACGGGCGCGTAGCCGGCCCGGACGATCACCTGGCCGGCGATGAAACTGAACAGCGCCCACGAGCCGTTCCAACTAGCGCTGCGGTAGCCGAAGGCGACGGCACGCTGCCGCTCGGGGATGAGGCGCGCCATCAGCGTCGCCTCGATCGGCCAGGCGATCGAGAAGGCGGCGACGCGACCGACAAAGGAGAGGACCGCCAGCGCCAGGTTGCCGGTGACGAGCAGCGGCACGAACAGTGGCAGGATGCCCAACCGCAGCCACACCACGCTCTCCAGCGCTCCGATCCGCCGCGCCAGCGCCGGCCCGGCCAGCGTCAGCGCCGCGCCCAGCAGGCTGCTGGCGCTGAAGATGAGGCCGACCCCGGCAGTGCTGGCGCCCAGTTCGGCGAAATAGACATTCATGAACGGCTGCGTCGCGCTGGCGCCGGCTGCCAGCAGCGCGCCGGTCAGCGCGAACACGATCAGGTCCCGCCGCACTGCTCGGCGGGCGCGGGCATCAACCGGGCCGCCGCCGGCCATGGCCGCGCCACTCTGCGGTGGCGGTCCGATGCGGCGCAGTGGCAGCAGCCCCAACGCCGCCAGCCCAACCCCCAGCACCAGCGTCAGCCGGTCGCGCCACAGCATCTCGGCCACCAGCAGCACCAGGGCTCCAGGCAGCACGCCGCCCAGCAGGTTGCCGATCGTCACCGACAGCATCTGCACGCCGAAGGTGAGGCTGGACACCTCGGTGCGGCGCGCCTCCGGCACGCGCTCAATGACGAGCGGCATGTTCGGCACGATCAGCGCCGCCCAGGCTGCGCCATTGACCAGCCCGGCCGCCAGCAGCAGCACCGGCTCGGCCGTCAGACACATCGCCAGCGACGACGCCGAGAAGACCGCCAGCCCGACCTGCGTCACGCGCACGGTGCCGGCGCGGTTGACGACCGGGCCGAGCAGCACCGCCGCTAGCGCCAGCGCCGCTGTCTGCACGCCGCTCAGCAGGCCGATGAAGTCCTCGCGCAGCCCAAGCTGAGTCAGGTACAGGTTGAACAGCGTCAGGAAGACGCCGATTCCAATGTTGCTGAGTAGGCTGTAGAGGGCAAAGGCCCGCATATCCGGCGTCAGCGCCTGCCAGCCCTCGGTGACGCGCGTCAGCACACCCCTCGCCCTCGGCTCGGACCGCGCCGCGCGGTCGCGTCGGCAGTGTACCTGATGCATTGCCGGCCCGATCCAGGCGCCACCCGTCTGGCCGTGCCCGGTACAGCAGCGCGGCACAGGGCGCATCCCGGCGCCCCGCTCGATCTTCAGTGCGAGCTACCCGCTTCGACCGGCGGCGGACACGACCGGTTTCGGGATGCTATAGCAGGTGACGCGGGTAGCTGTGCGCCCAGCGTCGGCTGATGTGCGGCAGACCATCGACAGTGATCGCCATGTGGAGAAGCACCTGGAAGCTGGTGGCATCGCTGGTGATCTGGCCCCGGCTCTGCAGCTCGATCGTCTGGCTCGGCCAGCGGTAGCGCACCGTCTGCCGGCCGCGCACCAGCGCCCGCGCCGGGTCGCGCTCGTCGACGATGGCGACCGCCTCGGTCCGCGCCTCCTGGACCCACTCCCCGTCGATGGTCGCGGCGCCCTGGCTCTCGATGTGGACCTCGGTCCGGCCGGTGCCGCCATCCCTCACGACCCTCCACGCCAGCGGCGCCGGCTCGACCACGTCCGGCAGCCGAATCAGGTCCGGCGTCGGCAGTGGGTCGTCGGCCGGCGGCACGACCGGCAGCACCAGTCGCGATGGCCGCGCCGGCCCGTGGTGCAGCGTCGTCATCGCCAGCGCCGGCATCGGCCAGGTGTTGGGGAAGTCAGCGTGCGACAGCGACAGGCGCAGCCGGTGGCCTGGCGCGAATTGCCAGGCGGTGGCATCAAGGTCGAGCGCGATCTCGTAGACAGCACCCGGTGCGAGCGGTGTGGGGTCGGCATGGGACTCCCGATGGGTCAAGTTCAGCACGCCCTTGGTCACCAGCGCCGAGGCGCCATCGGGCGCGACATCGCATAGCCGCGCTACAATCGTTGCTATCGACACGCTCGTCGCCAGGTGCAGAACGACACGCGGCTGGCCAATGATCACCAGCGGCTCGGTCAGCGCCGACCCGGTGAAGACAGCCGAGAAGGCTTCCTCAGCGCGCTGGTCGCCCGGCAGCACGTGCGGCGCGCCAGCCGAGAACATGCCGAAGCTCGTGCCGACGGCCGGGTGATGGGCGAGCGTAGCCGTGGCATCGGTGGCAGGCGATACCGGCGACAGCGCATCACCGACCAGGTGCAGGGATTCCTCTCGTGCCCGCGCCAGCGGCCAGCCGCGCTCGGCCCGCCAGACGCCGCTGGTGTGGCGGCGGTCCTGACGCGGCGGGTCGTAGTGCTGGATATACAGCGTCACCGGCGGCTCGGCCATGATGCCGGTGTCGCGCCCGGCCAGCCAGTGGCCAAAGAAGCGCGCCATCTCCCGGTAGTGATCGATCCGTGGCCCCGGCACGCCCTCGTGCGGGCGCGTGTGCAACCACGGACCGATCAGCAGCTTCTTTGGACAGGTCAGCGCGGCGAACGTGCGCAGGTTGCAGTTGGTGTAGCCATCGCGCCAGCCGCCGATCAGGAAGGTCGCGCACTGGATCGCAGCGTAGTCCTCGCACAGCGACCCCTGCCGCCACTGCTCATCCTCGGTCGGATGTGCCAGCCAGCGCAGCAGCCACGGCTCGTTGGCCAGGTGCGCCTCCCAGATGGCCGCCCAGCGAAGGCCAGTCAGGTCCGGGCGCGGCGGCAGCCAGTTGCGTCCGACCATCGCCAACCCGTAGGTGCCGACGTCATAGAGCATCTGCAGCGCGCCACCCTTGTAGTGGCAGTCGTCGGTGTAGCGCCGGTCGGTGAAGTGCATCGGGCAGATCGCCTTCAGCGCCGGCGGCCGGTGCATCGCGATCTGGACGGCGTTGAAGCCGCCGTACGACGTGCCGAACAGCCCGACGTTGCCGTTGCTCCAGGGCTGCTCGGCCAGCCAGGCGATGGCGGCGACACCATCCATCTGCTCCTGCCGGCAATACTCATCCTCGGCCGTGCCCTCCGAGTCGCCGGTGCCACGCACATCGATGCGCACCGTCGCGAAGCCGCGCTCGGCGAGATAGCGGTGCCCGTGCCAGCCAGCCCAGGTCGTGTCGTTCTTGCGGTATGGCAGATACTCCAGCACCACCGGCCAGCGGCCGGGTTCGGCCGGCAGGAACACGTCCGCCGCCAGTGTGGCGCCGTCCGGCATCGGCACGCGCAGCCCGCGCTCGCGGCGGATCGGGTAGCGCGGCTCCAGGTCGCGGGCCATGATGTCCCTCCGGTGCGCGGGAGCCTTACCGCCGCCTCAGGCGCGGGTCGAGCAGCGGCGCGGTCAGGTCCAGCGCCAGCCCGGCCAGGGCGACGGTGATGATGATGACCAGCACGACGCCGTGGATCGTGTTGTAGTCGAAGCCGACGACGGCCCGGAACAGCAGCACGCCGATGCCGGGATAACCGAAGACCAACTCGACCAGCAGCGCGCCGGAGACGACCTGGCCGAGCGCCAGCCCGAGCGCCGTCGTCTGCGGCAGCAGTGTATTGCGCAACGCGTAGCCGGTCAGAATGCGGCGCGGGCGCAGCCCCTTGGCCTCGGCCAGCGTCAGATAGTCCTCACTCAGCACCGTCAGCATCATGCCGCGCGCCGACAGCGCCCAGAAGCCGATGGCGGCCAGCACCA
>JADLAZ010000181.1 GCA_020849725.1 Chloroflexota bacterium
CGACCACTTGCAGGCGCAGGGCTTCCCACGATTCCGGCGCTTGCAGCGACGCCATCAGCTTGTCCACGATCTGATCGTACGGCCGCCCGACCAGGCGCCCGATAGCGTCGCGCAGCCACTGTCGCAGTCCAAACGGAGCCATCTCGAAGCTCGCATTCGCGAGCAGATTCGTGACCTCCTCACCATCCCAGACGACCGTGTCGGCCGTGGCGCCGGGTAGTGCTGTGCCGGTTTGCGCGCCGACGGCGAGGGCGGCGCCGTCGATCAGCATCAAGGCGCTCGGAGGACCACTGGCCGTCACGACGAACGTGACGGCAGTGGCAGTGGGGGCGACCACATCCTGCAGGCTGGCGAATTGCCAGTCTCGCCCCACCGTCACCGGCGTCGTCCGGACCTGGACGACGCCACCGACCCGTTGTTCGAAGCGCAGGATGGCTGGGCGGGGTGAGTCCTGTGGGTTGGCAAGGCGCACCCAGATGCCAGCGGTGATCGGTTGACCACGCATTGCCGCGACGGCCGGGGCCGGTAGGGGCTGGCTGATGGTGGGACTGGTCGCCGCATCGCCAAAGCGCAGGGCATGCCGGCCGAGGTCCGGCGCGCCAGCCGGCACGCGCATCTGTCGCTCCGCCGACCAGTCGCGAGCCTCATGGTCGTCGTAGCCGACAACGACCGCCGCGAGCATGCCGAGGACGATCATGCCCGCCGTCAGCGCCGGAACCCAGTAGCGGGGCGACCGGAGCCAGCGCTGCGCCAGGGGCGCCGCGATCAGGATGACGGTGAGCGCAGCCGGCGGAATGACTGAGACTGTGGTGCGCTTCGACAGCAGCGCCATGGCGACTGCTAGCGTCAGAGTGACCAGGCCGATGCTGAGATGGCGCGCCGATCGCGGGCCGCGCAGGAGCGCCAGGCAGGCGATCAATACCCAGGTCACGCCGGCGATTGCCAGGATGTCGTTCGTCGCAGCGCCGGCGAGAAGACCCGTCGCCGTCTGGAAAAGTACGACACCGGCCACGCCAAGCGCGACAACCGGTGTGGCCGGCGCCAGGAGCCGGGCAGCGACGTAGGCGCCGCCGACGATGGCCGACCCGATCAGTGCGGATACGAGCCGCATCATCACCAACTGGGCGACGATGTCATCCGTGGGAGCCAGCGCGGCGGCCCAACCGGCCAGCAGGTAGTACAATGGTGGTTGGCGACCGACCTGTCCTGCCCAGGAACCTGGCATCTCCTCGTCGGCGCGTGGGGGCCGCTCGGTGACGTGCCACTGGAATTGCGACTGTGCAATGGCAACTCGGATGGGCCGGCTGAGCATGTCGTGATTGATGACCGGGCCATAGACCTGAGTCAGCAACGCCAACTCCACATGATCCGCCTCATCCGGTGCGTACCAGGGCCAGATGATCGTGCCGACCAGCAGTCCCCTGACCAGCATCAGGCCCATGAGCAACGTCACCACCAGCGTATCGTGGCGGGTCCACAGGCGGACACACGTGGCTACGGCTGCGGGACCGCGCGCCACGCTAGGCACGGATGGAGCGCGCGCGATCACGCGCGCCAGCGTGGCGACGCGACGCTGACCATCATCAGCGCCGCCAGGCCGGCCGCGTAGAGTGCGCCGAGTGCGAGCAGCGTTCCAGGCTGGCCGGCCAGTCCGGGCCGCCCCGCGGCGATGGCGCCAGCCATGGCCGTCACCCGGCCAGCGCGCGCGCCGAAGGTTGGCTCCGTAGCGTAATAGGCGCGAAACGCGATATCGAACGATGGGTCCGGCACGTTGTCGATCGTTCCGTAGCCGTTCGGATAGCTGCCGCCCGGTCCGACCCAGACGCCGATCGAGTCGCGGGCCGGGGCGTTGCGGCGGAGATCGATGCGCAGCTGCTGGCCGGCGATCCCTGAGACGGGCGCGAACGCGAATGGATACCATGAGTCGCGCAGGTCGGCCGCGTCCACCTCCTCGTTCACAAGCGGCAGACCATCGCTGCCGAAGAGGATAAAGCGCACCTGCCGACTGCGTACTTCGCCCCGACTATCAAAGAAGATATCCACCCGGTGCAGGCCATCTGCCGGCGGTTGGAGGGTCTGACCAAGGCTCTGGCGATTGTGCAGCGCCAGCGGGCGCTTTGTCAGCATCAGTGGCTGCCCGGTCACCTGATCGGCGCCGGCGAGCCAGAGCAGGGCCGCGCCGATCACCAGCGTCAGCAGCGGCGCCAGGAGCGCCCAGCGCCAGCCGGGCGGCCGCCGCCAGGCGAACCGAGACGCGCGCGGGCCAGCGGGAGGTG
Organism: Chloroflexota bacterium; assembly: GCA_020849725.1. The sequence goes on from JADLAZ010000181.1 coordinate 2,277, forward strand.
AAGCCATCACCCGGTCACCTCCACCGGCGCGACTGCCGCGGCCGGCTCGCCAGCGACCGGGCCGGACCACACGTCGGGGAGACCAGTATCGGTTGCCAGGCAGGCGCTGTCGGGGGTGGCGCCGGTCAGACGCCACGTCTCGGCCACGAGGCCACCGGCGCCCGCGCCAACGGCCACGCGCAGCAGGGCCAGCGGAGATGGTGCCCGGTGGCGTGGCGCCAGGGTCCCGATGTCAAAGTCACGCCGCCGCTCGGCCGGGACCACCGCCGTCGTCACCGGCTGCCAACCCTCCGACTGCCAGAGACTGATGGTGGTCTCCACATCCACCGACCCTGGATTGAGCAAGATCAGTTGGCCGGGCGGGCAGGCGTCCGACACTGGCGCCGTCAGGACGACGGCCTCTCCGGCCGCCATGGGCACAGCGCGACCGGGCGACGCGTTGGTCACGGTGACGAGTGACCCGCCGTCGGTCGCGTGGCGACCGTAGACGAGGCGCTCTGCCAGCACCGGCTCGGTGCTGCTCACCTGAATCGAGGTCGCGTGGTTGCGCCCATTGCCGGCGGGATTGTCGGCCGTTGCCGGCTCATGGGTTGCAATCGTGACGCGTCGACCAGCGGGCACGGCCAGCTGGCGGCGAACTGGTGGCGCATCGGCACTGATGGAGGTCACCTCGACGGCGGCTAGCCGTGGGCCAGGATTGGCCAACGCCAGGAAGACGTCCCACGCTGGCTCCTCGACACCCATGGGAAACAGCCATCGATGGGCTGGCGCCGGCGTGCCGACAGCTGCGGCGATGCCCCGCATCAGCTCGGCATTGCCGTCGAAGTGGCAGTACGTTACCCGCTCCGCGACGATCGGGTGGGCGCTGGTGATGGTGGCGAAAAAGACCTGGCCGGGACCGAGGCCGAGGGCGTCGCGAGCGTCGTGCGTGGCGATCGTCCTCCGGCTCGACGGTTGCAGATCGGCCTGACGGCGGACCTCCATGCCATCGGCGAGGTGGTAGGCCACGGTGATGCTCGTCGGCTGGTCGCCGACGTTGGCGACCGCGAGGTAGGTCTCGAAGCCTGGCCCGGTGTAGCCTTCGGCGAACCACCACCGCGACGACAACGCGGCAGCGCCGCCGCTCGCGTGCGCGCCCGCCACGGCTTTCACCGCTGCCACCGACGGGCGGTTGTAGGCCGCTCCAGCCGGCGGTGGATAGGCGGCGATCGTGACGTCACGCCGGCAGATGAGCGGGCGATCGGCCGCCACAGTCACCGCCAGCTCTTTGCCACGGCCAGCCACCTCGCCCAGGTCCAGCGTCATCATCGCGCCCGCCCGGAGCGTCAGGCGCGCGCCCGGTGGCCCGGCCGATGCCTCGCCGTAGGCGAATCTCAGCCGCACGCACGCATCGACCGGGCCAGGGTTCGCCAGCAGGAGGAGAGTCTGCTGGTCAGCCCCGGTGACGGCCTCAGCGAAGCAGCCTTGCAGCACCAGATCAACTCCGGCGGCGTCTGGCGCGTCCCGATCGTCGAGGATGACGCCGGCGGGCAGCGCTGCACCGGTCGCAGCCAGCCGGTCGTGCCAGCGATGACTGACCTGGACGAGCGGACCATGGGCGGCGTGGCCTACAGTGATTGACTGGGGGAACTCGTAGGCGCCGGTGACGGTCACGCCGTCATCACTGGCGGCTGTCACGCGGACATGCACGCGCAGGCGTCCGGCGGCGAGCGGCAGGGTGTCGAAGGTTACCCGCAGCGGCCGGAGCCGCGCGCCACTGTCGGGCAGGTCGAGGTGGAGCGGCGCGGCGACGACTGGGCTGCCGGTGTCGGTCTGCAGCACGACTTCGCCAGTGAGATGCACCAGACCGGGTGGCGTGGCGACCAGCACTTCGACGGACCACGGCTCATCGGGCGCCAGCGAGAGTGTCTCGCGGCCGCGCACATCGAGGATAGCCACCGCCTGAACGGCGACGAGCGGACTGGCGGCGCCGGCCGCGCTCTCGCGCTCCTCGAGCAGGTGGGCGTAGACGCTGACGACCTCATCAACGGCGCCCAACGCGGCAACCCGGCCGTGGGAGAGCAGCACGGCCCGGTCACAGAATTGATAGACTGCCTCCTCATTGTGGGAGACGAAGAGAATGGTGACGCCACGCCGGCGCAACGCCCAAAGGGCATCGGTGCATTTGCGGCGAAACGCGGCATCGCCCACCGCCAGAATCTCGTCGATGACGAGCAATTCCGGGTTCATGTGAATGGCCGTGGCGAAACCCAGGCGCATATACATGCCGGAGGAGTAGTGCTTGACCGGCGTATCGATGAATTCTTCAAGCTCGGCGAAGTCGACGATCCGGTCGAAGATCGCGCGCGTCTGCGCCCGGCTGAGGCCATGGATCGAGCCATTCAGCAGGACATTGTCGCGGCCGGTCAACTCCGGGTGGAAGCCGGCGCCCAGCTCCAGCATCGCGTAGGTGCGCCGGTGCTGCGTCACCTGGCCGCTGGTTGGCCGCAAAATGCCGGTGGCCAGCTTGAGCAGTGTCGACTTGCCGGCGCCATTGCGTCCGAGGATGCCAAACGTCTCGCCGTCACGCACCTCAAACGAGACATCCCGCAGCGCCCAGAAGGTGGTCGCCGTCGAGCGGCGGCGCAAGCCCTGCACGAATCGCTCCTGGAGGGACTCCGGGCGCTCGTGCTGGAGCGTGAATTGCTTCGAAACGCGCGCAAACTCGAGCGCGACAGTCATTGGCATCCCAGGAGCCGCGGGCTGGAGCGGTCCGCGGTCGGCCCAGGCTCAGCCCATCGGTGCGGCGGCTAGTATAGCACACCTACCGGTCGGGCTGGCGGCCGGCTGCGCCGCCCAGGGCCGCGCCAGTTCGCGAAAGGCACGAACTAGCGCGGTGTGGCGATCACTCCGATCACCCCTGGGCGCGCGCGATGGCCGCATCCAGAGCACGCCGGGTGAATACGCGCACCAGGTGGGCGCGATAGGTGGCCGAGGCGTGGATGTCGCTGCTCAGGTCCAGCCCGTCGGCAGCGCTGGTGGCGGCGGCCTCGGTCGCGCTGACCGGCTGGCCAGTGATGGCGCGCTCGACGCCGCTGAGGCGCACGGCCTTAGCGCCAGCGCCAGTTACCGCGACGCGCGCGCTGCGCACGACTCCGCTGGCGACGCCGACGACGGCGGCCACACCGACGATGGCGTAGCCGGAAGCCGGATGGGGGAACTTGACGTAGGCGCTGCCGGCGCCCGTGGGCAATGCCGGCAGCGTGATCTGCGTCAGCACCTCGCCAGCCTCGAGCGCGGTCGTCAGCAGGTCGACGAAGAACTCGCTGGCAGGAATCGTTCGCTTGCCACCGGCGCCGATGGCGGTGAAGCTGGCTTCGTAGGCCAGCATCACCGCCGGCAGGTCAGCCGCCGGGTCGGCGTGCGCGACGGCGCCACCGATCGTGCCGCGGTTGCGCACCTGGATATCGCCGACGATCGAGGCCGCTTCAACCAGGGCCGGGTAGGCGGCAGCCAGCCCTGGCGCGTCCATCAACTGGCGATACGTTGTCAGGGCGCCGACTGTGGCGCCGCCGTTGACCGACACGTGGTTCAGGCCGGGTATGCGAGCGATGTCGATCAACGCCGTCGGCTCGAGCAGGCGCAGCTTCATGAGGGGCAGCAGGCTGTGGCCGCCGGCGATGAGCTTGGCGCCCTCGGTGGCATTGAGCAACGTGATGGCCTCATCAACCGACCCGGCCCGGTGGTACGCGAACTGGCTTGGGTACATGGTTCATCCCTCCTCTACCCTGGGCGCACGGTCGCTGGGAATGGTTGTCCTACATCGCCGCAGCGGCGGCCTTGATCGAGTTGACGATGTGCTGGTAGCCAGTGCAGCGGCAGAGGTTGCCCTCCAGCGCGTGGCGGATCTCGCTGTCGCTGGGGTGGGCGTTGCGGCTGAGCAGGTCG
>JADLAZ010000182.1 GCA_020849725.1 Chloroflexota bacterium
AGACGTCGGGATGGCGGCTCAGGTAGTCGTAGCGCGCGATCATGGCGTCCTCCGCTGGCTCCACCCGCGCCGCCGCCCGGCGCGTGGCCGGCAGCTTACCATAGGCTTATTCTGAGCGAACTCTAGTGTGACGCGCTGGGTCGCGCATGCCATCGTGGCAACCACGGAGCTTTCACGCAAGTCGGTGCGCCATCAGGCTCTCGGACTGCTCCTGGCGCGGCCAGACGCAGCTGAGCGGCGTTGCCGCAGCGGCCGCTGGGGACGATCTCTTTCGAGAAGGGGATCGGTCATGGGCACAAACCACACTGCCCCCTCGTAGCAGGAGGGAACAAGCGCCATCGGGGGTGACCCTTCCCCTGTTAGGGGGTTGATCCGGGCCTCGACCACGCCTCGACGCCCGGCCATGTGCCCCCGACCCGGCTCGGTATGTGCCGGTGATCAGCGCGCCGTGGCGGGGCGATATTCGGGTTGTCTCTGTCAACCCGCGCCTATCCCTCCTGGCGCACCAGCACGCCCGGTCGCCACCGGCGACGGAACGAGGGCCGGGCGATGGCCTCCGGCGACTGGATCGTCAGGCCGCCGTCGACGACGAGCGTTGCGCCGGTGATGTAGCTGGCCTCATCGGACGCAAGGAAGAGGACCGCGTTGGCGATGTCCTCGGCGCGGCCGTAGCGGTCGAGCGGCTGCAACTCCGTCGCCGCCTGCAGCTCCAGCGGGTCGGCCTGGAGTCGCTGCAGACCTCGCTCATTGGAGGCGATGAACCCGGGACAGATGGCGTTGACGCGGATGTTCTGGCGGCCGTAGTCGAGCGCCAGGCTGCGCGTCAGCCCGAGGATGCCGGCCTTCGCGGCGCTGTAGGCCGTGAAGTGCGGATTCGTGATCAGTCCATTGACGGAGGAGATGTTGACGATCGCGCCGCCGCCGGTCGCCAGCATCGCTGGGATGCCGTACTTCGCACCCAGGTAGACCGATTTCAGACAGACGGCCAGCGTGCGGTCCCAGTCGGCCTCGTCCAATTCGGTCGCCGTCGCCGAGCGCGCCCAGGCGGCGTTGTTGACCAGCACATGCAGCGCGCCGTAGGTGGCGACGGCCGCCGCGACCATGGCCTGGATGTCCTCAACGGCGCCGACGTCGGCGCGCACGGCATGCGCCTGCCCGCCGGCAGCCGCGATCAGGGCAACGGTGTCGGCGGCCGTGTCGGCGTTGATGTCGGCGACGACGACGCGCGCGCCCTCCTGGGCGAAGCGCCGCGCGGTTGCCCGGCCGATGCCCGAGCCGGCGCCAGTCACAATTGCCACCTTGTCCACGAGTCGCACGGTGTCTCCTCCTCGGCGCCGATGCGCCGCGCTCGTTCCGGCCGGATGCACACTGGCTCGGGGCATGCGCGGCAGTCTAGCAGACGCGATCAGCCGCGTCCACCCCCACCGCCATGTCGTCCGGCCGTCGATCGGCTACCATGGTCGCGACGGCTGTTGGCGCGCTGCGCCATGCCGGCCTGACTGGCGCTTGCCCACGGGAGCCGGCATGGTTCGCGCCGCGCACATCACATGCTGACCGGCGCGCTGGCGCTGGTCGCCGCCTCGGTGCTGTACGCGGTCGCCAGCATGCTGGTCAAGCGAGAAGCGCCGCGGCTGGGCATCCTGACGCAGAACACCTACCGGCTGGCGGTGGCCGCGGTCGCCATGGGCCTGATCTTTCTGGCTACTCGCTCGCCGGCGATCCTGACGCAGTTGCCGCGTGACGCACTGCTGGCGCTGGCGGCAGCGGTCTTCTGTGGCCTCACCTTCGGTGACGCGCTCAGCTACCGGGCGATGCTGCTGATCGGCATGGGACGGGCCTTTCCCATCGCCAACACCTATCCGCTGGTGACGGTGCTGATCGCCGTGACGTGGCTGGGGGAGACGGTTGGGCTGGCGGAGATCGCCGGTTGCCTGGTGACTGTTGTTGGCGTGACGCTGGTGGCGCTGCCGGCGCGGGGCCGGATCGAGGCAGCACTCGACCGGCGCACGTTCGCGACCGGGCTGGCGATGGCGGCCGGGGCGTCCGTGCTGTGGGCCGGCTCGAACAGCTTCCTGCGGCTAGCGATGGATGGCATCGACCCGATCACCGGCAACGCGCTGCGCCTGCCCGCCGCCACGCTTGTCGCCTGGCTGATGGCGCGCCGGAGCCAGCCCGCGCCGCCGCTCTGGCGGCTGCCGCGCTCGACACTGGCGGCGGTCGTCGCCACTGGCCTGGCTAGCTCGGTCTTCGCCGGCATGCTGACGCTGTATGGCGTGCAGCAGGTGGGCGCGGCGCGCGCCGCCATCGTTGGCTCGATCTCGCCAATCTTCGGCGCGCCGCTGGCCATCGTCGTCTTGAAGGAGCGCCTGACGGTGCGGATTCTGGTCGGGACGGCGCTGTCGGTGGCCGGCATTATCCTGGTCGTCGCCTGAGGCGCGGCCTCACGCGTCCGTCTGCAGTCGGCCCGGCCGGAACGGCTCCAATGCCGGCGCCGGCCGCTCACTGATGATCTCCGTGGCGATCAGGTCGGCCAGCACCGGCGCCAGCGTGACGCCGCTGTGGGTCAGCGCCAGATAGTAGCCAGGCAGGTGTGCAATCGGGCCGACCGCGCTCAGGCCGTCGGCCGGCATCGGCCGCCAGCACAGGCGGGTCGACTCGATCTCGACGCCGGCTAGCGCCGGCACGATGGCGCGCGCTCGCAGCAGAAGATCTCGCGTCGGCGCGGAGAACGCGCCGGGCGCCGGCGCATCCGGCGGTAGGCCGACGAGCGTTGCGTCGACTTCGTCTGAGCCGATCAGCAGCCGGCCGTTGCCGTCCGGTCGCAGGTGCAGTCCAGGCGCATGCACGATGGGCGTCAGGTCGATGGCGGCTGCCTCGGTGACAATCAGCAGGCCGGCCGAGGCGCGCTGCCGCGGCCGTGGACCATGGTCCACCAGCAATGCCCCGGCCGCGCAGCCGGCGCAATCGATCACCCAGCCGGCCGCGTGATGCTCACCCGCGACCATGACGCCGGTGACCCGGCCACCATCGACCAGCAGGCGCTCGACCGGCGCCGGCCAGCGCACCGTCGCCCCGGTCGCCATCGCCGCCGCCAGCAGCCGGCCGACCAGCGGCCCCACTTCGACCCAGCCCTCGTCCGGTGCGAAGGCGTAGTCGGCGGTTCCGGCTGGCGGCAGCGTCACGTCAGGCGCCAGCGTCGCGGCCTCGGCCCGGTCGATCGCGGTGCAGGGGTAGTCCCAGGCGCGCAGGCGCTCGATGTTCGCCAGCAGCGCCGCGCGATCTGACGGCGCCGTCTCTCAGACCAGGTTGCCGACCCGATGCAGCCAGTCGCCGCCCAGCGCCGCCGCTAGCGCCGGGTAGGCGGCCACACCGGCGGCGTTCAGGTCATGATAGACGCGCGGCAGCTTGTGGTGGGAATTGAACCAGGCAAAGCTGCGCCGCGAGGCGGCCGCCGCCGGCCGCTCCGCCTCCAGCACCGTTACTCGCGCCCCAGCCTGACTGAGCCGGTAGGCGACCAGCGCCCCGAGTACCCCTGCGCCGACGATGACGATGTCGCGCATCTGGCTCGCCTCCCATGCCATGGTGGCCAGTTGCCGCTGGGCCGGCGACGTCGCTATCGGCCCACGCCGAATCGGCGCCTGCCGCTGCCGGCCTCAGGCATCGGCGACGGAGCCGTCATCGAACGTGTAGTGCGCGCGGAAGTCGGCCTCGTAAGGATGCCTGGCCGCCGCCACCTCATCGAGTTCGATACCCAGCCCGGGCGCTTGCGGCAAGAGTGCGTAGCCGTAATGCACCTCGCAGGTCGTTCGGATGACCTCGTAGCGCCACGGCCCACCGAGCGGGTGCTCTTGAATGGTGCAATTGGGCGTGGTGGCATCGACGTGGAAGTTAGCGGCCGTCAACACCTCGGAGCTGGCGCCGTGCAGGGCGACCTCGATGAACTTGGCTTCCGCCATGGCCGCGATCTTCTTCGTCTCCAGGATGCCGCCGGCGTGTGAGACGTCGGGCTGGATGTAGGCGACGGCGCGCTGTTGAATCAGGTCGTTGAAGCCCCACTTGGTGAAGAGGCGCTCGCCGGTCGCCAGCGGCACGGGACTGCGCTCGGCCACCCAGGCCAGCGTCGCCAGGTCTTCCGGCTGGGTCGCCTCCTCGATCCAGAGTGGGCGAGCCTCGGCGACGCGCCGGGCAAAGTCAACCGCCATCGCCGGCGTCAGCAGACCGTGCGCGTCGATCAGGATATCGACATCATCGCCGACCAACTCGCGCAGCCGGTGAATGCCGGCGGCGCCCACGCGCACGTCGCGGGTCGGGTTGACGGTTCCGTCGACGACCTCGAACGGGCCGACCTTGATCGCTGTGTAGCCGCGCTGGACTAGCTCCTCCAGACGGCGCAGGCCGGCGTCGGAGTGTGGCGAACCGTGGGTGTACAGGCGGATGCGGTCGCGGGCCGCCCCGCCCAGCAGTTGCCAGACCGGCACGCCGAGTGCCTTGCCCTTGATGTCCCACAGGGCCATCTCGATGGCTGAGATCGCCGAATTGAGCGCTGGGCCGCCCCGCCACCGCGGATAGCGGTACATCGCCTGCCAGAGCCACTCGATGCGGAGCGGGTCTCGGCCGACGAGAAAGCGCTCGTGCTCCTCGATCGCGGCGACAATCGTCTGCGCCTTGCCGGTGACGCTCCCCTCGCCCAGGCCCGACAACCCGGCCTGGTCCGTGTCGACCTTGACGAACACCCAGTTGCCACCGGTCGGACCGGCGGCAACGACAAAGGTGCGCAAGCCGGTGATCTGCATGGTCCCTCCCCTGCCGCACTGGCGCCGGCTGCCCGGTTCTGCGGTGACGCGGACCTTCTAGCAGGCCCACGCCGCTGTCGCAAGCGGGCGCCGGCCGCTCCGGTGGCGACCACGCCGGCCGAGCCGAGACATCGCTGCGGCGGGCGAAGGTCGCGCTGCCGGCGTTCCGGACGATGCAGCCGCTCTGGCCGAACCAGGAGCCGCCGGCAGTGGACTCCCCCTGGTTCCCGAACTAGCGCAACCCGCCACCGGGGTAGCCACGTCACGCCGGGCGCGCCGCTCGTAGGGTGTCCGATTCGCAGCGCGGGGAACGCCTGCTACTTCTTCGGGGCGGACGACGCGGGCGCGGACGGCGCGGGCCGCGGCGCCTTCTTGTCCTGCTTGCTGCTCTTGAGCTTCTGCGTGTTCTTCGGGCTCTTGTCACCCATCGTCGACCGCTCCTCTTCCCGCGATACCGCGGGCCTGCGCCAGGATCCACGAACAGCGACGGCTCCCAGATATCGATGCCACTATCGTACCACGTCACCGCGCGTCGGCGCGGTGCCACCCTCGCGCCAGCCGCCGCGCCGGGCGCATCGCCGTCAGCGCGTCGCCTCGGCCGCCGCCGCCTGGATCAAGGCGCGCGCGTAGCCGTGGCAGAACGAGCGCTGGCGGTGCCCCCAGGCGCTGTCGACCTCGGAGTGCGGCACGTGGTCGGGCAGGATCATGCCATCGTAGCCGACCTCCTGATAGAGCTTGATGCACTGGTACATGTCCACATCGCCCTCGTCGGGGTAGACCTCTTCAAAATCGAGCACCCGGCCGCGGATATTGCGGAAGTGGACCATGAAGATCTTGTCCCGCTCGCCGAAGTAGCGGATCGCCTCCAGCACTTCGCGCGCCGGCTCCTGGCACATCTCGGCCACCGTGCCCTGGCAGAAGTTCAGGCCGTGGTACGGGCTGGGCGTGATGGTGATGAAGCGCCGCAGGCCCTCGACCGAGCCAAGCACCGAGTCGACCCCGCGCAACAGGAGCCCCGGAGGCAAGCCTGGGTCGTCTGGGTGACAGGCCAGCCGCACCCGCGCCGCCTCAGCGACCGGCACGACCCGCTCCAGAAAATAGGTGATCGCCTCCCAGACCTGCTCGGCGCTGCGCGGGCCGAACTCGGCCACCGATGGGTCGGGCCACTCGGCCAGGTTGAAGTGGCTGTAGGTGACACCGCCGCGGCCGGGGGTGCGGCCGGTGCGCGGCACGCCCAGCAGGTTGAGGTTGTACTTGAGGCAGGGCACGCCCGCCTCACCAGCGGCGCGC
>JADLAZ010000183.1 GCA_020849725.1 Chloroflexota bacterium
CCGCTGCGGTTGGCGGGGCCAACGCCGGCCAGCACCGTCGACAGGCTCAGACCGAGCAGGACCGCGATCAGCAGCAGAGCCAGGCGCAGTGTGACCCGATGCCGGCGATCGGCGTTCAACACTGGGAGCCTCCTTGTGCTCATGGCGATGGTCCCTCTCATAGGCGCCGAGCACAGTATCGCCTACAACGGATGTTCGGTCAAGGCCGGCGCGCTCCCATGGGACGTCATGGCAGCGAGAGCCAGGGCGTGTGCCGGTTCGCACGTGCGAACCGCGCCGCCGGGGAGACTCCCCCACGGGGTACAATGGCGTGCGTCGACCGGGCGGGCCGCTGGTAGAGAGAGCGCGTATGGCGACCCAGGAGATAAGCTGGACGGTGCTGGAAACAGCTCGCACCTTGCGGGTGAGCGAGGCCGACGTCTACCGCATGATCGAGCAGGGCACGCTTGATGCCGAGCGGCTGGAAGGCCAGTGGCGCATCGGCGATGCGGCGCTGCGGCGGGCGCTTGGCCAGAGTGCGACCGCGCGCGCCACGGTCATCGCCATCGCCAACCAGAAGGGCGGTGTCGGCAAGACAACGACTGCTGCCAACCTGGGCGTGCTGCTGGCCGCGGCTGAGCCAACGCTGCTGGTCGACTGCGATCCACAGGCGCACCTGTCGGCGTCCTTCGGTGTGCGTGTCGGACCGGGAGAGCCATCGCTGGGCGACGTGCTGCACGGGCGCGTGCCGGTGGCCGCGGCTATCCGCTCGGTTGTCATCGGCCTCGACCTGCTGCCGGCGGCGCTGACGCTGGAGATGGACGAGGCGACGCTGCTGGCGCGCGACCTGGGCCGCGAGCGGGCGCTGCAGATGGCGCTGCGGCCGGTGGTGGAGAGCGGCCGCTACGGCTACGTCGTGCTCGACTGCCCGCCGCGCCTGTCGCTGCTGACGACGGCGGCGCTGGTGATGAGCCGCTGGGTGTTGGTGCCGGTCAAGGCCGACATCTGGGGCATCAGCGGCATGGACAACTTGCTGCGCCGGATGGACGAGGTGCGCGAGCAGGCTAACCCGGACCTGGCGCTGCTAGGCGTGCTGCCGACCTTCTTCGACGCGCGCACCGTGCTGGCGCGCGAGGTGATCGAGCAGCTGCGCGAGCGTGTCGGCGAGCGGCTGCTGGCGGCGCGCATCCGGCAGGCGGTGCGGGTGGCCGAGTCGCCAGCCTTCGGCATGCCGATCGTGCTGCACGACCCCGAGGCCGAGGTGAGCCATGGCTTCCGCCAGCTGGCCGAGGAGGTGCGCCGTGGCACGCGCGCGTAAGTCGGAGCTGCGTGTCGGCATGGATGTGGCGCTGGCCACGACCGCCGCGCGCGCCGACTGGCAGGCGCCGCTGGTGAGCGGACGCGATGCTGTCCAGACGCTGCCGGTCGACCAGATCGCGCCGAATGTCGACCAGCCGCGCCGGCTCTTCCCCGAGCGCGCCATGCGCGAGTTGCGCGAGTCGATCCAGCAGCACGGCGTGCTGATGCCGATCCTGGTGCGCCCCTACCCCGGTCCCGGCGGCGCTCGCTACCAGATCGTGGCTGGCGAGCGCCGCTGGCGAGCGGCCGGTGGGCTGGGTCTGACCGAGATCCCGGCCGTCGTCCGCGACGATATCGACGATCGTGCCGCCATCGAGTTGGCGCTGGTCGAGAACCTGCAGCGGCGCACTATCGACCCGATGGAGGAGGCGCGGGCGTTGCGGTCACTGCTGGGGCTGGGCTACAGCCAGGAGGAAGTCGCCCGCCGCCTGTGCAAGAGTCCGGCCCACGTCTCCGAGCGGCTGCGGCTGACGCTGCTGCCGGAGCCGATCCAGGAGCTGGTGCTGGAGGGGCGGCTGTCAAGCTCGGCCGCGCGCAACGTCGCTCGCATCCCCGACCCGACCCGCCAGCAGGCGGTGGCCCAGGAGCTGGCGGCCGGTCGCTACACGATGCGCCAGGTCGAGGCGCTGATGCGTGAGCTGCGGGCCACCCCGGCCGACGCTGACCGGGCGTCCTCGACCGACACCGGGTTGCCAGCGCCGGCTCGCCAGCCGGCGCTGGCCGAGCCAGGCGTGCCCGTCGATCTCGCACCGCTCCAGGCGCGGGTGGCGGCGCTGCTGGCCGAGACGGGGATGCTGCCGGTCGGTCTCGACGCCGCGACCCAGGCGACGGTGCGGGCGATACTCGCGCCGCTCGCACCACTGCTCAGCGAGTGGCTGGTGACGAGCGTGCCAGCGGACACCCACGACCCCGCATGAGACGAGATCGGTCCCTTCAGCGGTCGTCCCCGCCGGCCGTTGACTCGACCGGGTGGCCGGCCCGCGGAAAACCCGTGCCGGCCGGCGCCCGTAGAGTCTGGCGATGCCGTGTTCCGGGGACTGGCCCGGCGCGGCGCGCGAGGGGAACATGGCCGTGATCCGCGATCTGGAGCAAGACGCCGAGGTCGCCGCCGACCACCACGCCGACCACGAGCGCCGGCTGTGGCGCGGGCCGGCGGCGCTGGCGATGCATCTCGGCGTACAGGCGCTGGCGTGGACCGGTGTGACGCACCTTATCGGCGCGCTGGCGCGGCGGGCGGGGCTGGACCATCCCCACCTCGTCGCCGTCGATGTGCCGGTGGCCGATCTGCCACCCGCACTCGATGGGCTGCGCATTGGCCACCTGAGCGACTTTCACATCGGCGTCCACGTCCATCCAGATGACGCCCGCCGGGCGGTCGATCTCCTCGACAGCGCCACACCGGACGTGATCGTGATGACCGGCGACCTGCTCGACCACCGCCCGCGCGACATCGTGCCAGCGGCGCAGGCGATGGCCGGGTTGCGCGCGCCGCTCGGCGTCTACGGCGTGCTTGGCAATCACGACCACCGCGTCGGTGGGCGGCGGCTGCTGCGGGCGCTGGCCGAGCACGCCCCCGATCTGACGATGCTGGTCAACCGTGCCGTGCCGGCGCCGGTTGGGCGGCTGTGGGTCGCCGGCCTCGATTCGGTCTATCTCGGCCTGGCCGACGCGCGGGCGGCGCTGGCGGCGGTGCCGGCCGATGCGCCCTGCCTGCTGCTCAGCCACGAGCCAGATGTCGCCGACCATCTGCCCCGACCAGTGACGCTGACACTCGCCGGCCACGCCCACGGCGGCCAGGTCCGCCTCGGCGGTCGGCCGTTGCTGTTGCCGCCGCTCGGTCGCCTCCACCACACCGGGCTGAGCCAGAGCGCCAGCGGGCCGGTCTACACCAGTCGCGGCGTCGGCTGGACCGGCATCCCGCTGCGCATAGCCTGCCCGGCTGAGGTCACCGTCGTGCGACTGACGCGCTATACCTAGAAGCTGAAGTCGTCGTCAAGGAGGACGGCATGGCGTCCGAGCAGTCTGAGCGACGGCTCATCCTCGTCGAAGGCCGGATCCGGTCCGACGCGCACCAGATGGCGGCCGGCTACGATGGCGCCAGTGGTGTGAGCGAAGCGCAGGCCACACAGATCCGCGCGGCCGCCGCCGGCGCCGACGTGCGATTCGTGCCCAGCCGCGCCGATCTGCTGGACCACATCACCGAGGCCGAGATCGTGTTTGGCTACGTGCCGCCAGAGGCGCTGGCGCGCGCGCAGCGGCTGCGCTGGGTGCAGAGCGCAGCCGCTGGCCCGAATGCGTTGCTCTACCCGGCGATGCTAGCCAGCGACGTGCTGGTGACGAGCTGCAAGGGCAACGGCGCCATCCCGCTGGCCGAGCACGCCATGCTGCTCATGCTCATGCTCAACCGGAATGCGCTCCATTGGGTCCGGGCGCAGGCCGAGCACCGCTGGGACCGAGTCTATCATGCCGAGTTGACCGGCCTGACCTGCGGCATCATCGGTCTGGGGCACTCCGGCCAGGACCTGGCCGCCAAGGCCAAAGCCTTCCACATGCGCGTCATCGGCATGCGCCGCAGCGACCAGCCGACGCCCCATGTCGATGAGATCTACCCGCGGGCACGGCTGCACGACTTCCTGGGCGCATCCGACGTGGTGGTGGTGACAGCGCCGCTAACGCCCGAGACGCGCGGCCTGCTGGGCGAGGCCGAGTTTCGGGCGATGAAGCCGACCGCCCACTACATCTGCTTCTCGCGCGGCGGCATCGCCGACGACGCGGCGCTGCTGCGGGCGCTGCAGGAGGGCTGGATCGCCGGCGCCGGGCTGGACGCGCACACCATCGAGCCGCTGCCGCCGGACAGTCCCTTCTGGACGGCGCCGAACACGATCGTGACGCCGCACAACGGCGCGACGACGGCGTTGACCCGCCAGCGCGGCATCGATATCTTCGTCGACAACCTGCACCGCTACCAGGATGGCCGGCCGTTGCTGAACCTCGTCGACAAGGCCGCCGGCTATTGACGCGCGTCGCGAGCGCCAGCCAACACCAGGGTCGGGTAGCGAGGAAGCGGCCGGCCGTGCCGCTAGTGCGCTCGTCCTGTAGAATCCCGTCGAGGGGGTCATGGCGGTTGACCCGCTCGGCGACCGTGAGACAGGCGGATGCGGCGGCTCATCATGCGGCAATCAGGCTCTTCAGATGCGCGCGGCGCGATCCTCTCCGTGACCGGGCCGGCAGATACCACCGCCGCGAGCTCCAGTCGCCGCTGGTTCCTTCTGCTGGTTGTGGCGGCAGTGCTGGCCGCCTGTACGCGGGAGCAGCGGCTCAGCCAGCCCGAGCCGGGCTTCCTGCGCCATCACGCCGACGATGTGATCGCCGCCTGGCGCGCGGCCGGGCTGCCGCTGGCCGATATCCACCCCCGGCCGATCGCGACGGCGACGCCGGACCCGATCATGCGGCGCGCGCCGCGCGTCTCCGGCGGCCCGCCGACGGAGCCGATGGTCGAGGTCGAGGCGCGCACCTTCGTCGTACCCGGCCTGGGTGACAAGGGCGGCCAGATCTTCATCTTCGACTCGGCCGAGCGGCTGCGGGCCAAGCAGATCTGGTTCGCGCGCTACCCTGACCTTTACCCCCACATCTACGTCCACGACAATGTGCTGGTGAAGATGGATGCGGCCGTGGCTGACGCCGACGCCGAGCGCTACCGGGCCGCGCTGGAGACGCTGGTCTGGCCCTGATCGGTCTCGCCATACCAGAGATAGCCGGGCTGGTCCTCAGCCTCATTCTCAGTCCGCGCGGGATCGCCATCGATGGGCAGGGCGCGATCTACATCACCGACTGTGGCAGGCACCGCGTGCTGAAGTTCCGCCCGCGCCAGCCCTGGCCGGCGCCGATGGCGGCGCGCCCGACGCCGCGTCCCGCCACACCCACGCCGTCCACGCGAGCGCTGTCCACGCCGGCGCCGTCCACGCTGGAGCCGCTGCCCAGCATGACGCCGACTGACCGGTGATCCGCCGCCAGGCTGGCTCGCGGCCCATCAGCTTGTGTACAGTGGCCCGACGATGCCGGTGTCGGCCAGCGCGGCGCGGGTGATGTCGCCGATGGCCTGCTCGCCGGTGTGCTGGTCGGCGAAGTTCTCGCAGAAGACGGCGATCGCCAGGCGGCCGTTGGGGCCGGCAACGTAGCCGACGTCGTTCGTGACGCCGGGGATCGAGCCGGTCTTGCTGCCCCACACCACCTTGCCGCTCGACATTGGCACGTAGCGGCCGATGCGGCGCGTGTTCTGCTGGCGCTCCAGCATCGCCCGCATCGCCGCGCAGGAGGCGGGTGACGCCGCCTCGTCGTCCATGATGGCGGCGATGGCGCGCAGGTAGTCGTTCGGCGTCGCCAGGTTCTCGATCTCGTCGGCGGTGGCTGGCCGGCCGAGCATCTCCCGGCCGAGATTGGAGCTGGTCATCGCCAGGTCGTGCATCGTCCGATTGACCGCCTCGATGCCGACCAGCCGAATCAGCAGGTTGGTGGCGGTGTTGTCGCTGATCGAAATCATCAGGTAGATCAGGTCGTTGAGCGTCAGGTCCAGGCCGGCGCGCAGGTGCAGCAGCACGCCGCTGCCCTGGGCCTTGTCCGCGTCCGTCAACCGCAGCCAGTCATCGAGCCGGCGCCGGCCGGCGTCGATCTGGCGGTAGACCTCGACCATGACCGGAACCTTGACGGTGCTGGCGGCAGCGAACTTGCGGTCGCCGTGGTGCTGCCAGGCGGCGCCGCCTTTGGCGGCGAGGGCGACGCCGATGGTGCCCGACCCACTCAGGCGGGCGACGGCGTCCTCGACTCGCGGCCAACTGAACGCTGTGTTCATCATCGGTGGATCGTTACCCTTTCGCGAGCAGTTCGGCGATGCGCTCGGTCGCCTTGAGGCCGTTGCCGCTGAGCAGGACGACCGTCTCGTCGCCGGCTGCCAGCCGGTGGCGCGCGCGGAGTTGGCGCGCACCAGCCACGGCGACGGCCGACGTCGGCTCGATGTAGATGCCCTGCCGCCACAGGTCGCGCAGCGCGGCGACGATCTCGTCCTCGGTCACCGCCACTGTCCCGCCACCGCTGGCGCGGGCGGCGCGCAACACCTCATCACCGCGCACCGGACTGGCGATGCTCGCGCCCTCGGCCAGTGTCGGCGCGGCGACCACCGGCGTCACACTATCCGCGCCGGCGGTGAAGGCCTGGTGAACCGGCGCGCAGGCCGCCGGCTGCGCCGCGAACAGGCGCGGTCCCGGCCCGGCGACGCCGCCGGCACGGAGCACGGCCGCCGCGTGGGCCGCCCCGAGCAGCATGCTGCCGCTGCCGACCGGCACGACCAGCGCCGCCGGCAGCCGGCCCAGTTGCTCCCAGACCTCCAGCAGCCAGGTCTTGACGCCCTCGATGAACCAGGGGTGCCAGTTGTGGCTGGCGTAGAAGGCGTCACC
>JADLAZ010000184.1 GCA_020849725.1 Chloroflexota bacterium
CCCCGACCACGGGCGCGCGCATTCAGGTCGTCCAGTTGGTCAGCGGTCAGGGTCACGCGGATGATCTTCGGCATGGCGGGCCCTCCTGCCCGCCATTGTACGAGACGCTTACCCGAAGCTGCTTAGATCGAGCGAGGCCGTCTCCGGTGACGTCACCTCGACGATGAGCGCGGGGCGCGTGCCCTCGGCGGCGACGTCGAACGTGCTCCAGGCGCGCTGCTCGCGCACAGCCGGAATGACCATCAGGTCGGGGCCGTGCGGTCGCAGGTTCGGCACGTCCCAGGCGATGCGGACGTCTTTCAGCACGGTGATGCTGGGATCGCCGGCGACGCGCGCCCGGAAGACGTCGTAGAGGTAGACGCAGCGGCGCTCGTGGGGTTCGGCGTGCGTCACCTGATCGCCCTCCTCGGGATGGAGCACGTCTTCCAGCGTCAACGACACAGTGACGTCCAGTACGAGCCCGTTCGGCTGCGTCTGCCTGATGACGCGCCAGCCATAGGGATACGGATCGGCGGCGTCTGGCGTAGTGGCCGGCGCGGGCGCGATGGCGCTGCTCATTTGGGCTGCTCCCTCAACCGTGCCGGCGGCGACACCCACCGGTCACCGGGCGCGGCTGATCGTTCGGGTCAATCGTTGGGGGGAGTCTACCATGCCGCGCCGGTCAGGGCGGCGCGGCGAGGCGCGCGCGCACGGCGGCCAGGTCGGCGTCGACAAACGCCTGGGCGCGGCCCAGCTCCGGCTCCTCCAGCCGCATCAGGTAGGCCGGCAGAAAGGTGACGAGCGTGGCGATGCCGGACGGCCCGTCGGCCCAGCGGCCGCGCCCCTGAGTGAGCCTGAAGTCCTTGCCAAGCAGCGCCTTGCCGGCTGTGCCGCCGAGACCGAGGAGGACCGCCGGCCGGACGAAGCCGATCTCGGTCAGCAGCCAGGCGCGGCAGGCGGCCATCTCGCGCGCTGTCGGCGGGCGGTTGGTCAGCCGGCCGCGCTCGTTGGGGCCGGCGGCGCGGCAGCGGACGACGTTCGTCAGCCAGACGCGGTCCCGGTCGGTGCCGATCGCGGCCAGCCACTGATCGAGGACGACGCCGGACGGGCCGCTGAATGGGAGGCCGGAGGTGTCGTCGGCCTCGGACGGTCCTTCGCCGACGATCATCAGTCGGGCGGCCGGGTCGCCCGCGCCGAAGACGACCAGCCTCCGGGTCAGCGCCAGGTCGCAGTGGGTGCAGGTGAGGCAGTCGGCGCGCACCGCCGCCAGGCTCGCGTAGCCGCCCGGCGTCGGGTCGAAGAGTCGTCCTTGCTGCATGGCCCCCTCGTTACCGCCGCGCTCTCGACCACGCGCCTCGCGGCCACGCTCGCAAGAACCCATCCACGCCGCCCTGCCGCCGGCGCCGGGCGCTAAGCGGGATACCGCGCTGCCAATCCGCGCACGGTGGTGACGTTGCGCAGCGTCGCCGGCAGCGCCAGCGCCCGCTCCAGCCGCGCGCCGGAGAAGGCCGAGTCGCTCGTCCGGCCCTGACGCAGCCAGTAGACCTCGCGGCCGACGACGGAGAAGTCGTCGGCGTTGGTGCGGTAGGGCGACAGCCGCGCCAGCGCATCGCCGGCCGGCACAGTCGACAGGAAGGCAACCATCAACGTCGCGCCGTCGCGCGCCAGGTCCGCCGCCGGGAAGGGCTGGCCGGCGGCGATGGCGGCCACCTCGGCCGGTGTGCGGATGAAGGTGGCGACGGCGTAGCCGAGCGTGCGTTCGAGGTGGGTGGCGATCGCGGCCTCGAGCGCGGCGGCGTTGGCGCTGGGCGCGGTGAAGATGACGTTGCCGCTGGCGATATAGGTGGCGACGTCGCCGTAGCCAAGCGCCTCGATGTGGCGGCGCAGCGCGTCCATCGTCACGGTGTGGCCGCCGACGTTGATAGCCCTCAGGAAGGCGATGTAGCGGTAGGGTTCCGGCACTGATGGGGTCATGCTGCACCTGTCCCAGGATAGATGGGAGTGGATGCCGGTGTGCGCCGGCATGACAGGCAAGAGGCTCCGTCACCCCGGCGGAAGCCGAGGTCCAGGCCGGTGGCTGAGCGCAGTCGAAGCCGGCGCAGAGAGCCTCACCCTAACCATCTCCCGCGCGCGGGAGAGGGGACCGGCCATGGTCGGGTGAGGTGCGGCGGGCAGCGGCGCGGGCCCGAATCGCGTCGGCCTCGCGCCAGGCCGCCTCGTCCTCGATCAGCAGCGGCGGCACCGGTGTCGGGCGGCCAGCGGCGTCGACGGCGACCATGCTGAAGTAGCCGCTGGTGCACAGGTCGCGCTCGCCGGCTAGCGTCTCACGGTAGACCTCGACGCGGACGATGACCGAGGTGCGGCCGGCGTAGACGGCGCGGGCGACGACATCGACCATCTCGCCGACGTGGATCGGCTGGCGGAAGTCGATGCTTTCCAGCGACGCGGTCAGCACCGGCCGCTGGCAGAAGCGCATGGCGGCGATGGCGGCGGTCGTGTCCATCCACTGCAGCCTCGTGCCACCGAACCGGCTGCCGTAGTGGTGGGCGTCGCCCGGCAGCACGAAGCGGGCCGAGCGGGCCTCGGGCGCGGCGCGGGGCGGCGTCACTTCGCTGCCGCCGCTCTGGCGTAGACGCGCTCGAACTCCTGGGTGAAGAGCCGAGCCAGGTCGGGGCTGTCGACGATCAGCAGGTTCTCGTTGTTGTCGCGGGCATTGGCACTGAAGTTGTAGGAGCCAAAGATGACCGTGCGCTCGTCGATAACGATGACCTTGTGGTGCATCAGGTAGCGGTTGCCGTCCTGCAGCACGTCCAGTCCAGCCTCTTTCATCGACCGAAACTCGCTCGGGCTGTTGGCTGCCTCGGTGCCGGTCTTCTCGAACACGCCGCGCACCTGCACGCCGCGCTTGCCGGCATCGCGCATCGCCCCGCCGATGGGATCGGAGGTGAACGAGTAGGCCAGGAAGATGATGCTGCGCTGCGCCGCCTTGACCCGATTGACGATGGCCGGCTCGGGATCGTCCTCAGGGGTGAAGTACACTTCCATGCGGATGCCGCGCTGCTCGTCGGTGACGACGTCGGCGGCCGGCTTGTCGGTACGGCCACGAGCGCCGAACTGACCGGCGAACAGCTTCTCGAACTCAGCGGCGTACTTCTCGGCCAGCGGCTTGCTGCGCCAGAGTGCGCCGTTGTTGTTGTAGCGGTAGGTGTCGTAGACGGTGAAGTTCCAGGAGCCCATCCAGACGGCGGTGCGATCGACGACGGCAAACTTGTGGTGCATGATCGCGCTGCGCTTGTCCTCGATGACCGGGATCTTGGCCGCCTGCAGCGTAACGATCGCGTCATTCTTGAGGTTGTCGGTATCGGTGACGAGGCGCACCTTGACGCCGCGCTTGCTGGCATCGACCAGGGCGGCGGTCACATTGGTCAGGTCGAGGTCGTAGATTGCCACGTCGATGCTGGTCGTCGCTTCCTTCAGGAAAGCCGTCAGCTTCTCGTCCAGGCCGCCACGGCGGTCCTCGGGCCGGTCGGGATCTTTCGGGTCGGTGAAGTAGACAGCGACGAGACCGTCCAGCGCCGTGCTCGGCTTGCCGGCGGTCGTAGGCGGGACTGTTGGGGTCGTCGAGGTCGTGCGGCTCAGCGCCTGCTGGCCAAACAGGATGATGGCGACGATGACGACGACCAGGACGATCAGAGCGATGGCCAGCCACAGGCCGATGCTCGGGCGTCGGTTCATGACGTACTCTCTGACATAGCGGGCAAGAGCGCCAGCACGGCGCTGACGAGGTCCGGTCCCGATAGGGTCTCCTGACGCGCCAGGAGGTCGTCGACGGCATCGCGCTGCTGGTTGCCGAACCAGCGGCTCCAGAAGGAGGGCGGCGCGGGGTCGGGCAGGCCGGCCAGGCGACGCAGGCGGGCAGCCATCACCGCGGGAGCGAGATCGTAGCGCTGGCCGACGATCTCGTTGATCTCGTGGCCCTGGGCGCGGACGCGGTCGACGGCGGCCTCGACCGGCTCGCCGCGATTGGCGGCGGCGTCCAGTTCGGTCAGCGCCCAGTCGAGGAGCACCTGCGCTTCGTCGTCGGCGAGGTCAGAGCGCAGCCGCTCGTCCTCAAGCACGCGCTCTTTGGCGCGCTCGAGTGAGAGCGTCTCTACCTCGTCCGCCACCGCCCACCTCCCGCCGGTTGCCGGCTCGGCACAGCCCAGTATAGCAAGCTCGGCGCTGGGGTGTGACGGCTACCGCCGGCGCAGGCAACCGACGAGCGGCGTTGTGGGCGACGCCGTCATCAGCGTAGAATCGCTGCCTCCCCATGGTGCGGCGAGACCTCCGCAGGGGCAGGACAGCCACAACCTCTATAGACCACTGGTGACTGACGACTGGAGTCCCCATGCGACCGTGGCGGACGCTGCTTTACGTGCCGGGCATTCAGGAGCGGATGCTGGCGCGCGCGCCGGCGACCGGCGCCGATGGGTTGATCCTGGACCTGGAGGCGTCGGTGCCGGCGGCGGAGAAAGAGCGCGCCCGGCAGATGGTGGCGGCGGCGCTGCCGGCGATCGCCGCCGCGACGACGGCCGATGTCTTCGTGCGCGTCAACACGCTGGCCAGTGGGCTGGTCGAGCAGGAGATCGCGGCCGTCGCCGGGCCAGGCCTGGCCGGTGTGGCGCTGCCGGCGACTGACAGCGTCGCCGATGTCGTGCAGGTGGCCGGCTGGCTGGCGACGGCCGAGGCGGCGGCCGGGCTGGCGGCCGGCGCACTGCGGCTGCTGGTGCTGATCGAGACGGCGAGGGGTGTGCTGCGCGCCTACGACCTGTTGACCGCCGACGCGCGCGTGGCCGGCACGCTGTTCGGAGCCGAGGATTTCCGCCAGGACATGAGCGTGCCGCGCTCGCGCGAGGGCTTCGAGTTGCAGTACGCGCGGGCAGCGGTCGGCGTGGCGGCGCGGGCGGCGCGCGTGCCGGCGCTCGACACGGTCTTCACCGACCTGGCGGACGAGGCCGGGCTGGTGGAGGAGACACGCCGGGGTCGGCTGCTGGGCTACAGCGGCAAACAGGTGATCCACCCGCGCCAGATCGAGCCGGTGCATCGAGCGCTGGGGCCGACCGGCGCCGAGGTGGACTGGGCGCGGCGGGTGGTCGAGGCGGCGGCGCGGGCGGCGGCCGACGGCAGCGGCGCGTTCGTCCTCGATGGCCGCATGATCGACCGGCCGGTCATCGCCCAGGCCGAGCAGATCCTGGCCTGGAAGGGGCATGCTGAGGGGTAGTGGATTGGGGGTTGGGGGTTGGGAACGACAGTGGGCGGTGCCCGTCCACCACGTTCATCGACCTCCCGTTCCACCTGGCCTCCTGGCGCTACTGGCCGGGCTGCCCGTAGAGCTGGAGGGGGCCGCGGCGGTAGGCGCGCACGCGCACTTTCTCCATCGCCGTCCAGCCCAGGTTCGGTGTCGGCCGGTTGTCGGGCACGGTCACGACGGCGTCGGCTGGACAGACAGCGTAGCAAATGGTGCAGCCGATGCAGCGCGCCAGGTCGACGCGGTGCTGCATCCCCTCATAGGGGATGCAGTCGACCAGGCAGTAGCGGCGGCAGGCGCCGCAGTCGACGCAGCGCGCCTCATCGATGGCGAACTTCACGAGCCGGTCCCGCCGGCGCGCATGCCGGCAGTGCGGTCCTGCCGGCGCGTCAGGATGCGCTCGAACAGCGGCTCGGCCATGGCGTGGATGCGGTCCAGCCGCGCCAGCCGTTCCGGGTCGTCACCGATCAGCTTCGGGATCCACTCGGAGTAGCCGACGTGCGCCCGCTCGTCGGCGACGATGTACTCATAGAGGCGGGCCGTCACCGGGTCGTCCAGCTCGGCGGTCAGGTAGTGGACGCGGTAGCGGTGCCGCTCGGTGACGCGCCCCTCGATGACGCGCTGCAGGACGAGCAGCCGCTCCAGCGGGTCGGATAGCCCCTTGAGCGGCTCAAGGATCAGTCGCGGGATCGGTGGCGTCGGGTGCGGCGGACCACCCAACTCCTCCATGCGACGCCAGCTCATCTCGGTGTGGCGGGCCTCATCCCAGAACTGGCGCACCAGATCGAGCCGCATTGACCAGGGCAATTCTGGCGCGTCGGCCAGCACCCGGCCGAGGATATCGGCGGCTTCCATCTCGCCGTAGGCGTTGGAGTAGAGCAGGTGGCGCAGGATCTCGTTCTTGTCGTCGCCCATGCTGGCAACGGCGTAGTCCTCGACCGGCACGATGTTGAAGCGGTCGTCGCGGGCCGGCAGGTCGGTCAGATCGCGCGCTGGCGGGTCCGGCCGGCGGTAGGCCGGGAGCGCGCCGCCGCCCTCGCCACACACTCCGCCGATGGCGTCGAGCGCGGCGCGCAGGTGTGCTTCCCAGGCCCGCGCGCGCGCGGCCGCCGCCGGCGTGGCCGTCACCTCAGCCAGCGCCGTCTCGCCCCAGGCGATGTGGTCCTCCACCTCGGGGATGATGCGCCGCAGCACGGCCGCCGTCGGCCCGTCGATGATGTCGTCGGTCTCGGCCAGGTGCCGGCGGTAGGCAGCCAGCAGGTGTGGCTTGACGACGCGGATGGCGCCGGCCAGCCGCTCGGCCGGATCGTCGGCGTTGGCGACCTCGTTGCAGAAGCGGTCCAGCGCCGCCAGCGCCGGCGGGCGCTCCGGCGCGGCGGTCGGCGGAAAAAGCTCATCGGCGCGGCGGCGCAATGCGTCGGCGGCCAGCGCGCCTTCGTAGCTGAGACGGGCAAACTCGACCTTGTGCTCCAGCGAGGGCGTGTCCCAGGTCCAGCCGGCGATCGTGGTAAAGAGCCGCTCCTCGACGTAGGCGTAGCGCCGCATCAGGAAGCGGTTATCGCTGACGCCGTAGGCAGTGTTCAGGCGACGCAGGCGCATGGGCGGCCTCCATAGCGCGGCGGATGCCGGTGGTGGCGGGTCTGACTGGTGCGGATGAAACGACCGGCGACCAGGATAGCATAGGCTACCACGTCTCCGCCCCAGTCACGGCGCTGAGTCTCCCTGGCCACCGGCATCGCGACCGGTTCACAATGCCGCCCACAGCAAGACCGCGTGGATTCCCCCACGCGGTCCAAGGCAACCGTTCGAGCCAGCCGGCCGCTTACTGGGCGGTCGTGGTCTCAATCTGCGGCGCGCCAGCTGCGATGTGGATCTGCTTCGGGCGAGCCGCCTCGGCCTTCGGCAGCGTCAGCGTCAGCACGCCGTTGGTGTAGGTGGCCTGCGCCTTGTCAGCGTCGACCGGGAACGGCAGGCTGAAGGCGCGCCGGAACTGCCCGGCCACGATCTCGCGCACGTACCAGCCCGGCTGGTGAGCCTGGCCCTCCTGGCCTTCGGTCGCCGGCACACCCTGCCGCTTGGCGGCGATGCTGAGTACGCCCTGATCGACCGACACCTGGACATCCTCCGGGCTGACGCCGGGCAGGAGCGCCTCGACGATCAGGTTCTCATCCCGGCTGGAGATGTTCAGCGGAAAGCCCTGGCCAGCGCTGGTCGTAATGCCGACCCACGAGGTCGGGCGCACGACGCTCGTCTCAAACAGCCGGTTCATCGCATCGCGCAGCGACATCGCCTCAGCAAACGGGTCCCAACGGGTCACCATGGTGTCATTCCTCCCTGCCGTTGCGACGGCCAATGGCCGCCCCATCGCCTGGTCCGCCAGGGCACTCGCCCCGGCCTGTCTTGTTGTTACCTACTATACGATCTTATACGTGTCGTGTCAAGTTATCTCCTTGTTCCAGGAATTCGATTTGCCGGCCAAGCAGAACAAGATTGAGGCCGGTCCGTGCGTCTCTGACCGGCGCAGCCACGCAGCCAACGATTTCGGCGGCCAGAGCGGGCGTACGTTGACCGCGATGCCGGACTGGGTCGGCGGCGGTTGAGGTCCGATGGCCGAACTCGACCGCCGCGCAACGGCACGCGGCAGAGCCGGGTGGGGCGGCGCGTTGCGGCGGTGTGGCGGCGTCGATATACTCATCGATGGAGAGGTCGCATAGTGGCCTAGTGCGGTCGTCTCGAAAACGACTGAGTGTGATGAGCACTCCGTGGGTTCGAATCCCACCCTCTCCGCCATGTCAGCCGTCAGCCACCCGCCGCCGGCGGCCGGAAGCGGTGTGCCGGGGTAGTGGCTGACGTGTCTGTGGAGAGGTGCTGGAGTGGCCGATCAGGCACGACTGGAAATCGTGTAGGCGGAAACGCCTCGTGGGTTCAAATCCCACCCTCTCCGCTGGCTACCCCATCAAATCACAGGCCCTCGGCGTAGATGCGCCGGATGATACCCTCGATCTCCGGCTCCTCGATCGTCAGATCGCGGACCCGATACTGGGCGGTGACGGCGGCGATCAGGTCGGCGGCGGTCGTCGCATCGCGCCGGAAGCGCAGCCAGCGGCGCGGTCCGTCAGCGCGCACCTCCTGGGCGTGTGGCGCGAGCAGCGGACCGGTAGCCGCCGTGCCGTCGTCCAGGTCGACGACGAGCGTACGCTCGACGCCGAAGCGCTCGCGGATCGCCGCCAGCGGTCCGTCGTAGAGCAGCGCGCCGTGGTCGATGAGCATCATGCGGCGGCACAGGTGGGCGATGTCGGCCATGTCGTGCGTCGTCAACAGCACCGTCACGCCGCGCTCCTGGTTGACGCGCAGCAGGAAGTCGCGCACCTGTTGCTTGGCGACGACATCCAGCCCGATCGTCGGCTCGTCCAGGTAGAGGATGTCCGGGTCATGCAGCAGCGCCGCCGCCAGATCGCCGCGCATGCGCTGGCCAAGGCTGAGTTGGCGCACCGGCGTGCCGAGGAACGGATCGAGCGCCAGCACCTCGCGGAAGGTGGCCAGGTTGGTGGCAAAGCGGTCGGCCGGCACGCGGTAGATGTGGCGCAGCAAGTCGAGCGACTCGATCAGCGGCAGATCCCACCACAGTTGGGTGCGCTGGCCGAAGACGACGCCGATGCGCCGCGCCAGCGTCCGCCGCTGCCGGGTCGGGTCTAGCCCGGCCACGCGCACGCGCCCGCTCGATGGGGTCAGGATGCCGGTCAGCATCTTGATCGTCGTGCTCTTGCCGGCGCCGTTCGGACCGATGTAGCCGACCATCTCGCCGGCGGCGACGCGGAAGTTGATGCCGTCGACGGCCAGCACCTCACGGCCGGCGCGCGACACCAGATTGCGGAGCGCGCCGAGTGCACCGCGCCGGTGCGCCGCCACCCAGAAGCGCTTGCGCAGGTCGTCGACCTCGATCACGGCCATCCTCGCCCGAGTTGAACAGCGGGTCAGCGACGCATTGTACCGGCCACCGGGAATGAAACCGCGAATAGACGCGGAGTATACGACCGGCTGTTCACACCCGCCTTTGTCTCCTGGCCCTCCTGCGCTTGCGGGGCGCGGTCGTGTAGGATGACAACCAGTGATTGATGTGGGCGGGGAGGGCGCTGATCGAGACACACAACCGGGTGGATGCCCACGCCCGCGCGCGCCGGGCGCTGCTGGCAGCGGCGCTGAACCTGCTGCCGCTGCTGGGATTGGGGGGCTGCTCAGCCATCTGGGCGACGGTGCCGGTCGGGCCGTTCCTGCGCGAGGCGAGCGCGCCGGCCTTCTGGACCGTCATCATTGCGACGTACACGCTGGCCGGGCTGGCGCTGTGCTGGGGACTGGGCTACCTGTGCACCGGCGTGCGCGAGCGGCTCGGCTGCGCCACGCTGCTGCTCGGGCCAGTGCTGGTCGCGATCGTGTACGGCTACGTGTTCGAGGGGTTGCGCCTGTCGCGCGCCGACGCCGATGAGGTGCGGCGCGGGCAGGCGATGGTGTGGACGCTGCTGCTGGCCACCGGGCCGGCGCTGCTCATGGCCTGGGACGCGTGGCGGCTGGTGCGGCGGCCCGAAGCAGATCCATAAGCTCGGCCTCACTGTCAGTTGGGGTGATCGCCCGCGCCACGACGTCGTCCAGCACGGCCTCGAAGGCAGCCAGCGCCGCCTGGATCGCCCCTGCCTCGCCGACGATGATGGTGTCGACGGCAGCAACGCCCATGCGGGTGAAGTGGTTGGCGTAGGCCGGGATCGCGGCGTAGCGGTCGGCCTCCGTCCGAGCGCGCTCGACGCCGGCGGGTAGGGCCACGCGGGCGTAGGTCATGCGGCGTGGCGCGGGCCGGCCGACAGCGCGCGCCGCCTCGCTGGCCCAGCCAGCCGCTTCGGTGGCAAACGGCGGCGTCAGCCAGTTCAGCAGCAGCCCGTCGGCGGCGCTGCCGGCCAGGCGGCACATCTTCGGCCCCAGCGCGCCGACGACGATCGGTAGGCCGAGGTCCGCCAATACCGGCAGCGCCGCTGCCACCCGCGCCAACCCACCGGCCATGCCACCCGACCCAACACCGATGATGACGCGGTCGGCCGGCAGCGCCAACTCGCGCGCGCGCGCAACGATCGCCTCGGCCGGCCGCCGGTCGACCGGGATGACGCCAGTGCCCAACTGGATGCGCCGCGTGACGGCCACCGCACCGGCCAGTCGCTCCAGGCTGTCGGCCGCCGGCGTGTCATTGACCCAGAAGCTATCGTAGCCGGCCTGCTCGGCGGCGATCGCTAGCGTGTTGATCAGGTCGGCCGGCAACGCTCCTGCCACGCCAAAGCCTCGGGCCATAGGTGCCTCCAATCGCCAGTGGTCGGTAGATGTATCGGGGCAGCCCTCGGTGGCTGTCCTCGTGGCCGGCAAGCGATATCCGGCACACCAGTACTGTAGCACTGGTGAACGCCCGCGTCAGCCGGACGCGATGAGCAGCGTGTGTCCGTCGGGGAACTTGCCCACCGTGCTGACGCAAGAGCGGACAGCATGACCGCCGCCCCCACCCCCAGTCTGCCGGCGACCAGCCACGAGAGCAGCCCTCGGCGGCTGCCCCGATACATCCATCGACCTACTGGCGATTGGCTACTGGTCCCAGCTCATGCGCTCGCCGCGGACGATGCGGGCGCGGACCTCGAAGCGGCCGGGCCACTCGACCGGTAGCTCGCCAGAGTCGACCATGAGCTTGAGCGGGTTGGCCAGCGTCTTGAGCGGCAGGTCGACGCGCTGACGCTTGCGGGCCGACTCGTACAGCGCCATCAGCACCTCCAGTGTGTTGCGCCCTTTCTGGCCACTGCTGATCGGGTCGGTGACCCGGCCTTCGACCCAGTCGACCGCCTCCTGGGCGAGATGGACGAACGGGTCGTGCCAGGGCGCCTCGATGCGCTGCCAGCCGCCGCTGGTCGCCGTCAGGTAGCGGGCGTAGCCGGTCTCGTCGTTGTACTTGGCCGACGTGCCTTCCGGCTGACGCATGGCGCCGTCGCTGCGGAGCTGGTCGTTCGGCGGCCGGGTGACGCCCAGCTCCAGCATGCCCTCGGTGCCGATCAGGCGGCAGCCGTGGCCGCGCCGGCCGGTGTCGAGGTTGCTGCTCATGATCATGCTCACGCCGCCCTGGACCAGCGCCATGCCGAGCGCGGCATCCTCGCACGGGTGCGAGCGCTCGTAGCGATCGGTCGTGCGCTCGACCGCGCCCATCACCCACTCCACCGGCCGGTCGCCGAGCAGGAACAGCGCCATGTTGACGTCGTGCGACAGCACGTTCAGCAGGCTGCCGCTCTCCAGCGTGATCTGGACCGGCTCGCCGATGAGGCCATCGGCCACGCGCTGCTGCGCCACCAGCCAGCCGGCCAGGTGGCGGCGCTGGTGGGCGACCAGCAGCTTGACGCCTTCGCGCTGGCAGGCGATCAGCATCTGGTCGGCCTCGGCCAGACTCATCGCCATCGGCTTCTGGGTGATGATCGCCTTGGGCGCGCGGGCGGCGGCGGCGACCGTCATCTCGGCATGCAGGCCGTGCCAGGAGCAGACGTCGACGAAGTCCGGCCGTTCCTTGTCGAGCATCTGGCGGTAATCGTGGTAGCGCCGCTCCGGCGGCACGCCGAAGAAGTCACCGAACTCGGCCAGCGCCTCCTCGTTGGAGTCGGCGATGCACCACAGGTCGACCTCGGGGATGTCCTGCCAGGCGCGGGCATGGCAGCGGGCGATGTTGCCGCAGGCGATGATGGCGCTCTTGTAGCGGGCCATGGTGCGTCCTCTCTCCTCAATGACAGCCGGCTCAGGCGGGCGGATAGGTGGCGTCGGGGGGGATGCGCTGGCGGGGCAGCTCGATCAGCTCGACCAGCGCCGCCAGCGGCGTCGGCATCTCGACGTAGGCGAAGCCGCCGTCGCCCTCAACGCCGGTGCCGTAGCCGGTCTGGATGACGGCGTAGCCGCGCCGCGTCAGGTCGGCGACGGCCGCCTGCACGTCCGGCACGAAGACGCCGACGTGGTGCAAGCCCGCGTCGTGCTTGGTCAGGAACTCGTCGTAGATGTTCGGACCGCGCAGTGACTGAATGATCTCGAACTGGATGTCGCCGCATTTGGCGAAGGCGCAGCGCATGGCGTAGTCGGCCGGCTGGCCCCGGTAGGTCAGCTCGCGCACGCTAGCGCGGTCGAAGGTGCGGAAGCCCCACGGGCCGATGCCGAAACGCTCCCAGTAGGCGCGGACGGTCGCCTCGATGTCGCGCGTGACCACGGCGACCTGGTCGATGTGCGCGATCGGAAACGGCGGCACAGCGGGGATGGGCGCGCTCATCATCGAACCTGCTTTCTGGGCGACCCACGGCGCCCGGCCGGTCAGTTGCCGAACAGGATGAAGCCGCCGTCGACGGAGATGACCTGGCCGGTGACGTAGTCGGACAGGTCAGTCACCAGGAACTCGACCACCTTGGCGCAGTCCTCCGGCCAGCCGAGGCGGCGCAGGGGGATGCGCGGCTCCAGGCTGGCCCTCGACTCGGCGCTGTTGCGGCCGAGGGCGATGCCGCGCGAGCTGTTGACGAAGCCCGGCGCGATGCAGTTGACGCGGATGCCGTGCGGCCCGAGCTCGGCCGCGATCTGGCGCGTGTAGTGGTGGATAGCGGCCTTGGCGACCGAGTAGTGGCAGCCACCGCCACTGGAGGCCCACATGCCGGCCTGTGAGCCGACGGTGACGATTTTGCCCGAGTGCTGGGCCTTCATCGGGCGGCTGGCCGCCTGGCAGCAGAAGATCGTTCCGTCTAGATTGATCGCCATGATCTTGCGATAGTCGGCCTCCGACATCGACGAGGCCCAACTGCCCGCCGGTGGCGCGAGGTGGCCACCGGCGTTGCAGATGAGGATGTCGAGTCGGCCAAGCTCAGCGACGACGCGGTCGATCATCGCCTCGACCTGGGCCTTGTCGGTCACGTCGGCCTGGATGCCGATGGAGCGCCGTCCGAGCGCCTCGACCTCGGCCATGACGGTCGATGCGGTCAACTCCTCGTTGTACTCCTGCGCCGCCGCCAGATCGATGTCGTTGATGGCCACGTCCGCGCCCAGCGCCGCCAGCCGCAGCGCGTAGGCCCGCCCCAACCCTCGCCCCGCGCCGGTCACCAGCGCGACCTGCCCTGCCAGCTTCACCGCTGCCTCCTCCTGATCGCGCCGCTCTCTCATCCACTGTCGGCGGCCATGGACCGCGCATAGGATTGGCCAAGCGTCGGGCGGCTGTCAACGGCAGCGTCCGGATTGTCAGGGTCGTGGCGCCAGCGTAGAGTACCAGCGAGCCGATGATCGATGTTGTGTGAGGAGACATGCGCCATGTCCGCGCCGAAGGTGACGCCTGCGGGCGCCGGTCCGGTCTCGACGGGGTTTCTGGAGGACGGTCGCATGCGTGCGCACGTGCTGGAGCCGCCGGCCACGATCGCGCCGTTCGGCTATTTGACACCGCAGGATGCGTTCGGCGATGTCGAGCGCGGCAGTCCACTGCCGTACACACTGCCGCCCGAGCAACGGCAGGCGGTCGGCCTGGAGCGGGATACCTGGCGGCTGGAGGTCGTGGCCGATCCGGCCAGCGATGCGCGCCTGGAGCAACCACTATCGGTCGCGGCGGGCACGGCGCTCGACTTCGCCGGGCTGCTGCGGCTGGCCGAGACGCATGGCGTGCAGTACCTGAAAGGCATGACCTGCAACAATCTGGGCGAGCCGCTCGGCATGGGTCTGTGGGAGGGTGTGCCGCTGCGAGTCGTCATCTGGCTGGCCCGGCCCGTCGCCAATGTGCGCCGCGTCTACTACTACGGCTACCACAATGACGACCCGGCGCAACGGTTCCAGAGTTCGCTGCCGCTGGGCCGGGTGCTGGAGGACCCGCCGGGCGAGCTGCCGGTGTTGCTGTGCTACAAGCTCAACGGCGAGTTCCTGACGGGCAAGCGCGGTGGCCCGGTGCGGATGGTTGTGCCGGAAGCCTATGGCTTCAAGTCGGTCAAGTGGCTGCAGCGGGTGGTGTTGACCAACGACTACCGCGCGAATGACACCTACCACTCCGGGAACAACGACCTCGAGAGCCCGATGAAGACGTTCGCTCGCTTCGTGAGCGTGCCGACGCCGGCGACGGCCGGAGCGCCGATCACGATCACCGGTCTGGCCCAGGTCGGCGTCTCCGGGCTGGCGAAGGTGCAGGTCTGGCTCCACCCGGCCGGCGCGCCGCTGCCAGCCGACGACCCACTGTTCGAGCGCGGCGCCTGGCATGACGCGGACCTCCTGCCGCCACCAGATCGATGGGGCAGCGACGCGCCTGACGGCCGGCTGCCCGGCACGCCGCTGCTGTTCGACCCGGCGACCGGCGCGCCGCGCCAGTGGCCGCTGCGCTACACCATCGCCCACTGGACCGCCGTCCTGCGCGACGTGCCACCAGGGCGCTACGACCTGCGCTGCCGCAGCATCGACCTGAACGGCAACGCGCAGCCGATGCCGCGGCCCTACGCCAAGTCGGGACGGGCGGAGATCCAGCGAGCAGCACTCGTCGTCGAGGCCTGAGAGCGACCTTCCTCGGCGGCCATCAGCCCGCTGCGGCGGCGCGCTGGTGTATCGCTTCCTGTATCGCCCGACCGCACCATGCTGCCCCGCCGCTTGCCTACGATGGGCGCATCGGCTAGCCGGCGACGGGGGATGACGCCTACCCCACGGGACCGGCGACGACCGGCCGGAAAGGAGGTGCGCGTCGACCGCTGTGCTGTGCTTGACAGACCCCGATCTGCCTCGATGTGGCGACAGTCATGGAGGAGAATTAGCGATGCCGCACCACTCGACAGCCCTGCGCCAGCGTGGGCGACGGCCCATGCTCAACCTGGTCGTAGTCGCGCTCCTGACCATGGCGCTGCTGGCCGCGGCGCTCCCCGGCGACACGGCGGCCGCCGCGCCGCCCGGCTACACCTTCACCCACGTGGCCACCCTCGGCGTCACCCCGGCGCCAGGCGGCGGCTTCCACACCGACGTGTTCGAGCCTTACGCCCTGAACGCCAGAGGCGATTTCGCGTTCGTATCCAATGTGTCGACCGGCGGCCAGGGTGTCTTCGCCGGCCAGCCCGGCCAGTACCGGGAGATCTTTCGGGCCGGCCAGGCGGCGCCGGGCGGCGGCACGTTCGGCGGCTTCGGCTCGTTCGGCCAGAGCGCCCTCAACGACGCCGGCGATGTCGCCGTCGGCTTCGGGCTGGATCCGTACACCGAGCCACTCGGCCTCAACGCCGGCGTCTATCGCCACACCCGCGCCATCAACGCCCTCAGCGCCGTCATCGTGCCGGGCGTGACGCCCGCGCCGGAGGGTGGCGTTTTTGCGGGCGCCTTCTTCCACGCGAACATCAACAACCGCGGCGACATCGTCACCCCCGGCATCTTCCCGACCCAGATGGGCATCCGGTTGAGTGGCCAGCCGTACAGCGGGCTCGGCACGGGCCTCTTCCGCGCCGACAAGAAGGGCAAGATCGCCAGCATCGTCAGCCCTGGCGATGTCGCACCGGGCGGCGGTCGCTTCGACTTCGTGACCAACCCCTGGATCAACGACTGCGGCGACGTCGCCTTCGGCGCGCACGTCGCGGGCGAGGAGTGCATCGATTTCGGCACGCCGCAGAGCGTGGCCATCTTCTGCGCCGAGAGCGTCTACCTGCTGCTGCAGCACCCGACGAGGATTATCTCGATCGCCCATCAGGGCCAGCCCGCGCCCGGCGGCGGCGTCTACCGCCTGGCCTTCGGCACGCGGCTCAACAATCGCGGCGAGGTCGCGTTCGTCGGCGACCTGACGCCGGCGCCGGGCGCGCTCCAGCACAGCGGTATCTTCCTCTACGCCAGGGGGACGACCCGCGCCATCGCCCGACCAGGCGATGCCATGCCCGGCGGCGGCGTGATGGTGACGACGACCCAGGGACCACCGGCCTACTCCCTCAACAACCGCGGCGATGTGACCGTTGGCGCCAGCCTGGACACCAATGGCGACGACACCGCCGACGCCGCTGGCATGTACGTGACCAGCCAGAGCGGCCTCCGGTTGGTGGCTCGCACGGGCACCGTCATCCCCGGCCTGGGGACGATCGCCTATCTGAGCAACCCCGGCGACCCCAGCCTCATCAACCTCGCCGGGGGGATCCTCAACGACAGCGGCCAGATCCTCCTTCAGGCGACGCTGACCGACGGTCGGGGCGTGCTGCTCATCGCCAGTCCGCACCGCTGACACCAGCGGCGCCATCAGCCGGCCGGCTGTCACCAGGGGGAGCACGAGGACGGGGCCAGGGTGGCTGCCCTGCCCCGTCCTCGCGTTGTTAGTGCGTGACGAGCTTAGCGGCCCCGCGCGGCGACGGTCAGCGCGCCGCCGAGGCTCTCGCCGGCCCACTCGGGCCGGTAGTAGGCGTAGGCTTGCGAGCCGACGGCCTGGGCCTTGACCGGGTAGAGCGCCCGCGCCTGGAAGGCGAAGATGAGGCGCTCGTCCGGCTGCATGTCTTCGATGTAGAGGATGACCTTGCGGCCGGCGATCTCCCAGCGCTTCAGCTTGGCGTTGCCCTTGGCCAGCGCCTCCAGCGTCGGCGTCTCCGGCGCGAAGCCGGTCGGCACCGCCACGTCCAGCACGACCATGCCGGCGGCGACTGGCTCCGGCGGCGTGAAGCGAACTGAGGCGGTGATCGTCAGCAGGTCGTTGACGGCGACCTGCTCGGCGCCGTAGCGCACCTCGACCTGGAAGGCCGAGCGCGCCGCAGCCTCGGCCGCCGGCACATTGAAGCGCTTGACCAGTTGCGCCGTCAGCGTGCCCTTGCCGCGCGGCTCAAGTTGGAGGTCGCCACCGGCCGGCAGGTCGATCACCTGGAGGGTGTCGGCATTGTCCGGTGCGATGCGGACGTCCTTGCCGAAGCCGCCGGCCGTGAGTTTGACGGTCGCGTCGATATCAGCCCGGGCGCTGGCGGCGGCCGTCGTCAGCGCCTGCAGTGCCACGATCGTGTCCTGGGTCGAGCCGAAGCCGCCGAGCGCGTTGCGCTGGCTGGCCAGCCACTGGGCCGCCCGCCCGGCCGCCAGCCGATCGCCGCCGGCCAGCAGCGCCAGCGCCGCGTAGCCGGTCGTCTCGATGGCCGCGCCGCGATCGGGCCGCTTCGGCGGCACGGGGCGGCCTCCCGGCGCGACCGCCGCCGCCGGCATCGGCGGCGGCTGGTCGAGGCTCGGCCCCCAGGTCAGGCCATCGGGCGTCTCGCGGGCCAGGCCGAGCAACTTGGCGCGGGCATCGGCGGCGCGACCGCTCTTCGCCAGCGTCAGCGCGTAGGCGCTCAGCGCGGTGGCGTAGGCGTCGGTCGTCTCGTCGAGCTTCTTCTCCAGGTAGCTGATGGCCTTGCCGGCAGCGGCCGTCTCACCGGCCTCGGCCAGCGCCACCGCGACGAAACCGGTCAGCGCCGTCGTGCCCTTCAGCCCGCCGAGCAACTCCTGGTGGTGGACGAAGCCGACCGGCTCGAACGAGCCGTCCGGCCGTTGCACCCTGGCGATCCAGCCACGCATCGCGTTCAGCACGGCATCATCAATGAAGAGCAGGTCACGCGCCTGGGCGAAGGTCTTCAGCACGAAGGCCGATAGCCACAGGCTACCCTCCTTGTCCGACTGGCCGAAGGCGGAGAAGCTGCCGTCGTTGCGCCGGTAGGTGAGCTGGCGCTGGTAGCCAGTCAGCATCATCACTTCGGCCTTGGCCATTACCTCCGGCTTGAGCTGGCCGGTCTCCTTCAAGTAGCGGCCGATGAAGACGTTCGGCGCGAACAGGAGCATGTTCTGCTCGCCACAGCCGAAGGGCATGCGCAACAGCCCCTCCAGCCCGTTGATCGTCTGGCTCAGCACATTACCGGTGACGGCCAGGAAGACACGGCCAGAGCCGGGAATGATGCCCACCGGCAGGCTCAGATCGAGCGTCCGCGGCGTGCCAGCGGGCAGCGTCAGGTTCTCGACGATCTCGCGCTGGATGCCTTCCGGCTCGATCAGCAACTCCTTGATGATGGCGTCGGCGGCGGCGCGCGAGCGAGCGGTCACCTTGACGGCTCGCGGGCCGAGGCCGGTCGGCCGGATGCCGAAGCGGGCAGCGCCGACGCCGTTAGCCGGCACCGTCACCGTCTGCACACGCGCGCCGAGCAAGTCGAACCAGTCGCCGGCCTCGAGCTCCACCGTGATCTCCTGCGGTGTGCCGAGGTAGTTGTAGAGCGCCAGTGAGACGGGGAACTCCTCACCGCGGACGGCGCTGTAGGGCAGGTCGACCTGGACGAAGAAGGGCTGGAAGACCTTCAGTGTCGTCTCGCTGATGCCGAGTCCCTTGTCCTTCGACAGCGCCACCGCCCGCACCTGCCACGTGGTGATGCTATCGGGCGCGGTGACGCGCTGGCTGGCGGCGCCGGCGGCGCTGGTCGTTAGCATCGACCACAGCCACGTCTCGGGGAAGAACTGGCGCACGCGCTGGACCTCGGCCAGCCCGTCGGAGGCGGCGTCCTGGGGTGCTGCCGCAGCCGGTGCAGCTGCCTTCGGTGCGGCGGCCGGTATGACCTCGCGGGCGGCGCCCATGGCCGGCCCAGGGATGGAGATGACCTTGCCGGCCGGCACCTGACGGTTGGTCAGCACGACGACGCCGGCATTCTGGAAGATCTCCTTGGCGCCGATCGTCGTCGACGGGCCGATTGGGCCGGCGATCGGCGGCATCGGCTCGCGGGCGACACCGGCCGGCGGCGCCGGGGCTGGTTGCCGCGGCGCGACCGCGACTGGCGGCTGGGGCGGCCCGATTGGCCGCGCTTCATGCAGCTCGATCTGCGGCTTCTGGTAGAGCCGCTCCAGCTC
This sequence comes from Chloroflexota bacterium, assembly GCA_020849725.1. The sequence goes on from JADLAZ010000184.1 coordinate 19,124, forward strand.
GTCGAACACCTGGCGCAGGTTAAGCCGGTTCTCGGCCAGGACGAACACGGCCCGGTCGACGCCGGCCAGGCCGACACGGGCCTCGCCGTCGGTCGTGACGCTCAGCGTCACCTCGTCGCCTGGCAGCGCTTCGGCCTTGTCGAAGCTCACGGCGACGGTGTGCTCGGCGCGGCCCTCGACGCGGAAGGGCAGGTAGTCGGCGGCGACCTCGCTCGTCGTCGCCTGGAGCTGGTAGACGAGCAGCCGCGCCTCGGGGGCCATGCGCGGCGTCAGTGGCAGCGCAATCTCACCGCCGGCGCGGGCCAGGTCGGAGAAGATGACCGCGCCGCGGGCGACGACCTCGTAGTAGAGGTTGGTCGCCTCCTTCGTCGCGTGGACTTTGAAGCGGGCGGTGTCACCGACGCGCAGCGGCCCGGCCGTCACCTGCTGCACGTGGATGAAGGTGCTGCTGGGCGAGAAGCCGGCGTAGACGCGCGTGAGCGGTCCCTGCGCGCCGCCCTGCGCCGGCTGCACCTCGAACGTGAGCGCGCCGGCCGGCGGCGTGACCTCGACGAGCGCGACGCCGTTGCGAGTGGTGACGGTGCGCGTCTCGGTCGAAAGCTGGCGCAGGTTCTCGCCGACCGACGACAGTCGCACCTGAACGGCGGTATCGACCGGCTGCTTGCCGGGCGTCTCGGCGACGATCAGGACCGAGAAGGGCAGGCCAGGCTTGAAGGTGACGCTCTCCGGCACCGCCCGCGTCACGACCGGGTTGGCGGCGATCGTCACCAGCCGGCTGGTCGTCTCTTTGTAGCCGGTCGCCTGCTCGGTGACGGTCACGTCCAGCCGAACATTGCTCAGGCCGCCAGCGGCGGGCGTACCGGCGGCGAAGCGTACCGGCGGCGCCTCGAGCGCCAGCTTGCCATCCAGCGGCCGCGTGACGCGGGCGTACTCCTGCCAGGTCCCGACGTAGCGCGCGGCGACGACCTCGACCTCGCCGGTCACCGGCTTGCCGAAGGTGTACTCGGCGGCGACGGTCAGGGGGATGGCCTCGCCGACCAGCGCCCACTCCTTCGCCAGCGACACGGTCACCTCGTACTTCGGCAGCACGTAGCGCTCGACGCGCACATCGAGCTGACTCTGGCGCTGGCCGGCTAGCGCCCGCACCTTCCAGACACCCAGGTTCGGCTCGGTCGACAGCGGCAGATCGACGCCGGCCATGCCGTAGGCATCGACCGCGACCGGCTTCTTGAAGACCTTGATACCCTTGGCGTCCATGACCTCGACGGTGGCTGGCCCGGCGACCGGGCGCAGCGCCGGGTCGAGCGTCAGCAGGCGGATGTGGACAGTTTGGCCGGGCTTGTAGATCGGCTTGTCCGTCTCCAGGAACAGCATCGTGCCGTCCTCGACGCGCACGGCGGCGGTGTCGGTGAAGCGCTGCGCGCTGACTTTGAGCTGGTAGTCGCCCGCCGGCAGCGCCGGCAGCGCCAGTGGCAGCGCGCCGCGACCGTTGACCTCGCCGGTGACGGTTGCCACGTCCTTGCCGTCCTTCGCCAGTGCGACGGTGACAGCATCGCGCGTCGGTCGGCCGCCGCCGAAGAGCGATACCGAGACGGCCTCGGTCTGGCCGGCGCGCAGCGTGCGCGGCGCGATGGCGACGTAGCCGTCGGCGGCGCCGGTGGCGACCGGCGCTGTGGTTGGCGCGACCGTCGGGGTCGCGCCCGCGACAACCGGCGTCGCGCCTGGCGCCGGCGTAGCCAGCGGGATCGGGTCCGGCGCGGGCCGGTTGTTCCAGAGCGCCAGCGCGCCTGCGCCGGCCGCGACCGCGCCGGTGGCCGCGGTCGCTGTCAGGACTGTCCGCCGCGAGATGCGCCCGGCCATGATGGTCTCCTCACTGGTGCGCCGCGACGGGTGCGGCGCCCGACGAACCGGTGCGGGCCTCAGTCCTGAGGCGGGGAAGGGAGCGCGTCCGTGCCTGGCTTATGGACAGGACGCCGGCGCCCTCCAGTTTGTTCCACACCCGCCGAAGAGACAGCTATCGGCCGCGGCGCGGTGTCAATCGCGCTCCAGGCTTGTGCCCAGCTCGCTCCTTATCATTGTCGTCACGAAAGGGATTCATCATGATGGTGCATTCTGCCCGACTGACTCGCCGGACCTTTCTGGCCGCATCTCTGGTCGCGCTGGCCGGCTGCGGCAGCGCGCCCGCGCCGACCCAGACGCCACCGCCCGCGCCGGCGACAGCCCCGACGGTCGCCCCAACCGTGGCGCCGCCAGCCGCGCCCCCAGCCACCGCGACATCGGCCGCACCGCCAACGGCGACCAGCGCGCCCACGACCGCGCCCGCCGCGGTCGCGACGAAGCCGGCTGCCGCATCCAAGCTGGGCGAAGCGGCTGTGCCAGCCAAGCCCACCGCGCGCACGAGCGGCAACATCCCACCCGAACTCCAGCAGACCGCGAAGGCGATGTCCGGCCTGAAGAGCTACACGATGACCGGCACCGTGGCCTCCAAAGAGCGGGGCAAGATGGAGATGGTGGCCGACTTCGTTGCCCCGGACCGCCGGCGAATGGAGATCAAGGGCGCCACCCCGGATCAGAGCATGGGTTTCATGATGATCGGGCCGGATACCTACATGAAGATGGGTCCGACGTGGCAGAAGATGCCAGCCGGCCAGGGCGGCGCCAGTCGCATGGACTTCTTCGACACGTCCTGGCTCGATCACGCGGATGGGGCTGGGACCACGATGACGCCCGCCGGCTCCGAAGCGGTCAACGGTGAGCCGTGCACCGTCTATGCCTTTACGGACCCGGATGGCAAGAAGGGCAAGATGTGGGTCTCGACACGGGACTCGACCATGCGCAAATTCGAAGTCGTCGACGATGACGGCACCGAGGTCAACATGCTGGTGAGCAACATCAACCAGCCGATCAAGATCGACCCGCCGGTGTGAGCCGGCGGCCCGTCCACCTCGTCCACTCATAGGCCCGGCCGCCTACCGGTCCACCGGCGTCATGAAGGCCGGCACGGGCAGGGGCGTGAGCGTCGGCGGCAGCGGTGTCGGCGTCGGCGGGCGCGGCGTGGGCGTTCCCTTCGATGTCGCCGGCCAGGGCGCTTTGAGCCGGAACTTGAGAACGCGCGAGTTGCTGACGTCGACGGCGTAGATGCCCCCCTCGTCGTCGACCGCTACCCCGCCGGCTAAGCGGAACTGTCCAACGCCGTCGCCGAAGCTGCCCCATTGGCTCAGATAGTTGCCGTCGCGATCGAAGACCTGGACGCGGTTGTTGAGCAGATCGGCGGCATAGACGACGCCCTGCGCATCGACGGCGAGCGAAATGACGCCCTTGAAGTCGGCCGGGCCGTCGCCCGGTCCGCCCCAGGCAGTGATGAACCGGCCAGTGGCGTCGAACTTCTGGATGCGCGGGCTGATGTCGGTGACGTAGATGTTGCCCTGGCGGTCCAGCGCGACGTCCCACGGGCGCTGGAATTGACCGGGGCCAGACCCCTCAACACCCCAGGCGGCCAGCAGGCGACCGTCGGCATCGTAGGTCAGCACGCGATGCAGGTTGGCGTCGGCGACGTAGAGGGCGCCCTGTGCGCCAACGGCCATCGCGCCCGGTCGCGACGGCTCGCCGTCGCCGCGCGGTGGGCTGGTCCAGGCGGCGAGATATCGGCCGGTGCTGTCGAACTTCTGGATGCGGCGGTTGCTGTCGCTGACATAGACGTTGCCCCGCGCATCGGCAGCAACGCCGCCGACCCAGCCGAAGCCGGTGCGAAAGAGGAACTGGCCCGGGCCGGTGCCCTCGCCGCCCCACATCGTCACGAAGCGGCCGTCGCGGTCGTACTTCTGGATGCGGTGGTTCTCCATGTCGATGACATAGACACCGCCCAGGCCATCAAGCGCCAGTCGGGTGGGGCGGGCGAAGGCCCGGTTCGGCTGGCCGTCGATCTGCCACACCTGCTCGACCGGGCTGGTCGCCGGCATGGCGGTCGCGCGCGGCACGGTCGGCGTTGGCAGTGGCGCGGCCGTCGGTTGCGCCAGCACCCGGCGCGGCGCGCTCGCCGTCGCCGTCATGGTCGCCTGGCTGGCCGGCGTCAGTGTGTCATCCGTCTCGACGGCGGCCATCGTCGATGCGACGGCAGCCGCACTGCTGGCAGGCGTCGCCGTGGAAACGGGCGGTGTCGGCACGGCGCAGGCGGCCAGCAGGAGCACGCACAGCGCCAGCGTGCCGGACGGATGGTTGGATGATCGCATTGGCGGCCTCTCCGACGGGCGGGCGATGGCCGAACCCAGATGCGTATCCTACCGGACGCGGGCCGGTGGCGGGATTGACCCGCCGCCCCGGCCCGCTCTTGCCGCGGGGAACCCCGTCTGAACGAGTGGAGAGCGGTGATTGACTCGGCCCCCCTGGCCCCGCGACCGCGGTCGCGGGGCCAGAAGCGCGTGGGTCGTCAGCGGTCCCGGCGCACGCGCCAGGCGCCCCAGCCACCGACAATGAAGCCCCCGCCGATGAGCAGGGCTGCCCAGGCCGGCAGCGACGGCGGCGCCATCCCACCCGCGCCCGTCCGTGGCATGCCTGGCCCGGCGGCCGCGGGCATGGAGAGCGGCGCGCCTTTGGGCAGCAGGGAGGTGACCAGCACGGTGGCAGGCCCGCTGCCGGCATTGGTCGCCTGGAAGACCACCCCGGGCGCCTCGACGAAGCTCTCGCCGGCCGGGTACGTCTTCTCAGTCCCCTGCGTCCGGAGGGTCATCGCGCCGTCCAGGACCGTGACGAAGACCTGGCCCGGGTGCGTGTGCGGCGGGAACTGGCCTCCCGGCGCGACGTCGAAGACCGTCTGGGCCACCTCGTAGGGCGCGGCCGGGACGAGCGCCTCCGTCCGGGTCAGGTAGAGGGTGGCCGGAGCGGGCGGCGCCGGCGACGGTCCACCGGGCTGCACCTGCGAGAGTGGGGCGCCCTTCGGCGTCAGAATGCTCACCATGACGCGGGTCTTCCCTGGGGCGGTATTCACGGCCGTGTGGGTCATGGACGTTTCGACCCAGCTCTCGCCCCGCTTGTAGGTGTGCTCGCCCCCCTCCATGTGGACGGTGACCTCGCCCTCCAGCACGGTCGCGAGTACTCGGCCCTGGTGAGTGTGCGGCGGCGTCTGCGCCCCCGGCGCGAACTCGAACACGAACGTGACCATCTCCATCGGGCCGGTGACAGGCAACCCCTCGGCGCGCTGCTGCTGGCGGATGGTCGGACCGGGTGGGGCCTGGCCCAGGGCGATCATCGGCATCAGGCCGAGCAAGAGCAACGCGAATAGACCAGGGAGCACGAACGATCGCCACGCGGTTCGCACGGGACACCTTCCTTGGCTGCGGCGCCAGCGCGCCGACTCCACCACCAGCCAGCGCCGGCAGGGCGCCGAGGGCGCGCCGGGCGCCGGCGGAGCGAGTGGCTCCGCCAACGTCCGACCCGTCCCTCGGCAGGCATCAGTCTAGGTCGCTGGCGTCCGGGCGACTTCCGTGCAACCACGCAATTCTCTCCCCGTCGGCGGCAGGGCGGGAACCACGTAGGCAGCCGGTCAGGCCAGGTCGTGGCGGAAGACGAAGGCGGTGGCGTCGGCCCGGCCGCGGGCGTCGATCTTGCCGTAGAGGTTGGTGATGTGGCGCTCGACGGTGCGCACGCTCAGCGCGAGGTCTGCGGCGATCTCGCGATTGCTGCGGCCGGCGGCGATCCGGCGCAGGACGTCCAGCTCGCGCCGGGTCAGGCCGGCAACCGGCAGTTCGGCATCGGCGACCGTGGCACCGCCAGCGGTCCGCGCCTCAGCGTCAAGCTCAATCGCGCCAGGCACCGCCGGTTCTGGCGGCCGGGGCGCAACCGAGGTCGTTTCCGTCTCGGCGAGCGCCTCGCCCACGGCTTCATCCAGAGTCATCGCTCGGCCGGCCGACCAGGCCGCCGCGAACCTCTCCCCGCCCAGCACCGACCGCGCCTGGCGGACGCGCGCCTCGACGGCCGGCCGGTCAACCGGCGGCAATGGCACTCCGATCGTCTCACGCACGGCCGCCGCTGCCCCCAGCAGCCGAGTCGCGCGGTGGGCGCCGATCGGGTCCTGGCCCGTCCCCGCCGCCACCGTCGCTAGCACCTCCAGGCACTCGGCGATGCGTGTCGGATCGCCAATCGCCTGGCTCGTCGCCAGGCTCGCCCGCAGCAGGGCCATCGCTCGCCCCGCGTCACCCAGGCGCCAGACCGCTAGCCCGAGACAGCATTGCCCTTCCGATACAGCCAGCTTGTGGGCCATGCTGGTGTGCAACTCAAGACCTTCCTCCAGCAGCGCCACCGCCCGCGCCGCCTCGCCCTGCGCCAGGGCCTGCCGCCCCAGCTTGACCAGGTGCCAGGCCACCCAGAAGCTATCCTGCCGTTGCCTGGCCGCGGCCAGCCCCGCTGCGTACATGGCCGCCGCCCGCACGTGGTCGCCCTGCTTGAGAGCGGCGTTGGCCAACTGCCAGCGCACCCGCGCCACCGCGAAGACGGCTCCCAGGTCCTCGGCAATCGCCAGCGCTTCGTCGCCGACAATGCGCCCCCGCGAGTAGTCACCCTGGGCGTCGGCCACCTGTCCTAGCCAGCCCAGGGCATCGCCGATCAGCCAGCGGTCGCCGGCCATCCGCGCCAGTGCCAGGCTTTCCTCGAACGCCGCCCCGGCGTGCCGATACGCCCCGGTGCGCATCTCGATCCGGCCGAGCGTGATCAGCGCCGCCGCCGTGCCGCCCGGGTCGCCGATCGTCCGGCTGAGGGCCAGCCCCTCCTCGGCCAGGCGGCGCGTCCGCGTGTTCACGCCCAGACTGATGGACACGAAGGCCAGTTCGCGCAGCGCCCGGGCGACCAGGCGCTCGTCTGCGCCGCCTTGACTGAGGGCGAGACCCTCGGCAAGCCAGTCGTGCGCCATGGCTAGATGACCTTGCTCGAAGGCCAGGCGCCCGACGGCCAGCAGGGCTTGCACCCGCCACGGGGTAGGTGCAGACGTGAGGTCCAGCAGCCGCTCCAGCCACCCCCGCCCTTCGCTAAAGGACCGCCGCGCGGCCCAGAACCAGCCCAGCGCCCCGGCCAGCCGCAGCCCCGCCTCGCCGCCGGCCGGCGTGGTCAGGTACCACTCCAGCGCCGCCCGCAGGTTGTCGTGCTCGGTCTCCAGGCACGCCAGCCACCGGGCCACGTCCGGCCCATGCAGCGCCGGCTCAGCCCGTTCGGCCAGCGCCAGGCACCAGGCGGCGTGTCGCTCGCGCACTGCCGCCGCCTCACCGCTCGCCGCCAGGCGCTCGCCGGCGTACTGGCGCACCGTCTCCAGCAGCCGGTAGCGCGCCTGCTCGCCGCCGCCGGCGTCCACCTGCACCAGCGACTGGTCGACCAGCCGCGCCAGCCCGTCGAGGACCGCGGCGACCGCCACGCCGTCGCCAGCGCACACGGCTTCGGCCGCCTCCAGCGTCCAGCCGCCGGCGAAGACCGCCAGCCGGCGGAAGAGGACGCGCTCCGGCTCGGTCAGCAGGTCGTGGCTCCAGTCGATCGTCGCCCGCAGCGTCCGCTGACGCGGGAGGGCCGTGCGGCTCCCGTCCGTCAGCAGTCCGACGGCGTCGTCCAGGCGCGCGGCGATCTGCTCGACCGTCAGCAGCCGCAGCCGCGCCGCCGCCAGCTCGAGCGCCAGCGGGATGCCGTCCAGCCGCCGGCAGA
>JADLAZ010000185.1 GCA_020849725.1 Chloroflexota bacterium
CATGACGAGTTGCCTGTGCGCAGCTACCCCACGGCCGCCGCGTTGCAGGCGGCGGTCGATCACGCCTTGGACCAGCATGTGATTGCACCCATTCATAGTACGCAAAACTTACCCGAAGCTGCTTAGTCAACAAGTTGCGCCACTACGACCTGGCGCGGGTACCGCTCTATGTCATCGTCGATGGGGCCGACCCGAGTGAGCCACTGCGCCTCTTCGGCTTCGAGCGCGTCGGCGGGCGCTTCCGCGGCCTCGCGCCGGACGCGCAGGGTCGCCTCTGGCTGCCGCCGGTCCAGGTCTGGCTCGGCATCGTCGACGAGGAGGTCGTCTGCTTCGACGAGGCGGGCACGCCCATCGGCGACTTCACCGCCCAGGTCACCGCCCGCCAAACGGCCGAAGACCAGGTCTCCGCCGCCCGCGCCCAGGCCGACGCCGAGGCGCGCGCCCGCGCCGAGGCCGAGGCCCGCATCCAGGCGCTGGAGGCCGAGCTCGCACGCCTGCGCGCCGCCCCAGAGTAGCCCGCCTGCCCTATGAGCACCGCCCCGGCCGGTGATCCTCACGGGGGCCAGCAACCGCGGCCAGGGACAACCAGTTCCCTCTCCCACCGCTGTGGGAGAGGGCGAGGGTGAGGGTCCCACGTGACCTGGCGTGAGAACTGGACCAGTCAAACAGCATCGGCCACGGTGCGCTCCTGGCAGCCCTCCAGCCGGGTCTGGTCGCGCGCCCTGGCAGCGCTGATCCGGCTGGATCCCCCGGTCGCTGTCGCGCTGGCGACGGACCCGACGCTCACGCCCCGCACGCGTGTGGCCATCGCGGTCGGCCTCGGTCGCGTCCATCACCCGGCGGGACCGGAGCTGCTGGGCGCGCTGGCGACCGACGCGGCCCTCCCCGACCTGGTGCGGGCGCGGGCGGCGTCGACGCTGGCGCTGATCGCCCCACCGGCCGCCATCGCGCTGGTGCAGGACGACGTCGTGGCTCCGCTGACCCGGCTCGCCGCGACTGCCACGCTGGCGCGTGGCGGCCATGGCGCGGCGGTGCTGCCGGTCGCGCGCGCGCTGGCCAAGGACGAGCGCCAGCCACCGGTGCGGCGCATCGAGGCGGCCGCCGTGCTGCTGCGCCATGGTGACGAGGCGACGACGCGGCTGGTGCTGCACGCCCTCGTCGGTCACCGGCCGGCGATGGTCGCCGCGCTGCTCGCCCGCGATGCGCCAGCGACCGCGGTGGCCTTCGCCGGCGACGCGGCCATCGACGATCGGGCGCGGGTGGTGATCATGAAGGCGCTGGCGCGACACTGTGAGCCAACTGCCACGATTGCGCCGGGACTGGCCGCCCTCGCGCGCGATCCCGCCGCGCTCGTCACCGTCCAGCGTCTGGCCATGCTCGTGCTGACCGGGCTTGGACGGCGCGGCACGAGGCCGACCGCGCTGAGCGAGTGGGCCTATCGCACCGAGGCCTGGGCGAATATCTGGATGCCGCGCCATCTCTTGACCAATCTGCGAGCGGCGCAGCAAGACCGCCTGTCACCGCCACCCGCGTCGATCCCCTACCTGGCGCCACTGGCCACCGCTGCCACCATCGAACCGCTCGGCCGGATCCTGGCTGCCGACGCGCTGGCGCGGCAGGGTCAGGTCGCCCTCGCCCTGCCGGTGCTGCGCGACCTGGCGACGGGCCGGCGCACTCCCGTCGCGGAACGCCTGGTCGCGACCGACGCGCTGGCGCGCTGGGGCCAGCCCGATGACGCGGCCCCACTGCTGGCCGAGCTGGCCGCCGACCGCCGCCACGACCCGGTCGTGCGCCTCGGCGCGATCGACGCGCTCGTCCGCCTCGGCCGGCGCGCCGCGGCCATAACACACCTGCGCTCGCTACTCACCGAGCCAGGGGTCAAGAACGACACCCGCGCCAGCGCCGCCCGCCGCCTGATTCGCCTCGGTCATGATGACCAGGCGGCGATCTGGCTGGACCCGTCGGCTGATCGCTGGGCTGCCTGGAGCGACCGGGGTGACTGGCCCGACTGACCGGGTCCCTGTCTTGAACCCCGCGCCCGCATCAGGCATCCTGGGCCAGCGACCACTGGACCAGTTTCACCAGGAAGGGTCAGCCGATGCTCATCGTCGACGCTCAGATTCACCTCTGGCGCCACGGCCCGCCGACCACCCCAACCCACCGCCAGGTCACCGCCTTCACCGCCGACGAGGCGCTGGCGGGGATGGACGCCGCCGGCGTCGACGCGGCCATCATCCACCCGCCTGGCTGGGACCCGACCGCCAACGACCTGGCCATCGCCGCCGTGCGCCAACACCCGACCCGCTTCGCCATCCTCGGCTCGCTGCCACTCGACCAACCGGCGAGCCGCGCCCGCCTCGCCACCTGGCGCGACCAGCCGGGCCTGCTCGGCCTGCGCTTCACCTTCCTCCAGCCGCACCAGCGGTCCTGGCCGCTCGATGGCACGATCGACTGGCTCTGGCCCGCCGCCGAGCGAGCCGGCGTGCCAATCGCGCTGCTCGCGCCGCACTTCCTGCCGATCGTCGGCCAGGTTGCCGCTCGCCACCCCGGCCTGCGCCTGATCGTCGACCACCTCGGCGGCGGCGGTGGCACGACGCCGGCCAAGGACGCTGCTGCTTTCGCCCACCTGCCCGGCCTGCTGGCGCTGGCGCGCTACCCCAACATCGCCGTCAAGGCGACCGGCGCGCCCGGCTACGCCAGCGGGCCGTACCCCTTCGCCAGCCTCCATCCATTCCTGCGCCAGATCTACGACTCTTTTGGCCCGGCGCGCCTCTTCTGGGGCACCGATATCTCGCGCATGCCCTGCTCCTGGCGGCAATGCGTGACGTTGTTTACCGAGGAACTCCCCTGGCTCACGGCGGCCGACAAGGATCTGATCATGGGCCGCGCCGTATGCGACTGGCTCGGCTGGCAGCCGGCCGGATCGGTGGCCGGCGCGGGTGATGTTCAGTGACTGTATCTTCCCGAGGAGCTCCAATGCCACCCCGCGTCGCCATCATCGGCTGTGGCCGCATCGCCACCAGCGCCCATCTACCGGCCTGGCAGGTGATGGCGGCCGCCGGCCGCTGCACCCTCGCCGGCGTGACCGACCTCGACCCGGCCCGTGCCGCCCAGGCGTCGATGGCGTTCGCCGTGCCGGCCTACCCATCGGTCGAGGCGCTGCTGGCCGAGGTGCGGCCCGACATCGTCGACATCACGACGCTGCTCGACCGGCACCACGACCTGACTCAGCAGGCGCTGGCGGCCGGCTGCCACGTGCTGTGCGAGAAGCCGATCGCCCGCGATGCCACCGAGGCGCGGGCGATGGTCGCCGCTGCCGAGCGCGCCGGCCGCCTGCTGAGCATCTGCTTCCAATCCCGCACCCGGCCCGAGGCGGCCCACCTGCGGTCGCTCCTGGCCGGCGGCGAGCTGGGCGCAGTGCTCAGCATCCGCACCTGGGGCAACGAGGTGCGCAGCCTGCCGGTCAACCGGCCCTGGCCGGCCGGCGGTGGCGGTGTCCTCAACCACGCCACCATCCACAACCTCGACCTCGCGCTCTGGCTGCTCGACTACCCGGCGGTGCTGAGCGTCACCGCCGCTGGCTGGCAGCGACTGAACCGGCTCGGCGTGGCCACCGTGCCGATGGCCGGCGGCCTGCAGCGCGTCGACGCCGTGCCGCCGGAGATCGAGGACGTCGGCCATGCCTGGCTGCGGCTGGCCGGCGGTGCGGTGCTGACGGTCGAGGCCAACTTCCTGGCGCGTCCCGCCGAGCGGCCCAGCGGCTATGAGTTGCTGACCGAGCGCGGGACAGCTTCGCTGCTGCCGCTGCGCGTGTGGCGCGATACCGGCGACGCCTGGGTCGACCTGACCCCGCCGGCCGGCACGCTGCCACCGGCCCCCACCGGTATGACCGGCCTGATGAGCGCCTTCCTGACAGCGGTCGGGTCGGGCGGCCCAGCGCCGGTCGCCGGTCGGGAGATCGTCGCGCTGCAGCAGATAGTCGACTCCGTGTACGTGTCGCTGCGCCAGGGTAGAGAGATTTGCCTCACGCTGACCTGACAGCGGGGTGCTGCTCGACACGATCGACGCGGTGGTCACGTTCGCCAGGACGATGCGGGCTGCTCTTGAGTTCGCGCGCGCCATGGGCGAAGCTCTCCACAACGGCTGCCGCTGAATGACGCCGTTAGTGATTGGAGCTATAATGTCGTCTAGAAACTACCTGAACCGGCCCCTGACCCAGGTGCGGCGCAAGGACCGCCGGCTCGACGAAGTAGAGTGGCAGGACCGCCTGCTCGCGCTGGCGCCGGTCGGGCACCTGGCCGTGGTCTGGGACGGGCAGCCGCTCATCACCACGAGCTTGTTCTGGTACGACGGCGCGACGGTGTACATGCATGCTGCCGCCGTCGGCAAACTGCGCGCGGTGCTGGACGCCGGTCCGCACACGGCCTGCTTCAGCGTCAGCGAGGTGGGGCGCCTGCTCCCAGCCGACACGCCGTTCGACTTCAGCACGGAGTACGCCAGCGTGGTGCTGTACGGTCAGGCGGATGTCGTGACTGCGCCGGCCGAGAAGCGGCGCGTGCTCGACGGGCTGATGGCCAAGTACGCGCCACACCTGACGGTCGGCGTCGACTACCGACACATACCGGAAAGCGACGTCGACCTGACGAGTGTCTTTCGAATCACCGTGGTTGAGCGGGTTGGTAAGCACAACGTCAAGCCCACGGACTATCCAGCTTATCCGTATCCCGGCGGGTCGTTCATCGATGAGGAGCGTGCGGCCGGACGGGCGACGATCAAGGCCAAAGACCTCGCCTGAGCAATGATGGTGGCGATGGAATGGCGTGCGCCGGTGGAGGCGACGTAGCTCCAGCACCTTGCGCAGTGACACCTGCGGCTGTAATATATGCACGGATGCTCATATGAGGAGATGTGCAGATGATTGCGCTCCAGATTGACACACAGCATGCGACAGCGGTCGCACCGTCGCTCGGCGCTGCCGCCGCCGATCGCTCGTCGTTGCCGGCCCAGTCGGAGATCACCGCGCTGGCAGACCTTTTCGCCGCACTGGCTGACCCGACGCGGCTGCGCTTGATTGCCGCGCTGGCGGCGAGCGAGATGAGCGTCGGGGAACTGGCGGAAGGGGTCGGCTTGAGCCACTCGGCCGTGTCGCATCAGTTGCAGTTGCTGCGGCGGCTGGGGCTGGTGCGGCCGCGGCGCGACGGTCGCGTCGTCTACTACGCGCTGGATGACGCCCACGTTCTGGCGCTCTACCGGCAGGGGATGGAGCATGTTGCCCACGGCCGCGGCGGCCACGACGATCATAGGAGCCAGGCATGACGAGAACGATCTCCCTGCCGCTGGCAACGCTGTTGCCCGAGGCCGATGGCTGCGCCGGGTGCGGCGACCGCCTGGGCACGGCGCTGGTAGCGAGTGGAACCGCGCTCGACGCGCACCCGTCGGCGACGGGCGACCGGCTGATCGTCCACGTCCCACCGGCCACGCCGGTCGAGACGATTACGGCCGCGGCCCGGCAGCACGCCGCCGGCCTGGCGCGACGCTACATCCACCGCACGCTGCCGATCGCCGGCATGGACTGCGCCGACTGCGCCCGCACGCTCGGCGACGGCGTCGCGGCCCTGCCGGGCGTGA
>JADLAZ010000186.1 GCA_020849725.1 Chloroflexota bacterium
ATCGCCGAGGTCCTGGTGGACTGCGGTGCCAACGTGACGATCACCGCGCGCGGCCAGCAGGACCTGGATGAGACGGTGGTTGCGCTGGAGGCGCGGCGCCCGGGCAGCGTGCTGGGGTTGCGCAGTGACGTGTCCGAGCAGACGCAGGTGGTCAAGGCGGTCGCCGACACGGTGGCGCGTTTCGGTGCGCTGCACCTGGCCGTCAACAATGCAGGCATCGCCGGCGCGCAGGGGCTGTTGCACCAGACCGGCGCGGAGAATTGGCGCCGGGTTATGGGCATCAACCTCGACGGCGTGGCCTGGTCGATGATGGCCGAGATCGACGCGATGCTGAAGGCCGGCGGCGGATCGATCGTCAACATCGCTTCAGTCGAGGCGCACACCATCCTCAAGCAGTTTCCGGCCTACGTTGCCGCCAAGCACGCGCTGATCGGGCTGACTAAGGCCACTGCCTTCGACTACGCGGACCAGGGCATCCGCATCAACTCGCTGTCACCGGGGGTGATCCGCACGCCGCTGACCATGGCAGAGGGCCAGAAGGCGGTCACCGACCGGCTCGAAGCGCGCATCCCGATGCGACGACTGGGCGAATCTGAGGAGATCGCGCGGGTGGCGGCGTTCCTGCTTTCGGACCTGTCCAGCTACACGACCGGCGCCGACCTGGTCGTCGATGGCGCCTTTCTGCTGCGCGAGTGACGAGCGGCGCCCATTGACGACCCCCCGTTCCTTGTCACAGGAGGGCCGATGAAAACCCTGATCGTGACACATGCGCAGACCATGTCCAAACCCTCCACGCCACCGACACCGCCCTCCACCTCCATAGCCATCGCCACCACCGCGTATCCCGGCGGCCGCTGGCAGCCGCCGCCGGCCCGTTATGCGGCCAGCGCAGCGCATGAGACGAGCATTGCGCTGCCGGACGGAACGCGGCTGGCCGCGACCGTTGCCTATCCGGTCGACACCCGCAGCGGCGCGCGCGCGGCGGGGCCGTTCCCGGTCATCATCGAGTTCACGCCTTACGTCGCGCTGGGCCAGCCGGTCGGCCCCATTCCCTACTTCGTGGAGCGGGGCTACATCTACGCCGTGGCAAGGCCGCGCGGCACCGGCGGCTCCACCGGCATCTTGCAGCAATTCACCTCACAGGACGGCCGCGACGGCGCCGCAGTGGTGGCCTGGGCCGCCGCGCTCGACGGGTCGGACGGCCGGGTCGCGATGGTGGGTTGTTCGTATCCGGCCGCAACCGCGCTGGCCACGGCGACTGCCGTCGGCCCCGGCTCGCCGCTGAAGGTCGTCGTCTCCTCGTGCATCGGCCTGGACATGCAGCATCGGCAGGTCTGGACCAGCAATGGCCTGCCCAACGCAGCACTCAGCGCCTATGCACCACGCGCGGGCGCGATGATGGGTGAACAACCCTCGGTCACCGGCTACTTTGGCGATTTCCTCAAGGGCGTGATGGCCGGCGGCCCGGAAGCCTACGATGGTTACTGGCAAGATCGCCTGCCGCTCTCGCGCGCGGCCGACATCGTCGCCAATGGCGTGCCGGTGCTGTTGTGGACGGGCTGGTCCGACATCAACGAGATCGGCGGCGTCCATGCCTATGTCGCGATGCAGAACGCGGCCGCCGGCCGCTCGGTCGACGCACCGATGGACCTTGCGCACACCGATTCGCGCTGGCAGATCATCGTGGGCGACTGGGGCCATGGCCAGGGGCTGGACCTCGGCGTCTACCTGCAATGGGTGGAGACCTGGCTGAAGGGCGTGGACACCGGCATCGGCAAGACCGCCACGCCGATGCACGTGTTCGAAGAGGGCTCCAACTGCTGGATCAATCTGGCCGGCTATCCGGTCGTGCCGAAGGCCGAGATCTGGCATTTCGGTCCCGATGGTGCGTTGGCCTCCGCCGCTATCGACCATGAAGGCAGCATGCGCCTGGTCTGGGGCAGCCCGGAACCCGCTGATGGCCGCATCACCTTCACCACGCCACCGTTTGCGAAGGGCGCCACGCTGGCCGGGCCGATCAGCGCCACGGTTTATGCGTCCAGCAGCAACACCAATCTGGAGCTCATCGCCAATCTCTACGACATGGCGCCGGATGGCCGCGAGCAACGGATCAGCATAGGCGCGCTACTGGGCAGCCAGAGCAAGCTGGACCCCGAACGCTCGTGGCGCGACAGTGCCGGCACGATCATCTGGCCCTGGCCCGAGCTGCTGCGCGACGACTACCTTCAGCCTGGGCAGGTGCAACGCTTCGACCTCTTCCTCGCCTCGCGGCAATGGGGTCTGCGCCCGGGCCACCGGCTGCGGTTGGCGTTGACGACGCAAAGCCCGGACAGCGTCTGCCCGGCCGAAGGCACGCCGCCGTTCGTCAGCGAGCCGTGCCGCTTGACGGCACCGCAGCAGCGCACACTGCCCGGCGGCGTGTATCGAATTTACTTCGGCACCGAGCATCCTTCAGCGCTCAATCTGCCGCTGTTGCCTTATCAGCACTTTGCCAGCGTGCTCTCAGGTCACGCGCCGACACCCTGGGATGAAACCAACCGGCGCATGGGCGAAGGCGGCACGACGCTGCCGCTGGATTGGGGCCGTTGACGCCGTCTGGCGAGGTCGCAAGCACCCACCTGGAAGGAAGACGAAAT
>JADLAZ010000187.1 GCA_020849725.1 Chloroflexota bacterium
GCTGCGTGACCTGTTCCTGCTCGAGCCGGGCCTCCACTTCCTCAATCACGGCTCGTTCGGCGCGGTGCCGCGGCCGGTGTTCGACGAGTACCAACGCCTGCAGCGCGAGGTGGAGGCACAGCCAGTCCGCTTCATCGGGCGCGAGGCCGACGACCGGCTGGCCGAGGCGCGCGGCGTGCTGGCAACCTATCTGCATTGCCCGGCCGACGATCTGCTCTTCGTCCCGAACACCACCGCCGGCCTGAACATGGTCATTCGCGGGCTATCACTCCAACCCGGCGACGAGATCCTCGGCACCGACCACGAGTACGGCGCGCTCGACGCCACCTGGAACTACGTCTGCGAGCGCACTGGCGCACGGTATCTCCGCCACCCGATTCCGGTGCCGGTGGAAACCTCCGACACCATCGTCGACGCTTTCTGGGCCGGTGTCACACCCCGCACGCGGGTCATCTTCCTCAGCCACATCACCTCGCCGACGGCACTGACCCTGCCGGTCGCGGCCATCTGCAGGAGGGCGCGCCAGGCCGGCATCCTGACGATCATCGACGGCGCCCACGTGCCCGGCCACCTGCCGCTCGACCTGGCGGCGCTCGACGCCGATGCCTACGCCGGCAACTGTCACAAGTGGCTGTGCGCGCCACGCGGCTCGGCCTTCCTCTGGGTGCGGCCCGGCCTCCAGCCGAGCGTGGCGCCAATGACGGTCAGCCATGGTTGGCGACCGGGCGCGAGCTATCAGGAGTGCCACACCTGGCAGGGCACGCGCGACCTGTGCGCCTTCCTGACGGTGCCGGCGGCGATTGCCTTTCAGCGCGACCACGACTGGGACGCCGCCCGGGCGCGCTGCCACGAGTTGGCGCGGCAGGCCCGCCGGCGCGTCGCCGACCTTACCGGCCTGCCACCGCTGTCGCCTGATTCGACGGCGTGGTTCGGCCAGATGGTGACGCTGCCGCTGCCGCCGGTCGACCTCGGCCGGCTGAAGCAGCGGCTGTACGACGAGCATCAGGTCGAAGCGCCGATCATCAATTGGGGTGGCCGCCATGCCATCCGACTCTCGTTCCAGGGCTATAATGACGCGGCCGACCTGGACGCCGCCGTGCAGGGCCTGGCGGCGCTGCTGCCGCAGCTTCGGGCCGAGTCCTGAACCACGGACGCGGCTTCGCCATCGTGGGACGAGAGGAAGGGACGCCATGCTGACCGAGGCCGGCTGCCAGACCCGCCAGGAGCGCTTCCGTACTGCGCTGGCGCAGGCCAACGTGGACGCGGCCATCATCAGCGACCCGCGCGACGTCTACTACCTGACCGGTCTGCTGCCCGACACGTTTCCACTCGCACTCTACCTGACCGCCGGCGACAGCCTGCTCGTCGGCCCGACTGACGAGGGACCGGCGCTGGTCGACGAGCGGCTGACCTATCCTACCAACACCCTCTACACGCTCAACCCCGACCCGGTGACGTGCCTGGCGGCCGTGTTGGAGCCGCGTCTGAGCGGTCGGACCGCGCCGCGTCGCCTGGGCTGGCAGACCGAGGCGCTGCCCCATGCCCTGGGCGAGGTGGTCGCCCGAACGCTGGCGCCGGACGCGTGGCAGCCGATCGACGGCCTGCTGGTCGCGCAGCAGCAGCGCAAGGAGCCGGACGAGGTTGCCCTACTGCGCGCCGTCAACCGGGTAAACCTGGCCGCCTACACCGCCGCCGAGGCGACGATCGCACCCGGCGTCAACGAGTTGGAGGTGCTCTCGGCCGCGCAGCGAGCCGCCACGCTGGCGGCGGGCGAGGTCGTGCGCCTCGGCGGCGACTACCGCTCGGCCGCGTTCGGTGGGCCGGCGCGCGACCGGACCATCGGCGCTGGCGAGCTGTACATCATCGACTCGGGTGTCAGCTATCGCGGCTACTGGTCGGACCTGGCCCGCACGTTCGCTGTCGGCGAACCGAGCGACATTCAGCGCTCGGTCTATGCCCACGTCGCTGAGGTGCTGGCCTCAGTCGAGCAGCAGCTCCGGCCCGGCGTCGACGGTGCGGACGTCTGGCGCTGGCTGGACGGCCGGCTGAGGGAGCATCCCTACCTGCGCGCTAGCGGGCTGGTGACGCACGGCGGCCACGGCATCGGCGTCCACGTCCACGAGATGCCGGACATCAACCGCGACCGCGGCGGGCTGTTGCAGGCCGGCTGCGTCGTCACCTGCGAGCCGGGCGGCTACGGACCGGAGCTGAACGCCGGCATTCGACTGGAGAACGCCTTTCTCATCACCGATACCGGCGTCGAGAACCTGTCGCCGTACCCGCTGACGCTCGCCTGAAGGAGCCACCGCCCATGATGAGCTACGGGTCGATCGCCGGGGTCGGCGATCGCGTCTCACGCCTGATCCTCGGCAGCCTCTTCTTCAGCAACGACGACAAGGACCTGACGGAGGACTTGCTCGACCGGTTCGTCGCCGCTGGCGGCACGACTATCGACACCGCCCACGGCTACGGCCGCGGCGCGAGCGAGCGCTGCCTGGGCGACTGGCTGGCCGCCACCGGCCAACGCGCCGGCCTGACCGTCATCACCAAGGGCGCGCACCCCTATCCGCCGGACGAGCCACGCCGGGTAACGCCGGCCCACATCGACCGGGACCTGACCGACAGCCTGGCGCGCCTGCGCATCACCAGCATCGATCTGTACCTGTTGCATCGGGATGACGAGAGTGTCTCGGTCGCCTCGCTGATCGAGTGCTTGACGCGCCACGTGCGCGAGGGCCGCATCCGGGCCTTCGGCGCATCGAACTGGAGTACGGAGCGCACCACCGAGGCCAATATTTACGCCACCAGCCGGGGGCTGGTCGGCTTCGCCGCCAGTAGCCCCAACCTGGCGCTGGCTGTGCCGCGGGAGCCGATGTGGCCGGGCTGCGTGACGATCGCCGGCGACGCGGCGGCGCTGGCCTGGCACCGGTTTCATCAGTTCCCGGCGCTGTGCTGGTCGTCACAGGCGCGCGGCTTCTTCTCCGGTCGCTTCGCGCCGGACCAGCCCGACGACGAGGAGATGGTGCGCGTCTACTACACCGCCGACAACTGGCAGCGCCTGGAGCGCGTCCGAGCGTTAGCGGCGCGCCTCGGCTGCACGCCGACCCAAGTGGCGCTGGCCTGGGTGCTGTGCCAGCCCTTCCCCACCTTCGCGCTCATCGGGCCGCGCAGCCGCGCCGAGCTGGACGACTGCCTCGGGGCGCTCGACATTACACTCGCGCCGGCGGATCTGGCCTGGCTGAACCTGGAGCCATAGCGCCATGCGCCGCCGGCCGCCGCCACCGACCGTAACACTGACGCGGGCCACGCCGGCCGACCACGACCGGCTCGCGAACCTGCTGCAACTCTATTTCTACGACTTCAGCGAGTTCACCGATGACGCCGAGGCCCGCGTCGACGAC
>JADLAZ010000188.1 GCA_020849725.1 Chloroflexota bacterium
GGGTAGCTGAAGCAGACGAGCGCCGCGGTCGTTGCCTCGGCGGCCAGCAGCGACGCGACCCGGCCACCGAACGACTGCCCGCCAATCACCGCACCAGCACCTTCGTCGCCGAGGGCGGCCCGATATGCCGGCACCGCCCGCTCGGCCTTGCCGTGCGGGAGGCTGACGACGGTCACGTCAAAGCCCCTGGCTTCCAGCGCGGCGGCGTGCGGAGCCAGCTGTGCGGAGTTGCCGGACGCGCCGGGCGACAGCAGGATTCGGTGCGCGCTCACGATCGGAAGCATATCCGGCGGCCGTGTGGCGGGCCGCGTACAGTAGGGACATGACAACCGACAAGATCGTCAAGTCCGAGGCCGAATGGCGCTCGGAACTGACTCCCGACCAGTACCGCATCCTGCGCCAGAAGGACACCGAGCGGCCCTTCACCGGCGCCTACGTCGACGAGCACTCGCCCGGCGTCTACCGCTGCGCCGGATGTGGCAACGAGCTATTCGATGCCAGCACCAAGTTCGAGTCCGGCTCCGGCTGGCCGTCGTTCTACCAGCCGATGAACCCCGATGCGGTCGAATCCGAGACCGACCGCTCCTTCTTCATGAGCCGCACCGAGGTGCACTGCTCGCGCTGCGGCGGCCACCTGGGCCACATCTTCGACGACGCGCGCGATCAGCCAACCGGGCTGCGCTACTGCATCAACTCCGCGTCGCTCAAACTGGATCCTGCCGTCAAGGTCGAACCGATCGAACAGGTCTGACGCTACCGGCCGTCGGCCACTGCGCGCATGACGCTCACGGCGGAGCGGCATTGCTCGGCGGTGACGTCGAGGTGCGTGACCGCGCGGACGACGCGCGGACCGAAGGCGTTGAGCAGGACACCGCGTTCGCGGCAGCGGGCAACGAACGTGGACGCGTCCGGCACGCCGCGCCGCTCGACGAGCGAGAAGACGACGATGTTGGTCTGGACCGTGTCGAGGTCGAGCGTCACGTCGTCGCCGCGCAGGAGCTCGGTGGCCAGCAGCCGGGCGTTGGCGTGATCATCGGCCAGGCGCTCGACGTTGTGGTCCAGCGCCCATGTTCCCGCGGCGGCCAGGATGCCGGCCTGGCGCAATGCGCCTCCGGCCATGCGACGGTAGCGGCGGGCCACGTCGATCAGCTCGCGTGACCCGGCCAGCATGGAACCGACCGGGCATCCGAGGCCCTTCGACAGCGACATGCCCACGAGGTCGAAGCCATCGGCGAGCACCGCCGGCGACCGGCCGGAGGCGACGGCCGCGTTGAACAGCCGCGCCCCGTCGAGGTAGGTTCGCAGCCCGGCGTCGCGCGCGACCGCGAGCGCATCGGCCTGCAGGTTCGCCGGGAACACGATGCCGCCGCCGCGGTTGTGCGAGTTCTCGATCACCAGCAGGGTCGTCGGCGGGTACACGATGTGGCCGCGCGGCTTGACCGCGGCGCGGACTGCATCGGCGTCGAAGGTACCGCCGGAGCCGATGGGGGAGAACTGGACCCCGGCGTTCGCCCCACCGCCACCGGTCTCGTGCAGCACGACGTGCGCCTCCCACGGCACCAGCACGTCGTCGCCGGGGCGCGTCAGCGTGCGCAGCGCGACCTGGTTGGTCATCGTGCCGCTCGGCATGAACAGCGCGGCCTCGGTGCCAAGCATCTGGCCGACCCGTTCCTGGAGAGCGTTGACCGACGGATCCTCCCCGTACTGGTCGTCGCCGACCTCGGCATCGGCCATTGCGCGGCGCATTCCGGGCGACGGCCGCGTGACCGTGTCGGAGCGCAGGTCGATGGGGTCCGTCACGCGATCGATTCTACGAGCGTAGGATCGGGATCGAGTGACCATGTCCGTACCTGACGCCGTGAAGGCCAACGCGACTGACGAGTCACCCCTGACGGCGCGGCAGGCTGCCCTCGCCGGGGTGGCCGCGGGTGCTGCCGGCCTGGGCGTCGCCGAACTGCTGGCGGGGTTGCTGCCCGGTGCCGCCAGCCCGATCATCGCGGTCGGCGACCTCGTCATCTCTCTCCAGCCGCCGGGCGCCAAGCAGATCGTGGTCGACCTGTTCGGCACCGCCGACAAGCTGGTGCTGAACCTGTTCATAGCGATCGTTGCGCTGGGGTTGGCCGCGCTGGTGGGGATCGTCGCGCGGCGGCGGCCGCAGGCCGGGCTGGTGGGCTTCGGAGCGTTCGGCGTCGTCATCCTGGCGGCCGCGCTGAGCGAGCCGCTGACCGAACCGATCACGACCCTGGCGGTCGCCTTCGTCGCCGTGGTCGTTGCCGCGTGGACGCTCGACGCGCTGCTCCGGCTGGCGCGAGAACGAGGCCACCCGCCGCTCGCCGAGATGCCGGCGTGGGGCCGGCGTCGCTTCATCGGCACGTCCATCGGCGTCATGGCGCTGGCCGCGGGGGGAGGGGCGTTGGGGCGTGCGCTGCTGGATCGCGGAGGCCTCGGCGCCACATCGACGCCGCGCACGATCCCCGACGCCATGGTGCGCGCGCCTGCGCCACCGGCAGCGGCCGTCCTCAACGTGGAGGGCATCAGCCCGCTGGTGACGCCAACGGCTCAGTTCTACCGCATCGACACGACGCTGCTCGTGCCTCGGCCGGACGTGGCGAGCTGGTCGCTGACCGTCGACGGGCTGGTCCAGCACCCCATCGCGCTGTCCTACGCCGACCTGCTGGCCATGCCGCTCATCGAGCAGTACGTGACGATCGCGTGCGTCAGCAACGAGGTCGGTGGCGAACTCGTGGGCAATGCGCTGTGGAAGGGCGTGCGGCTCAAGGCGCTGTTCCAGACGGTCGGGGTGCGGCCCGAGGCGACCCAGGTGGTCGGCCGAGCGGTCGACGGTTTCACGGTCGGCTTCCCGTTCGCCCACGCCATCGCCGACGACCGGGAGCCGATGGTGGCCCTCGCCATGAACGGCGAACCGCTGCCGGCCAACCACGGGTTTCCGGCGCGCCTGATCGTGCCGGGCCTGTTCGGCTACGTGAGCGCGACGAAATGGTTGAGCCAGA
>JADLAZ010000189.1 GCA_020849725.1 Chloroflexota bacterium
ATTGTCGTCGACACCGATCTGCACCGCGAGGAGATCCAGGGGCTGATCGAGACGGCGCGCGACCTGAAGCTGAAGCTGCGCCGCGGCGAGCCGCACGCCTACCTGGCCGGCAAGACGCTCGGCATGATCTTCCAGAAGCCGTCTACCCGCACCCGCGTCGCCTTCGAGGTCGGCATGACCCACCTGGGTGGCCACGCGCTGTACCTGGGGCCGAACGACCTGCAACTCAACCGTGGCGAAACGATCGAAGATACGGCCGAAGTCCTCAGCCGCTACTGCGACGCAATCATGGCCCGCGTCTTCGCCCACGACGACGTGGCGCGGCTGGCCCGGCACGCCAGCGTGCCGGTCTACAACGGCTTATCGGATATGTATCACCCCACTCAGGCGCTGGCCGACCTGCTGACGCTGACCGAGAAGTTCGGCCGCCTGGAGGGCCGGACGCTGGCTTACGTTGGCGCCGGCAACAACATGCTGCACTCACTGCTCCTGGCCGGCGCCACCGTTGGCCTCCACCTGCGCGTTGCCACACCGCCGACCTACAGCGCCCACGCCGAGGTCGTCGCCGTCGCCAAGGGGCTGGCCCGGCGCTCCGGCAGCCGCCTGCTGCTGAGCGACGATCCGATCGAGGCGGTCGCCGAGGCCGATGCCGTCTACACGGATGTTGTCGCCTCCATGGGCGAAGAGGATGGCCCAGAGCGCCGCGCCGCGCTCGCCCCCTACCAGGTGACCGAAGCGCTGATGGCGCGCGCCTGCCCGAATGCGCTCTTCCTGCACTGCCTGCCGATGCACCGCGGCGAGGAGGCCAGCGCCGAGGTCGCCGACGGCCCGCGCTCAGTCATCTTCGACCAGGCCGAGAACCGCCTGCACATGCACAAGGCGATCCTGGCGCTGACGATGCAGTAGTCAATCGCCAGTCGTCAGTAGCCAGTGATCAAGACGGTCGCTGGCGACTGACGGCTGGTTACTACTGACGACTGGCTACTTCAGGTACTGCCGGAACCACTGCACCTGCAACTGCGCGGCCATCAGGCCGCTGTTGGGTTGGGCCAGGCCGTGACCCTCGTTGACGAAGGCGAGCATGTTGACGGCGGCGCCGTTACCTTGCAGTTGGTCGTGCAGCGTGGCGACCAGGTCGATGGGTAGGAAGTCGCGCGTGCCGTGGAAGATGAGTGTTGCCGGCCGGGCCTGGCCGAGGTTGAACACCGGCGATGCGGCTTCGTAGGCGGCGAGGCGCGTCGTCGGCGGGCCGCCCATGATGAAGGACACCAGTGGGCTGCGGTCGCCAAACTGCCACTCGTTGACCAGGTCGAGCAGCGAGCACTGTGGGTTGGCGGCCGCATAGACCGTGGGATGGCGGGCGATGCTCTGAGCGGCAAAGTAGCCACCGTACGAGCAGCCGCTGATGCCGACCTTGCCGGGCGCCGTCCAGCCACGCTCAACCATCTGGCCGACGATCTCGACCTGGGCATCGATATCGACCTTGCCGAAGTTGTCGCCATTGTAGAGATGGCGGAAGCGGTCGACGCCGAAGCCGTAGCGCCCGTCGAGCGGCAGGAACAGCACGCCAATGCCGAAGTTCGGCAGCAGATTGAAAGGCCCCTCGACGTTGGCGCCGTAGGCGTTGAGGACGATGCTCATCGGGCCGCCCTCCTGCCAGACGACGATCGGCGCGCTCTGGGGCGGGAAAGCCGCGGCGGCCGGCTGGATCAGGTAACCGGCGCGCGTCTGGCCGTTCGCCAGCGTGAAGCTCACCTCGTCGGCTCGCACCTGATTGAGCGCGGCGCGGTCGGCATTGACGAAGGTCAGCGCGGCCAGGGCACTGCCGTCGAGATTGGCGCGGTACAACTCCGGCAGACGCGTGAACGACGTGTGGAGAAAATAGATCTGGCGTGCGCCAGCGGCGATGCGCAGGTTGGTCGACAGGCCAGCCGGCAGCGGCAGCCGCTGCACCGCGCCGCTGGCGCGGTTGACCAGCACCACCGCGCCGTCCGAGCCGACGGCCGTGTTGACGATCGCTTCGTCGCCAGGCAGGACCGTCAGGGAGCCGACCGGCGCCTCCAGGTCGGCATGGGCGATCGTGCCCAGCGGCTTGCCGTCGGCGGCGAACGCGCGGTAGGTGGCACGCTCCGGAATGAGATAGATCGGGTGGGCGCGGCCGGTCAGCCGCGTCGGTGCATCCGTGCGCGCCATCAGCACGCTGCCGTCGCGGTTCCAGGCCAGCAGGCTGAACAACTCGCCGGTATCCGTCGCGCGCAGCAACGCCTGACGCGCCTCGCCGCCAACCGTGAAGACGTCGACGAGGTTGCTCTGCAGGAACGGATTGCGGTCGGGCGGCAGCGCGCCCTGCGTCTCCAGGTTGACGATCGACTTCAGGGGTGAGACCAGCGTGTCCTCGGGAATGGTGAAGCGAGACAGCGCCAGCCGGTGGCCATCGTCCGACCAGGCCAGCGATTGAATGCCGCTACCAGGCGGCAGCGTCATCAGCGCGCTCGCCTGGCCGCTCGGCACGTCGACCAGCAGGAGCGTGACCGAGTCGGCGGCGGCGCGCAGGGTCGCCTCCTCACCGTCGAAGCCGCGTGACCGGCCGAGGCCGAGGCGCGCTTCCAGCGTGAACGGCGAGGCGAACGCATCCGCCGGCGCCGCCGCCGGGCTGTTGCCGGCGGTGACGGCGACCAGCACCCGGCTACCGTCGGGCGACAGCGCCGGCAGGCCGGGCACCGGCGCGCCCGGCAGCGAGACCGGAGTCGCCGTGGCCGCGCCGGTCGCGCGATCGATCGCTACCAGCACGGCCGCCCGCCGAGCCGTATCGACGCCGAGATACACGAGGCGATTCGGTCCGCGCCAGGCCAGGTTGGTGAGCCGCTGAACGGTGCCGAGCGCGCTCAGATCGACCGAGCGCATGGCGCCGCTGGCCGGCTCCAGCAGCACGACCTGTCGGCCAAGCGTGGCCAGCACGGTACTCTCGTCGGGACTGAGGGGGCTGACGAAGCCGGGGTAGGCGACCTCCTGCAGACCCTTGATGCGGTCCAACTCCGGCTTGGCGAGGACCGCCGACACCGGCGAGCGCGGGTCGATCAGGCCGATCGCGGCCTGGGTCGGTCCGGTGGCGAGCAGCAAGCACAGCAGCACAAGCAGGCCGATCAGCCGCGGACGGAACACTACCGACATCAATCCAGTCCTTTCGAGTGCGCCCGCGAGAGCGCCGCGACGATTCCGCCGTTCCATGGCCTGACTGACCGAGGCAATTGCATGCCAGGGACCGACGCAGTTACGTCGCCTCAGGCACGCGGCGTGGCTCCGCCGGGCACATCATACTCGTGATGCGAAGCGCGTGCCGCACCCACTGCCACGCCGAGGAGGTGAGGGGATGACGGCGGCACCGCGCTGATGGGGCTGAGCCTGTTCTTCCTACCACTGGCGGGCGATGCCTCGCCGGTTGCGGCACTGCTGCTCATTGCCCAGCAAATGGTCGGCGACGGCGCCTACACCATCGCCCAGGTCAATCAGGTCAGCCTCCGTCAGGCGGTGACACCGGCGGATTGCTCGGGCGCGTGACCGCCGGAATGCAGATCCTGAGCGTCGGCGCCGCGCTCGCCGGCGCGCTGCTGGGCGGCTGGCTGCTCGTGTCGCCGGTGCGCGTGGTCCGCCAGCCGCCGGCGCCCGCGCTGGCCGAGTGAGCCGGCGCGGCAGGCTGGCGCTAGCGGGTGACGGTGGCGCTGGCGCTGTCTGACTGCCCGGCCGGATTGGTCGCCGTCACCTCAACGATGTGGGCGCCGGCCGGCGGATTCCACCAGACGACGCAGGTCGTCGTGGAGGTGCAGGTCTTGAGCAGGACGCTGTCGCCATAGATGCGGATAGCGGTGATACCGGCCGAGTCGCTGGCACTGGCGTCGATCTGGAAGCCGCCGTAGGGTGGCAGCGTCGTGCCGTTGTCCGGCTTTCTGATCGTCACGGTCGGACCGGCGCCCGGCGCCGGCGTCGGCGTGCGCGTCGGCGTGCGCGTCGGTGTGGCCGTTGGCGCCCCACCGCCGGGCGTGGGCGTGGCGGTCGCTGGCGCGCCACTGCCCGAGTTGACGGCCCAGACGACGTGGCGGCTGCTGCCAGTGCTGGCGACGTAGATCGTGCCGTCACTGTCGAGCACGAGTTGGGTGCCGGGATAGAAGCGGTCGGTGGCGGTGCTGACGCCAAACTTGCCATTGCGTCCGGGCCAGCCGCGCGTGCCGTCCGGCTCGATCTGGTAGAGGTGCTGGTCGGCGCCGTAAAAGTAGATCTTGCCATCCCCGTCGACCAGGGGATCACTCTTGATCCCGTCGAAGTCGCCGGCGGGGCCGTCATAGCGGAAGACCCAGCGCGGCTGCCAGGGTACGCCCGGCTGCCAGGTGGTGGGCATCGCGTAGAGGACGCCATTGCTGGCGGTGTAGTAGACGGTGTCGCCGCTCGGGCTGAGCGCCGGCCAGCGCTCCTTGGCCGTGCGCGGGTAATAGGTGCTGTCGAGCGACGAGCTGCCCATGTTGAAGCGGCGCACTTCGCCGGTGGCCGGATTGACCTGGATAAAGACGCCAGCGCCCGTCAGGTAGAGGCGGCCGTCGTCGGCCAGCACCGGGCCGGACGTGATCAATGCTCCCAGCCCGATGCGGCGCGGGGTCGTGTCGGGGTTGAGCACCGGCGTGCCGTCGGGGTTGATCAGGAACAGCGTCGCACCCCAGGCGAAGTAGATCGTGCCCTGGTCGCTCCAGGTGAACCCCTTCTCGCGCACGCTCTCCTTATTGCCCGCGCCGGGTGTGTAGTGGTAGCGCCACAGCTCGGCGCCGTCGCCCGAGTCGAGCGCGGCGATGTAGCCATCGGGCGAGATGATCAGCACGGCCACGCCGGTCGACGCGAGATCGGTCGGATAGAGGGACGGCGGTGCGTGCAGGAAGCCGTGGAAGCGGCGCCAGCCGCAGCCGGCCTGGGGTTGGGGAGTGCAGTCGGCCGGGTTATCGGTCCAGTGGGCGGCGGCGCCACTGCCGACCTTGACGACCTTGCGGATGTAGCCGCCCTCATTCATGACGTAGACGGCGTTGTCGCGGCCGATAGTGACGTCCTCGACCCAGGTCTCGCCGCCGCAGCAGGTGTAGAACTCGTCGACACGGCGGAGTTGACCGGCATCCCAGCGCACCTCGAAGAAACCGGTCATGCCGCCGCTCACGATGAGCGAGCCGTTCTCGCCCATGTAGGCGCTGCGCAGGTAGGTGCCGTACTCCTTGTTGGGATTGGCGCCGTCGCTCTTCTGGATCAGCGCCAGGCCGCGCGTCTGCGGGTTGGCCGGGCCGGCATAGGGCGACCAGCCCTGGTGCTTGTAGTTGCGGCCGATCGTCGGCCAGGCCGAGGCCGCCAGCAGTTGGTCGGCGGCGCTGTAGTCCAGTGCGCCGCTGATGGGCGGTGGCTGCACGGTCAGCAGCATCGACAGCGTCATCAGCCCGATCAGGCACGCCATGCCGGCCCGGCGGCGCATCCCATGCGCCCGTCGTGTCGTCGCCATTGAGCCTCCGCTCCTTCGGCCGCCCAGCAGCACGCCTCCTGCGCACGCCACGCCGCCATCCCACCACAGTAAACGTCTACGCGCGGCCAATCCACAGCGTCACTATACACTACTTGTCAAGAGCGAGACGCGCTCATCACGCGATGATTATCGCATTCTGCTGTCTATCCGTGTCGCGGCTGGGCGACCGGTCAGGCGCGATCACTGGCGCCCGACCAGCCCTCGGTGAGGCTGCCTTCGCCACCGCCTGGGCCACGGGACAGGCGGTGGCGAAGGTGCTGGCGCCGGACCCGGCCGGCTGAGGTCGGTTAGCCGGCCCGTCGTCAGTCATCCGCCACCTGCCGTGACGGCACACGCCCGCAGCCCGGCGGCACGGCTTGCCCTGCTGCTGCACTGGACCCCGACTTGCGCCGGCGTGACAGGCGAGAAGCATCCGTCATGCCAGCGAAGGCCGGCATCCAGGAGACCCAGCGCGCCCGCCGTGCGCGCTATACTGCGGCGGCTGAGCGTGGTCCATCGACAGGGGGCAATGACCGGCAGCGGCGCGACGCGCGGAAAGTGGGGAGCGATGAACGTCATCATCATCATGAACGACACGCTGCGTCGCGACCATGTCGCGGCCTATGGGCTGCCGGCGCCCTGGGCGCGGCCCGGCCACGCCGGCGAACCGTTCATCGACACGCCCAATCTGGACCGGTTGGCAGCCGAGTCGGCCCGCTTCGACCGCTTCTACTGCGGCTCCTACCCGACCGTCCCGTGCCGCTACGACCTGTTCACCGGCCGCTACGGCTTCCCGACGCGCGGCTGGCAGCCGCTGGAGCCGAATGATGTGGCGTTGCCGGAGATCGTCGCCGGTCACGGCATCCTGCCGGCGCTGATCTTCGACACGCCGCCGCTGGGCAACGACGACTACAACTTCACCCGCAACTTCGAGAGCTGGCAGTGGGTGCGCGGCCAGCACGGCGATCGCTACCGGACGACGCCGGCGGAGGTGATGCTGCCGGCCGCGCCGCGCAAGATCAAGACCTACCCGGCGATCTACCGCTACCTGCGCAACACGGCCACCCGCCGCGACGAGCGCGACTGGATGTGCGGCCGGACGGCCACGGCGGCGATGGACTGGCTGGACGAGAACCACCGCCGCGACGGCTTCCTGCTCTGGGTCGACATGTGGGACCCGCACGAGCCGTTCGACGCGCCGCCGGCCGACGAGGCGCGCTACGTCGACCCGGCCTACCAGGGCGACCGCCTGATCGTGCCGCGCTACGGCCGGCCGGACGCGATGAGCGCGGCCGAGATCGACCATGTGCGGGCGCTCTACGCCGCCCAGGTGACGCTGGTCGACCGCCAGGTCGGCCGGCTGCTGGACAAGATCACGCGGCTGGGTCTCGACCGCACCACGCTCGTCGTCTATCTCACCGACCACGGACACCTGTTCGCCGAGCATGGGCTGCAAGGCAAGCCGACCGGGCCATTGGGCATGCTCTACGAGCCGACGACGCGCGTGCCGCTGCTGATCCGGCACCCGGACGGGCTGGGCGCCGGCCAGCGCATCGACGGCCTGGCCCAGCACGCGGATATCCTGCCGACGGTGCTGGAGTTCCTCGACGTTCCGACGCCGTCGTCGGTGCAGGGGCGCTCATTGCTGCCGCTGCTGGCCGACCCGAGCGCTCCCGGCCGCGACTTCGCTGTCTCCGGGCGCTTCTCGCGCACGGCCGGGCTGGCGCTGGCGCTGGCGCGGTCGTCGGCGGCGAACGACTTCGACGGCTGGGCCGGGCTGGAGCGCTTCGGTGAGCCGATCACGCTGACGACCGCCGACTGGGCCTTCATCTGCCCACCGGGCGGCCGGCCGCGCGAGCTGTACGACCTGAGGACCGACCCCGGCCAGACGACGAACCTGATCGACGAACAGCCGGCGGTGGCACACCGGCTGCACGCGCTGCTGCTCGACTGGCTGGCCGCGCACGACGCGCCGCCGGAGCGCCAGCGCGCCTACCAGGGGGAGGCATCGGCCACGGCCGGCCTGCCGCCAGAGACATCGCTCTTCACGATCCACGACGCCACCGGCCGTATCTATGCCTTTCTCGACGAGCCGCACGCCCGCGAGGCGCTGCTGCCCGACCTGCCGCCGCAACCCGTGGCGGCGACCACCTACGGCGCGCTGCTGGACCGCCAGCCCCGCGCGTTAGTGTATGTTCATGAGCAGTATTACTGGGCAGAGGATCTGATGTAGGAGAAGCAGGAGTCAGGAGATACCACCCACATTATCAGTCCGCCACACTGGAGAGACCCCTATGCGCCCGAACGTGACCAAGCGCCGGCTGGCGGCGGGGCAGTCCGCCGTCGGACTGTTCGTGTCGTCGGCCAGCCCGTTCGCGGCCGAGATCATCGGCCACATGGCGCTGGACTGGGTGCTGATCGATTTGCAGCACGGCGAGAACAACCGCGCCAACCTCAGCGCGATGCTGCAGGCAGTCAGCTCCGCGCCGGCGACGCCGCTGGTGCGCATCCCCTCGTTCAGCAGCGAGATGGTCCAGCGCACGCTCGACCTGGGCGCCTACGGCATCGTCGTGCCGCTGGTCAACACCGCCGCCGAGGCCGCCGCCATCGTGCGCGCGGCCAGCTACCCGCCGGCCGGCGAGCGCAGCTGGGGGCCGATCCGGGGCAGCATCTACGGCGGCGCCGACTACTTCGCCGGCGCCGCCGCCGAGACACTGCTGATCGCGATGCTGGAGACGGCCGAGGCAGTGGCGAACGCTGAGGCGATCATGGCCACGCCGGGCATCGACGGCTGCCTGGTCGGCACCAACGACCTGCGCATCGCCTACGGCATCCCACCCGAAGGCGGCACGGGCGAGGCGCTGGATGGCCCGGCCGAGGCGGCCGTCGCGACGATCCTGGCCGCCTGCCGGGCGACGGGCAAGGCCGCCGGCATCCAGGTCTACAGCGCCGAGGCGGCCAACCGCCGGCTGGCGCAGGGCTTCCGCTTCATCGGCCTCGGCACCGATCTCCGCCTCATGCGCGGCGCGGCGACAGCGATGCTCGGCAGCTTGCAGCGGGATGGCTGACGGGTGATGCGTGCCGCGTGGGCCTGGGCCGGCGCTCAGTCCAGCGACAGCACCCACGATGGTCGGGCCGGGAAGAGCGCGGTCAGCAGCGCCGGCGCGTCATCGTCGGCCCAGACATCCGGGAAGGCGGCGGTCAGTGCGGCCAGGTCGCGGTGGCCGAAGAGCACCTGCAGGAAGACGAGCGGCGGAAAGCCGGCGTGAGCCGGCTCACCCCACTCCTCCGCTTGCCAGTCTTCGGCCAGCGTCAGCCGGCCGGCCTCGAACTGGAGCCGCAGGCCACCGCGATAGAACGTCAGCCGCAACTCGCCACTCCAGCCGTCGGCGACCGAGCCGGCCAGCCGCGCCTCCAGCACCGGCGCCACGTGGTGGAGGAAAGCCGGCAGGTCTGGCACGCGCACGTACCAGGCGCCGCCCGGTGGGCGTTGGATGACCCGCGCCGGATGCAACGCGGCATAGACGGGGTGCGGGCGCTGGCCGAAGGCGAAGTGGAGCGCGTCGATGGGCGTGGCCTGGGCGTCGACCACGAGCGTGGCCGCCTGATCGCGCAGTGCCCGCATGACCGGCGACAGCACCCGCAGCAGCGCCACGCCATCGACGACGCCCAGGCCAATGACCGCTAACGCGCCGCGCCGCTGGGTACGCCAGACCATGACGTAGCCGACCGGCCGACCGGCCGGCTCGACGATCAGGAGCGTCGACCAGCCCTCGCCCGAGGCCGGGTTCTGCTCGGTCATCACCCAGCGCCAGTAGGTCGGCGGGATGGCGACCGACACCGGTCCGGCGGCGCGCTCGCGGTCGTAGAGCGGCTGGATGATGGGGAGGTCGGCTGGTGTCGCCAGGCGCAGTGCGTACGGCTCGGCGGCGCCGTCGGCCAGCGCCGGAATGGCGCCGAGCGGCAGGCTCCAGCCACCACCACCGTCGAACGCGTACTCGTAGCCGAACTGGCGGTAGTAGTAGTCGATGCCGGTGATGGCGAGCACCAGGTCGCCGCGAGCGGCGCTGCGGGCGTGGAGTACCTCGAAGAGGCGTCGGACCAGGCCGCGCCGGCGGACGTCGGGGTGGCTGGCGACCGCCTCCGGCCGGCCGACCGGCAGGTCAACGCCGCCGTACTGCCAGCGCTGGGTCATGAGATTAGCGGCGGCGACGACGCGCCCGCCGTCGATCTCCTCGATCAGTGCGAAATCGGTGGGGCTGACCAGTGGATGCCGGCCGGTCTGCAGATCAGCCAGCCAGGCGACCGTCAGCGGATCGATCGGGTCATCGGCGTGGTCGCGGTAGACGTGCGTGTAGAGCGCGGCGAGGCGCTCGCCGTCGGCCGCGGTCGCCCAGCGCAGGCGCAGCCCGTCGTCGAGATCGCACTGATAGCCGGCTGCGGCCAGCGCCAGATCGATCATCGAACGAGCCTTTCCCACCGGGCCGGCGTCTGTCGCGCCACGCCCAGCGATTGTACCCGATCTGGCCACAGGCTAGATTTTGACCGTCAGTTCCGTCTGATTGTCTGATTTCAATTAGTCGCTTGACATTGGTCGAATACTGCAGTAGACTGGGTGGCAAGAAAGGAGGCGACATGCACCCCGCCCCTGGCCGTTGCCCCACCTGTGCCCAGCCGCTCGAAACGCGCGAGCTGGCTTGTCCCACCTGCGCCACGACCGTGCGCGGCCGCTGGGCGCCGGACCCATTCCGCCGGTTGACGCGCGAGCAGGTCACCTTCCTGCGGCTGTTCGTGACCAGCCGCGGCAACTTGAGCGATGTCGAGCGGGCGCTCGGCGTCTCGTATCCCACCGTGCGGGCCAAGCTGGACGACCTGATCGCCGCTCTGGACGAGCCATCGCCCACACCGCCCGCACCAGTGACCGACCACCCCGACCGCCAGTCCCTGCTGGCCGCAGTCGCCCGCGGCGAGCTGGATATCGACACGGCGCTGGCGCGCCTGCGCCGGCCACCCACCGAGGAGCCATCACGATGACGCACTTCGACGACGATATCTGGACTGCCGATGCGCCCCTCGACCAGCAACTGGCGGGCGACGATGTGCGTCAGGTGATGATCGACGCCGGCCACGGCGACCTCGACGTCGCCTGGCACGAGTCGAACACGGTGCTGGTGCATGGTCCCAGCGCCGCGGCGGAGCGCCAGGCGGATACGCTGGTGATCCACCGCCGCCGCAAGGGAGATCGGCTGGCAGTGACGCTGCCACAGGCGCTGCCCACCTGCACCATCAGCGTGCACCACGGCCGGCTGACGCTGACGGGCAGCCGCGGCATCGTCCAGGCCAGCACCGGCAGCGGTAGCATCCACGTCGAAGACGGCCAGGGCGAGCTGACGCTCCATACCGGCAGCGGTAGCATCCACGTCGAGCGACAGGCCGGGCCGCTCGCCGGCAAGACCGGCTCCGGCTCAGTCCACCTGGCCAACATCGATGGTCCGATCGAGGCGCAGACCGGCAGCGGCTCGATCCGGGTCACCGGCGGCGCCGGCGATCTGCAAGCCCGCACCGGCTCGGGCGCCATCCGAGTCGAGACGCGGGTCGGTGGTCGGCTGTCGCTCACCACCGGCAGCGGCAGCATCAGGATCGACGGGGGCCAGGCCGCGGCGACCGATGCCCGCACCGGCTCTGGCTCGATCCACTGCTCGGCGGTGCTCGGCCCGGCCCGCCACGAGCTGACGACGAATGTCGGCTCGATCGCGCTGGGCGTGCCCCGCGGTCTGCCGGCCCGCATCGAGGCGACCACGCCGCAGGGAAGCATTCACACGACGCTGCCGCTGGTGACGGTCGGCCAGCGCGGTCCGAAAAGCCTGTTCGGCCGCCGGCTGGTCGGCAGCCTGGGCGAGGGTGAGTCCCGGGCCGACATCAGCCTGCGCACGGGCCGCGGCGACATCCGGCTCGGCTGGCTCGACGACTGGCCAGTCACGGGCGCGCCAGGCAGCGCTGGCGCGCCCGACGACGCCTGGTCGAATGTGTCCTCCTCCCTGGGGCGCGCGGTGGGTGACCTGGCCGAGCGCATCACGCGCGATGTCGCCAGCGCCCTCGCACCAGAGATCTTCCCGACGCGCCCGACGCCGATCCCGCGACCCGCCGCCCCGGATGGCGGCGTGCCCGCGCCGCCGCCATTACCCGTCGGTCGCGCCGAGCCAGCCTTTCTCCCCACCCCGCCCCCCGCCGCACCCCCGACCACGCGCGAGGCCGAGCAGCGGCGCGTGCTGGCGGCGCTGGCCACCGGCGAGATCACAGTCGCCGAGGCCGAGCGCCTGCTGGCGGCGCTGGAAACTCATCTCGCCGAGGTCGGCGGCCCGCCCGATCGCTAACCCTCGACCATCACCCACCCATGCCTCCTGTGTCTCTCGCGGTTCCCCTTCCGCTCTATGTTTCCCGGGCCTCCTGGCCCCTCAGCCACGAAGGATCCCGACCATGCGCCTGCTCCGCCAGCATCCTTCCTTCGCCCGACTGTGGCTGGCCAACCTGATCAACGAGACCGGCAACTGGGTGTTGATCATCGCACTGCCGTTTTATGTCTACGATCTGACCGGATCGACGCTGGCGACGGGGGCCATGTTCATGGCCGCGGTCGTGCCGCGTCTGGCACTCGGCTCGGTCGCCGGCGTCTTCGTCGACCGCTGGGACCGGCGCCGCACCGCCGTCATCGCCGACCTGGCGCGGGTGGTTGTGCTGATGCCGCTGCTGCTGGTGCGCTCGCCGGAGCTGGTCTGGGTCGTCTACGTCGTCGGCTTCACCGAAACGATGCTCGGGCAGTTCGCCGGGCCGGCCAAGACGGCGCTGCTGCCGCGGCTGGTGGCCACCGACGAGATCGTGGCAGCCAACGGCCTGTACGCGATGAGCAGCGAGGTCAACCGCCTGATCGGCCCGCTGCTCGGTGCGGCCTTGCTCGGCGCCGTCGGGCTGAGCGGCATCGTCCTGTTCGATAGCGCGACCTTCCTGGTCTCCGGCCTGCTCATTACCCTGATCGCCGCGCCGGCCGGTCATTCACCGGCGACGGAGACGCCGCCGGCGGCCGGCGCGCTGCGCCGGGTCGGCGCCGAGTGGCTGGCTGGTCTGCGGTTGGTGCGGCACGACCGTCTGGCCTGGGCCATCTTCGCCGGCCTTGGCGTGGCCACCGTTGGCGAAGGCATGCTGAACGTGGTGTTGGTGCCGTTTGTGCGGCAGGTGCTCGGCGGCGGCCCGACCGAGTTCGGCTGGATCATGGCCGCCCAGGCCATCGGCGGGCTGAGCGGCGGCCTGGTGCTGAGCCGGTGGGGCGATCGGCTGCCAGTGCGGTGGCTCGTGCCGGCCAGCGGCGCCCTGCTGGGCTTGCTGCTGGTGGTGTTCTCATTCGGCCCGCCACTGGCGCTGGTGCTGGCGCTAGCCGGGCTGGCCGGGCTGGCCGTCATGGGGTTCTACGCCACGCTCTTCGCACTCCTGCAGCGCGGTGTCGGCGACGCGTATCGAGGGCGGGTGCTGGGTGCGCTGGCAACGACGACGGCGCTGCTAGCGCTGCTGGGCATGATGCTGGCCGGGCTGCTGGGCGAGTGGCTCGGGCCGGCGCCGCTCGTCGCCGCCGACGGCGCCCTGGCGCTGCTGGCGGCCGGACTGGTCGCCGCGCTGCTGCCGCGGTCCACCGCTGCCCGCGGCGCGGCGCTGGCCGAGGCGCCGGCGGCGGGCCGCTGAGCCGGCGCACTCACCCCGGCGCGGGCGCGCCGTCCAGCCGCTGGCGCACCACCGCCACGATGTCGTCCGCCTTGGGAAAGAGCCCGCTCGCGCGGGTCGAGTGGATCAGGTCGCCGTCGACGACGACCTCCAGCTCGCCATGGACGGCCGGCACGATCTCGATGCGGCGCAGGTACATGTGGAACTCGTCCATCAGCCGGCGCACGAGGCGCAGCGTCGGCTCCTCGTAGCCGCACTCGGCGCAGTAGGTGATCGAAATGCTGACCGGCTGCCGGACCATGCCTTTCCCCCTGCCACGCGTGCCCAGGCGCACCGCCGGCGTGACGGTACACCGGCGTCAGCTTAGCGGTGGCCGCCGGGCGGGTCAATTGCCCCTCGCCACGGCTGCCGCCGTGGCCAGCGCGGCCACCGGCGTCAGTTGGCCGCCGACCGGACGGCCGAGGACGGCGCTCAGTCCCATGATCAGACGCGGCTGCAGACGGGCCACGATCGCCGGCGGGGCTGGCGCCAGTGTCGCCACCAGCAGCGCCGGCCGGTCGGACGCGATCGCATCGGCCCAGCCGGCCAGCACCGCGCCGCGCAGGTACGGATCGGCCGACAGTCCGGCAGCGGTCAGCGCCGCCCGCAGCACCGCCGCCGGCGCGGCCGGCAACCCAGCGATCGTGACCGGTGGCGCCCAGGTTGGGCTGACTGGCGCGGCCGAGTCAGCCACCGCGCCGCTGACCGCCGCGCACTCGACCGTCGTGATACTTCCAGGAGCAGGTGGGTTGGCCAGAGCCGCCGCCTCGGCGCTGGATTCGCGTCCCACGGTGGCAGCCGGCGGCGCGTCGGCGTGGTCACCGGCCAGCCAGCGCTCGAGGATGCGCGCCACGCGCCGCGGGGCGACGTAGGCGCTGCCCGCCTCGACCGCCTCGACGATCGCTTCACCGACGCGCGTCCAGCCGGCGGCGGCGTCACCACCGGCGGCTCGCGCCACGAGCGCCGCCAGTTGGCCAAGCCGCTGCCGCTCGAGCGCGCTGGCCGGGCGACCGTTGGCGGCTTGCCAGAGATCGAGCGCACCATCAGCGGCCGTCATGGCCGCTGGTGGCGCAGCCGGCTGCGCCACCAGCGATGCCGGCTCGGGGGCGGTAGCGGCAGGGGGTGTCGTCGCAGACGTCACCGCGCGGGTGGGTGCCTCGGCCGTGTCCGGGGCCGGCTGTCCGCGATTGATTGCCGGCTCAGTCATGGTCACGCGCGAATGCGCGCTTGTGGTCGTGGTCGATCCGGCTGTCTGAGTCGCGTCTTCGGATCGGTTCCCGCACGGAACCGGGACCGGTGCGTGGATGGCTACCGGTCCCGGTTCCCCACCAGGCGCCGGGGGCACAGTGGCGGGTGGCGTGACGGGCACGGCCGGCGGCTCGCCGGGTGGGTTGGCCAGGGTGTAGCGTCGCAGGCGCGCGGCCAGGGCCGGGTCGCGCTCGGCCAGCGGCGCCAGCCGGGACAGCGCGGCGGCGGTCGGCGGTGGCGCCTGGCGCTCGACGCGGTAGAAGGCGCGCTGCACGGCCGGGCCATGGCCGGGCACCGGCCGGTGGCGCACCGTCAGCAAGCCGGCCGCCGCCAGCAGCCGGTTGAGGCGCACCAGTCGTGCTCGCCCCCAGCCGGTCAGCCGCGCTAGCTCGTCGAGTGTCACCGCTGCCCAGCCCGGCGCGCTCGCGCCCGGCCGGTGGTCGGCGGTAGCCAGGTAGAAGTCGAGCAGGCCCAGGCCCTCGGGGCCGATCAGCGGCAACCAGGCGCGGGCGAGGTGGTTGGCATTCCAGTACCAGCCACGCGGCGGCGGCCGGTCGGCGGCGCACGGGTCCGGCTGGGGGAGTGGGCAAGCCATCGCGCAACCCTCCCGGTGGGTGGGCCGGCGGCGACCATGCGGGCACAAACTCCCCCAACAGACCGGCGATTGACGGCCGACTCGGGGAATGCTAGAA
The DNA here is from genome assembly GCA_020849725.1 of Chloroflexota bacterium. The sequence continues at coordinate 15,214 of JADLAZ010000189.1, forward strand.
TGCACGCGGAGGGCGCACGCAACGTCGACCCACCGACCGATAGCTCGCCGATCAGCCCGGAACAGCGGCCAACTGGGGCCGGGCTGGCGGCAACGACGGTCAGGTGGCAGTGCTCTCGCGAACGGGTCGGACGCGCCAACGTCCTGGCCCGTTCGGCGTGCCTGACGGTCCGGCGGTCAGCGGCTACGGTGGATGCATCGGTCGCCTCCTCGCCGGCGGGCGTGGCGCTGACGCTCGACCCGGCCGTGGTTCGGGCCGTCCGCCGCGCGGCCTCATCATGCCATATCGGCATCGGTGTTGTCGAATCAACACGGATTCCGCCAGATCACTGCTACGACGCAATGGCATCGCGTACAGACAACGGCTGTGCCCCGCCGGCGGTATCGGGTTGGTAATTGTGCAGTCTTGGCATCACGGGCTGGCCGGCGCCAGCGCGTCCAGCAGCGCGTCCAGCAGGCGCTCGATCTGGTCGCGTCGGGCCGGCGCGGCCGCGGCCAGCAAAGCCAGCAACCGGGCGACCGGGGCGCTGCCGGCCACGGCGGCCAGGTCGGGCGGCGCCAGGCCGGCCGCCAGGAACAGGCGCAGGCGGCCGGCCGCATCCACGCTCAGCGCCTGCGCCAGTGCCTCGACCACGTCGGGTGTCGGCGCGGCCTGGGCGCCGGCCAACAGCCGCCCGACGTAGGCCCGCGTCACCCCTGCCCGTCGGGCCAGTTCGGCCTGGGTGACGCCGGCCGCGGCCAGCGCCGTCGCCAACTCCTGCGCCAGCGCGATCTCGCTCGTCATGCACCCTCCTGTTGCCGGATAAGTTACACGCCGTGCTAGCGGTGTGTGGTGTATACGCGGAGTATACATCCCGGTCGCGGCAGGCGCAACCTGGCCGGCGACAGAGCCGCGATGCGTCACCTGACAGGTTCAGCCACATCAGGGACCGCTGCTGGCGGGCGATTTGTCCGGGTGCGCGTCAGGCGGCGGGCGGCGCGGTAGAATGCGCGAAGGAGCAACCGGTGCGGTCTGCGATGCGCCGGTTCGGTGTGGCCGGCGCGTCGGCGCGAGGAGACGACGATGGTCATCATCATGAAAATCGGGGCGACCGAGGCCGAGCGCGCGGCCGTGCTGGGCAAGGTCGAGACGGCCGGCTTCCGGCCGTTCATCAACCCGGGCGTCGAGCGCACGGTGATCGCCGCGCTGGGCGAGGTCGACATCGACAAGATCGAGCTGGTCGACGTCTTCGCCAACATGGCCGGCGTCGAGCGCGTCCAGCTCATCTCCGAGCCGTTCAAGCTGTCGTCGCGCCAGGCCCATCCCGAGCCGCTGCTGGTGCCGGTCGGTGCTGACGGCAGGGTCCTCATCGGCGGGCCGGCGCTGGTGGTGATGGCCGGGCCGTGCAGCGTCGAGTCGCGCGAGCAGGTCATGGCGGCGGCGGCGGCCGTGCGCGCCGCCGGCGCAGCCGTGCTGCGCGGCGGCGCCTTCAAGCCACGCAGCTCGCCGCACTCGTTCCAGGGACTGGGCGAGGGCGGCCTGGCGCTGCTGGCCGAGGCGCGCGCCGCCACCGGGCTGCCGATCGTCACCGAGGTGATGGACCCGCACGAGGTCGATCTCGTCAGCCGCTACGCCGACATGCTCCAGATTGGCGCGCGCAACCAGCAGAACTTCGCGCTGCTGCGGGCGGTCGGACGCACATCGAAGCCGGTGCTGCTGAAGCGCGGGCCGGGCGTCAAGATCAAGGACTTCCTGATGTCGGCCGAGTACGTGCTGGCCGAGGGCAACCCCAACGTCGTCCTGTGCGAGCGCGGCATCATCACGTTCGAGGACTCGACCCGCTACACCTGCGACATCAATGCCGTGCCGGTGCTGAAGCGGCTGACGCACCTGCCGGTCGTGCTCGACCCCAGCCACGCCACCGGCGACTGGGCGCTGGTCGAACCGATCGCGCTGGCCGGCATCGCCGCCGGCGCCGACGGCCTGATCGTCGAAGTTCATCCCCACCCGCAGCACGCTCGGTCCGATGGCAAGCAGTCGCTCAAGCCGGCACGCTTCGCGGCGCTGATGGAGCGCCTGGCCCGACTGGCGCCGGTCGTCGACCGGACACTGCCGCTGCCGGTTGCCGCGGGCGACTGACGCCCGCCGCCGGCCGGCCCTTGTTCCTGGCCGACCGAGGTGGCACAATACGGCCAGAAGACGTGCCGCGCGGCCGTGCGTGGCGATGCGGGCTGCCCCGGTGGGGCCGGCGAGGAAGGCCGGTGTCACCGCGGGAGCCGGTCCCGCACATGGCGCGCCACGTCCCTGGCCGGGAGCGTCCCGCCCTGGCCGCCGCGCTGAAAACGAGTCGACGCGCGCGGGGTCTGCGGACGGCGCACCGGCGAGGGTGACGATCATCCTACTCGCTGGAGGACCCCTTTGCAGGATCAGCGCTACGGTCCACTGGACCGCCGCCCCGTCATTTGTCTGCTGGTCGATGTCGCCAATATCCCTGAAGACGCGATCGCGCCGCTGGTGCAGGAGTTGCGGCGGCGCGGCACGTTGGCGGCCATGTTTGCCTTCGGCGACTGGCACCGCCGCGATATGCACCTGCGCCACCGCTTGCTCGATGCGCTCGGCTTCCTCTGCATCCACGGCGGCTCGTGGGAGAACGGCAGCGGCGGCCTGAAGTCAATGGTCGACAGCATCATGAAGCGCACCATCAAGTGGATGCCGCAGTGGTTCCCCGCCTGCGACACGTACGTACTGGCGACCGGCGACCGCGACTTCTCCCACGACGCTTCAGACCTGCGCTGGCGCGGCTTCCAGGTCTGGATCGCCGCCGGCGAGGCGAGTATCAACAACGAGCTGCGCCTGGGCGCCGATGAATTCATCAGCCTCGACCGGCTGCCCGGCCGCACGATGCCGGCGGCGCTGCTAGGCGTGCCGCCCGGCTACTACGAGCAGACATTTGGCGCGCGCCGCCCCTTCCGCGCCGGCCCACCGGCGCCGGCCGAGGTCGCGCCGCCGCCACGGGCGGCCGTTGTGCCCGCGCCAGTTCGTCCGACGCCCGCCAGCGCACCGCCCCGTCTGCCCGCGCCGCCGCCGCCCAGCGTGTCCCCGGCGGTCACCCCGGCCACCGTTGCCCCCGTGCCAAGCGCCGCGCGCGCGCCGGTCACCGAGGCCGAGGACCGAGCGCTGCTGGTGCAGGTGCGCGACCTGGCCGGCCCGCGCGGCTACGTCGCCCAGCGCGAGGCGCTGCGGGCGCTGGCCCCGGCCGATGACCCGGGTGGGCGCGTCCGCTCGCGGCTGTCGAATCAGCTCCGCGATCTGGTCGAGCGCAATCTGCTGGTGCGCACGAACGCCATGATCGGCGGCAACCTGACCCAGGTGCTGGTGCTGCCGGGTGTCGCCGTGACTGACGCGGCCGCCGAGACGACGGTCGACACCGAGGTCGGCGCGGAGCGGCGCGGTCGTCGGCGGGTGCGCCGCGGCGGGCACACCGGCGTTGAAGGCGAGCCGGCAGCGGCCGAGAGCGGCGAGCCGGCCGCCGTGGTGGTCGAGGCGCCAGCGCCCGTTGCGGCGACGCCAGCGCCGGAGCCACCCGCCGTGGTGGTCGAGGCGCCGGCGCCCGTTGCGGCGACGCCAGCGCCGGCCGCGCCGCCGGTGGCCGTGGAGCCGAGAGCGCCGGTGACCGCGCCACTGCCGGCCGTCGCTCCGGCGGCCGAGCGCGCGCCGACGGTGCTGCCGCCGGAGCGACGCGCCGCCTCATCAGCCGGGGCGGACGGCGAGCGCCGGAGCGAGGCGCCGCGCCCGGCCGCCCGCCGCGTTGAGGCGCCGATCAGCCGGTCGGCCGAGTCGAGCGCACCGGCGGCTGAGCCGGCGCCGGCCCGTCCCTCCTGGCGCGATGCCGTGGCGGCGGCGCTACAGCAGGTGCGAGGCGAAGGTGACGGACGCCCACCCACCCGGTCGAGCGCGCCGCCCACGGTGGCGCCGGCCCCCGCTGCGGCAGCAGTGCCGGTTGCACCGCCGGTCGCCGCTGCGCCTCCCGACGTGGCGTCGGAGGCCGGCGGTGAGGCGGACGCGGCTGATGGGGAAGCGGGGGAGGCCGCGCCCGCGCGCCGCCGCCGCCGCCGCCGACCGGCGTCCGCCCCGGCGGATGCACCTGGCGCGGCGCCGGAGTCCGAGGCCGGGGTCGTCGAGACGGCGCCGGTCGCGGCGATCGCCGAAGCGCTCCCGACCCCCATGCCGGAGGACGAGCCGGAGGAGCACGCGCCCGAGTCGACGGACGCGGGCGACGAGCCGGCCCGCCGCCGGCCCGCCCGGCGTCGCCGCCGGCCGGCCGCACCCACCGATGTGCCGCCGACGCCGGCCGCCGTCTGAGTCGGGCTTCTAACCAAGTGATGTTTAGACTACCTGGGGCAGCCTGACCCGGAGGCGGTGGGTGCAGCGCCAGGTGGGAGGGGGTGATGGCGTGGTGGCGGCGTCAGGCGGCCTTCGGTCGGGCCGTGCGGGGCGTGCGCCG
>JADLAZ010000190.1 GCA_020849725.1 Chloroflexota bacterium
GCGACCGGTCTGGCTCCCTAGAATGAATCCCGACATCGTGACCCTGGCGTCACCCGTCCCTCGTGTGGCGGGTCTGGCCGTCCGGCGTGTCCAGTCACTCCGAAGGGGGCTTCCGCATGAAGCGTAGCGGGCGGGTCTTTATCATCGCGGGTGTGGCGCTGGCTCTGGTGGCGGGAGGTCTCCTCTTTGTCTTCCTCAACCAGATGACGCAGCAGGCCGCTGTTAGGACGACACCGACGCCGGTGCCCGATGTCGACGTGCTCGCGCTGACGCGCGACCTGCCGGCCGGCACGGTCATCACCGGCGACATGCTGCGCCGGATGCCCCGCAAGGGCAACGATCCGGCTATCGCCGACGCGGTGCGCGACCCAAGCGAGGTTCTGGGCCGCATGGTCGTGACCGACGTCAAGGCCGATCAACTGGTCAAGCGCCTCGACCTGCAAGCGCTGCCCTTCGTCCTGGCCAAGGGCAAGCGGGCCATGGCGCTGTCGGTCGATGACATCAGCTCAGTTGCCGGGCTGGTGCGCGAGGGTGACTACGTCGACGTGGTCATCAGCGGCAAGGTCAAGCTGGTCGCGCCCACGCCGGCTGCTGGCAACCGCACCGCCCCGGCCGCCAAGCCGCAGGCGAAGCCAGGTGGCGAGGAAGAAGAGGGCGACGCCACGGTGTTGCCCGTCGGTGACCAGACCTCGGTCAAGGCCGTGCTGCAGCGCGTGCAAGTGCTCAAGATCGTCAGCCCGCCGGCGCAGCAGACGCCGGCCCAGCAGCAGGCGGCCCAGCAGCAGGCCCAGCAGCAGCAGCAGGCCGCCGCCAGCGGCACGCCGACGCCGGCCGCCAACAGCCAGCCGCCCCAGGGCCGCATCACCAACGCCAAGGCGATCCTGGTGCTGGCCGTGTCGGACCAGGAGGCCGAGCTGTTGCGCTTCGCCAATGATACCGGCGGCCTGCAATTGCTGCTGCGTGGTCGGGATGATATCGAATCCGAGCAGACGAAGGGAATGACGCTCGACATCCTGATCCGCGACTACGGCCTGCCAGTGCCGCGGTTGGTGATGGTGGACGCGATGGAGCCAGCGCCCGACGCCAAGCCGACGCCCAAGCCCTAGCCCGGGCCACGGCGTGCCCACGGCTGCGGGCCGTCCAGCGGGAGAGAAGTCATGAGCAAGAAGATCCGCATCCTCGTCGTCGACGATGTCCCGGAGAGTCGCGACAGCATCGGCAAGCTGCTCCGCTTCGAGGCCGACATGGAAGTCGCCGGCGTGGCCGGCGAAGGCCGCGAAGCGGTGCAGAAGGTGCATCAATTGCACCCAGATATCGTTTTGATGGACATCAATATGCCCGACATGGACGGCATCACCGCCGCCGGGCTGATCACGCAGCAGGCGCCCAACTCCGCCGTCATCATGATGTCCGTCCAGAACGAGGCCGACTACCTGCGGCGCTCGATGCAGGCTGGGGCGCGCGAGTTCCTTGTCAAACCCTTCAGTCTCGACGATCTCGTGCGCAGCATCCGTGAGGTGAATGAGAGCCGGCGGCCAGTCGTTGTCGCCACGCCGACGCATACGCTGGCCGACACGAATGCGGCCGGCGGTGAGCGCGGCAAGGTGATCTGCGCCTTCAGCCCCAAGGGGGGCGCCGGCCGCAGTACGCTGCTGGCCAACCTGGCGGTCGCCGCCAAGCTCGCGACGAAGAAGCGGGTGGCCTTGTTCGACGCCGACCTCGTGTTTGGCGATCTGGCGGTCCTGCTCAACCTGCCGGTGACGCGCACGATCACCGATCTGGTGACCAACATCCGCCAGCTCGACGACGATCTGCTGGCTGATGTGATGGTCGCGCACTCCAGCGGGGTCAAGGTGTTGCTGGCGCCGGCGTCGCCACAGCAGGCCGAAAAAGTCACGGCCGAGCATGTGCGGCTGGTGCTGCAGATGATGGTGAATAGCTTCGACTACATCTTCGTCGATCTATCGCCGTCATTTGCCGAGACGAACCTGGCGCTGATGGATATGGCAGACCGCATCCTGCTCGTCCTGCTCAGCGAGCTGACCTCGCTGAAGAACGCGCGCCTTTTCCTGGAAGTCACCGAATTGCTCGGCTACGAGCGCGCCAAGGTCAGCTTTGTCCTGAACCGCGCCACCGCCCCGTCAGCGATCTCGGTCGCGGCGATCAGCGAGAACCTGCACCGCGCCATCGAGGTCCAGATCGCCGACGACGCGCGCACCGTCATCAAGAGCACCAACGACGGCGTGCCGTTCGTCATCAGCACGCCAGAAGCTAGAGTCAGCCGCGACATTGGCGCGCTGCTGCACCTGATCGAGCCACAGTCGGCGGCCGACCCCGCCGAGCCGGCTGCTGTTGAGGGGACGCGGCCGGTCCTGCGCAAGCTGCTGACGTCCCTCTCGCGCGGCCGGTAGACGCCCACGGACCGGAGGACGGCTATGTCCCTACTCAAGCGAATTGGCGCCGCCGACTCGGCGGTTGGGGAAGCTCCGCCGGCGCCCGCCGGCCTGAGTGGCCTGGCCACGGATCCAGGCAGCCCCAAACGCTCGATGCTGTCGTCGGAAGCCACCGGTGGGCCGGCCAATCACCTAGACCTCAAGGCGCGGGTTCAGAACCGGCTGATCGCCGAGCTGGACCCGCGCATGGACCTGAGCAACGCCGACCACGTGCGCCGGACGGTCGAAGAGACCTTTGCTCAGGTACTCGAACAAGAGCAGATCGTGCTGACGCGCGTCGAGCGCACGCGTCTCTTCGAGGCGATCTCGGCCGAGATCCTGGGCCTGGGGCCGATCGAGCCGCTGCTCAAGGACGAGTCGATCACGGAAATCATGGTCAATGGCCCGCGCCAGGTCTACATCGAGCGCCGCGGCCGGCTGGAGAAGACCGACACCCAGTTCGAGAACGACGACCATGTCATGCGCATCATCGACCGCATCATCTCGCCGCTCGGGCGACGCTGCGACGAGAGCAGCCCGATGGTCGACGCCCGCCTGCCGGACGGCAGCCGTGTCAACGCCATCATTCCGCCGATCGCGCTTGTCGGCCCGACGATCACGATCCGGAAGTTCTCCAAGGACCCGCTGACGACCGACGACCTGATCCGCTTCGGCACGGCCACCCCGGAGATGTTCACGTTCCTCCAGGCGTGCGTGCGGGCGCGGCTCAACGCGATCGTCTCCGGCGGCACCGGCTCTGGCAAGACGACGATGCTCAACGTGCTGTCATCCTACATTCCCGACGACGAGCGCATCGTCACCATCGAGAACGCGGCCGAGCTCCAGTTGCGCCAGGAGCACGTCGTCACCCTGGAGTCGCGCCCGCCCAACATCGAAGGTCGCGGTGAAGTGACGATCCGCGACCTCGTCATCAACGCCCTGCGCATGCGGCCCGAGCGCATCGTCGTCGGCGAGTGCCGCGGCGGCGAGGCGCTGGACATGCTCCAGGCCATGAACACCGGCCACGACGGCTCGATGACGACCGCGCACGCCAACACCCCGCGCGACTGCC
>JADLAZ010000191.1 GCA_020849725.1 Chloroflexota bacterium
CGTTGGGCATGGTCAGCAGCGGGTTGTCGGGGGCGGCTGGCTCCTTCTCCACCACGTCCAGGCACGCCCCGCCGATCCAGCCCTCCCGCAGCGCCTGAATCAGCGAAGCTTCGTGGATGGTCGCCCCACGCGAGGTGTTGACGACCCAGGCGGTCGGCTTCATCTGGCGGAAGTGCTCGGCGCGCAGCATCCCCCGCGTCTCCTCGTTCAGCAGCGCGTGCATCGTCAGGATGTCGGACCGGCGGCACAGCTCGTCCAGCGACACCGGCTCGGCGCCGTGCTGGCGGATGATGTCGGCCGGCAGATAGGGGTCGTAGGCCAGGTAGGTCATGCCGAAATTGGCAAACTTGTGGGCGGTCATCCGAGCGATAGCCCCAAAGCCAACGAAGCCGAGCGTGGCGCCGTTGACGCGCGGCGTATCGCCCATGGCGGCATAGCCGGTCAGCATGTCCCAACCAGCCGTGTCGAGGCGGTGGACCTGGCTGGGCAGGCGGCGGGCGGCAGCCAGGATCAGCATGGCGGCATGATCCGACACCTCCTCGCGGCAGAAAGCCGGATTGTTGGCCACCGCCACCCCCGCCTCGGTCGCCGCCGCCACGTCGACGCGGTCGTAGCCGATGATCGGCCACTGGATGTAGCGCAGCGCCGGCAGCGCTGCGAACACGCGCCGCGAGAACGACCCCATGCCGAGCATCGCCCAGGCATCGCGGCAGCAGGCGATCGTCTCGTCCTCGGTAGCAGGCATGTCCTCGAAGCGCAACCGCGCGCCGGCCGCACGCAACTCCGCCGCCTCCGAACTATCCTCGCGCAGCAGGCGCCAGGCGACGGTGATCATTCTTGGCTCGCTCATCCGCGCATCCTCCCGTGGAATACCAGTCTACTACACGGACCGCCAGTCACACCGGCCGTCAGCCCAGCACCGCTCGCAGTTGGGCGCCCAGGTCGTCCAGTCGCTCGGCGATGTGGGCGCCGGCCGCGCGCAACCGCCCGATCTTGGCGGAGGGTCGGCCGGCCTCACCGGCGATCAGCGCGGCAGCGTGGCCGAAGACCGCGCCGGCCGGGAAGTCCTCGACGAAGCGACCAGCGATGTGGACGATCAGCGGCCTGGTGAAGCCGCCAGCCAGCAGCAGGTCGGCCACATCCTCCTCAAAACGCGTGCCCGGCTCGCCCCACAGCACGGCGGCGGCGGTGGCCGGATCACGCTCCAGCAGCGCCAGCGCCGCAGCCGGCGGCGTGCCGACGAGCGGATCGCCGCCGACGCTGATGGCGATGCTGACGCCCTCGCCGGCGCGGCGCACCATCCAGGCGCACTCGGCGGTCATGCCACCGCTGCGCGAGACGACGGCGACGCGCCCGGGCGCGAAGCAGCGCTCGGGCCGGTCGCCGCCGATCGGCCCGAGCTTCAGCCGCAGCGCCGGCACGATTAGGCCGGTGCAGTTCGGGCCGATCAGCGTCGCGCCGGCGGCCTGGGCGGCGGCGACCGCCCGCAGCGCGTCGTGGCGCGGCACCCGCTCTGTCACCAGCACCAGCAGGCGCAGCCCGGCGTCGAGCGCCTCCAGCACCGCGTCCAGCGCGCCGGCCGGCGGCACCGAGATCAGCGTCGCCGTCGTGGCGTGCGCTGCCTGGGCCTGCGCCACCGTGTCGTAGACCGGCACATCCTCGATCGCCTGGCCGCCGCGCCCCGGCGTCACCCCGGCGACGACCCGCGTGCCGTAGGCCAGCATGTGCCGCACGACCATCGCCGCCTCGCGCCCGGTGATGCCCTGCACCAGGACGGAGCGCGCCGCGCTCAGGATCGACTCGTCGGCACGGCCAGATGGCTCAGGCATAGTCTTCGAACAGGGGCCGGTATCCCGCCTGCGCGACGTGATGATCGGTCGAGAGCGCCTGGCTCAGTTGGTATTGCTGCATAACCAGGAAGCTAACGGCGTCGCACAGCGAGTAGGCTTTGTCGCGCTGCTCCTGAAGGAAGGTCAGGGCCGGCGCTTGTGAGAACAGTGCGCGAGCGTGCGAGTGGCCGTCCGCGCGCCGGTTGAGGTAACACAACACGCCGGATGTGTCGAGCAGCATCAGCCCTCCCGAATGCGGCGACCAGAATATTCGTCGGCCAGATCGTGATCGATTCGATCGTTGTCGCTGCCGTCAAGATCATCGATCTCCAACGCGCCGCAATATGGGTCGGGCTCGGTCGGCATTGGGTGCGAAGGCAACGGCGGAAATGCCGCCGCCCATTCGGCGCGCATCTCCTCGACGGCTCGCCCCGTCCGGCGTGCCTCGGCGGCAATCGTCGCTTCGATCGCCGCCGCTGCAACTTCCTCGTTGGCATGCCGGACAGTGCCAAGGTTCTGCTCGCGTTGGGCCAAACGTCGGAGCGCTTCGCCCGGCGTCTCCCCCGTTGCCTGCCCGGCGTCGCTGAGCGCCTGATACTCCTCATCGGACACTTCGACGGTGATCGTTCGGCTCATCGCCTCCTCCCCGAACTCATGCCCATAGTATGGGCGCGTGCCCCAGGAATGCCACGATCTCCTCGTATCTCGGCGCGTATTCCCGCTCGGTCGTCGTATCCACGCGCAGCACCGGCACGTTCAGCGCCAGCGGCTCGAACCGACCGCCGGCCATCTCTTCTTGCAGTTGGTCCAAGACCGCGAGGTCATGGTGGCCGGGGTGTCGCTCACCCCGCTCGGCCCGCTCGCGGACGCGACGCGCGATGATGGCTGTATCGCCTTCGCAATGGATCAGCACCGGCCGCGTCCCAATCAGCAGCGGAGCGAGGAAGGGCTCCGAGAGGTCGCGGCGGAAGTTGCTCTCCAGGATCATACCCACGCCGGCTTCGGCCAGCCGGCCGGCCACCAGGTAGAGGAGCGCATAGGAGGCCTGGCCGAGCTGGCGCGACCGCTCCCGATCCGGCGAGCCAAGCGTGCCATAGAGCGCCTCCTTCAGGTCATCCCGGAGGACCAGCGGCAGGCGCAGATCGGCCCCAGCCGGCGCGCAAGTGTCGTCTTGCCGCTTCCCGGTGCGCCGCCGACGATGACCAGCAACGGGAAACGATTCGCATCACGCATCACGCATCACTGCCACCATCCGCGCCGCCGCCTGCTCCAGCGTCAGGTCGTCAGCGTGGTACTCGACGCCGGCCGCCGCGCACTGCGCCCGCGCCCGCACCGTCACCGGCCAGCTGCCGCCGGCCGAGCGCGAGGCGCGCGTCCGCACCTGGCGCCGCCACGGCCCAGATGACGGTCAGCTCGTCGACCAGCGGGTCGGGACCGGCGCGCAGCGCGTCCGCGCCGAACAGCGCCTGGACCTGCGTCGCGAGCTGGTTGCCGGCGGCCTGCGCCGCGCGCTCGTCGGTCAGGCCGGCCAGGCGTGTCAACGCTTGTTCCAGCGCCGGTGGCGTCTGGCGGTCTGGTCCAGCAACAGGCATCGTCATTTCCATCTCCTTGGTTCCTCGTGCCGGGCCGTGATAGCACCGGCTCCAGGGCCAGTCATCGTGTCACTCGCCGGTATAATCACTCAGGCACGAATGGAATGCAGCCGGCACGGAGGAGCAACGCTGATGGCCGCGACCGAGACTCGCTACGAGCACATCGTCCGCGACGAGAACGGGACCATTCTTATCGCCGGCACGACGATAAAGGTTGTCGAGCTCGTGACAACCCAGCAGGCAAACAGCTGGAGCCCCGAGGAACTCGCCTTCCAGTTCCCGCACCTGACCCTTGGCCAGATTCACTCGGCGCTGGCGTACTACTGGGACCACCAGGCGGTAATGGACCAGGTGATCGCTCGCCGTCAGGCTATGGCGGCTGATCTGCAGCGACGAACGCCGCGAGCGCCGCTGCAAGATCGCCTGGCGCGAGCGCGCATCGACTGATGCCCATCCGACTCTACATGGACCACCACATTCCCCGGGCAATTGCCACCGGCCTGCGCCTGCACCAAATTGATGTACTGACGGCGGCCGAAGATGGGACGGCGCACATGGCTGACCCAGCGCTGCTGGATCGGGCAAGTGCCCTCGGTCGGGCGCTCGTCACCTTCGATGAGGACCTGCTAGCGGAAGCCGCACGACGTCAGACCATGGCCGTCACCTTCAGTGGCGTCATCTTTGCTCATCAACGAAGCAGATCTATCACCTCGTGCATCCACGATCTCATGCTCATTGCCCTGGCCGGGAATGAGGAAGACGTGCGCGATCAGGTCTTGTACCTTCCCTTGTGACAGCAGAGACCAGCGTCGCATCACGACGCCGCCGCGCGCATCACCGCCACCATCCGCGCCGCCGCCTGCTCCAGCGTCAGGTCGTCAGCGTGGTACTCGACGCCGGCCGCCGCGCACTGCGCCCGCGCCCGCGCCTCGCCGACGCCGGCCAGCCGCATGACGACCGGGAAGCCGCTGCCGGTCAGGCCACGCTCGGCCAGCGCCCGCAGCACCCCCTCGGCTGACAGGTCAACCTGGGTGTTGCTGGTGATGTTCTGGCAGACGAACAGGCCCCGCACACCCGGCTTGCTGAGCGCCACCCGCGCCAGCCCGGCGACCTTGTCGGCGCTGGGGTTGCCGCCGAACTCAGAGTAGTTGGCCGGCCGGCCGCCGGCCCGGCGCAGCGCGTCCATCAGCAGCAGGCTGGCGCCGCCGCCGCCGCACAGGCAGGCGATGTCGCCACCGTCGAACTCGGTGTAGCGGGCGGTGCCGCGGTACGGCTCGGCGGCATCCACGGCCAGCGCCTCCCGCTCCAGCGCCGTCAGCGGCCGCCAGGCACGCTCGTTGCCGACCTCAGCCAGCTCGGCCAGTGCCGGCTGGCGGTCCAGCGCATCGTCGTCGACGGCCATCAGCGCACCGACCGCCACGGCGCGGCCATCGGCCGTCAGCGCCAACGGGTTGACCTCGATCAGCGTCGCTTCGTAGCGGGTGAAGGCTGTCCCGATGCGGGTCAGCGCCTCGGCGGCCAGGCGCAGTGCTGACCCGGTCAGGCCCTGGTCAGCCCAGAGCTGACGGGCCTCGTAGGCCGCCAGCCCACGCCAGGGATCGATCGCGCACTGGCTCAAACCTCCCGGTCGCGCCGCCAGCGCCTCGACGGCGATGCCGCCGGTGGCCGAGGCCAGCACCAGCATCGCGCCGTCGAGCAGCACCGCCGCGTACAGTTCCCGGACGATGGCGATGCGCTCCTCAACCCGCACCCGCTCGACCGGGAAGTGGCGCACGCTCGTGCCGAGCAGGGCGGCCGCCACCGCGCCAGCCGCTGCCGGCGTCTCAACCAGCCGCACCGCGCCGGCCAGCCCTTTGCCCCCAATCGGCACGAGCGCCTTGACGGCGACTCGGCCACCCAGCGCCGCCGCCGCCTCAACCGCGTCGGCCGGCGTCGTCGCCACCGCGCCACGCGGCACAGCCAGGCCAACCTCGGCCAGCAGGCGCTTGGCGATGTCCTCCGACAGCCGGCTCACGCCGGGTCACCGTGCAGCCGCACTGTGCCAACCTGCTCCTCGACCGGCACTGTCCGGATGCGGTCGAACAGATCACTCATTGCCTCATCCAGGTCCGGCCGCGCCTCCAGCTTGATGTGCGACATGTGAGCCTCCTCGCGCGAGTCCGATCGACCAGCATCGGGTCTATACTACGCGCGGACTACGCGCCGCGTCGCCGGCCGCCCCGCCCTCCAGCGCGCCCGGTGGCCACGAGTCGCCTCGCCGATTACGACTGAGAGGAGAAGCCGGCATGACCACGCGAGCGGATTACACGGCCGAGGAGTGGGCCGAGCTGGCCCGGGCGCCCTTCGCGGCCGGCCTGTACGTCGTACTGAGCGCGCCGTCGGGTCCGATCGGTGTCATTCAGGAGATGAGCGCGATGGTGGGCAGGGTGCACACCGCCGCCACGGCCCAGGCAGACAATCAACTGGTGACCGCGCTGGCGCAGGCGTTGATCACGCGGGAAGGCCAGCAGCAGTTCAAGGTTGAGGCGCGCGACAAGGTGGCGCTGTTGGAGGTCATCCGGCAGGCGGCGCCGGTGCTGGCCCGCGTGCCGGCCGACGAGGCCGCCGGCTACCGAGCCTGGATCGCCACGATCGCCGAGCGCGCCGCCGGCGCAGCCAGTGAGGGCGGCCTCTTCGGCCTGGGGAAGACGGCCGTAAGCGCGGCCGAGACAGTCGCCATCAGTGAGGTGAAGGCCGCCGTCGCCGGCTGAGTCATGCAACCGCCGCGCTGCCCTTGAGCTCCCGGTCAGCCGGCGGTGAACAGCGTGTGGCGCGCGGCCTGGACGCGGACCTCGGTGTAGTGCAGGACGCTCGCGACGGTCCGGCCGTCGCGCTCGATCGGCGTGGGGCGACGGATGATGAACTCGGCCCGATCGAACGTGTTGTAGCCGATGTGCGCCAGCGCCAGCCGATCGATCCAGTGCTCGTCGGCGGCGGCAAAGTCGGGCACGAGCAGCGGGCCGGTATCGACCTGGAAGCGCCCGCGCTCGACGTGGAAATTGATCGTCTTGATCGGATACTCCAGCGTGGCTCGCACCTGCTCGGTCGCGTCCCAGATCTCCGTGCGAGCCACCAGCGACTCGCCGGCGCGGATGGCCGCGATGATGGCCGCCTCGGTCGTCAATGGCGTCACCCGCGGCAGCACGCGCGCCACCAGGTCATAGTCGATGAAGAAGGCCGACGGCAGGTCGGACGGTCGGAAGAGCATCCCCTCGCCGGTCGGTTCGTCCTCCGTCAGGCGCCGGCCAAGCGGCCGGTAGCGGGTGGGTGAGTGGATGGCGCGGAAGTCCGCGCTGGGGATTACGAAGATCTCCGCGTCACGGTACATCCACTCGCTGCGGCAGGGGTTGGACAGGTAGAAGACCTCCTGCACGCCGGCGCCGATGTCGGTCAGCGTGCAGCGTGCTTCGAAGAGGATGCGCGCCGCGTTGCCCCACGGCTGCTGGCCGGGTGTGAGTCGGTCGTTGGCATTGTACGGCCGGGCCCACATGACGTAGGACCGGGCGAAATCGAGGACGTCATCCATGCTGGCGGCTCCTATTCGACTGGACCGTATCGCTCTGAAGCCAGTCCTCACGCTGATGCGCTGCCACCGATCAACCACGCTGTCGCCGACCGACCGGTGGCACGGGAATGCCGGCCAGTCTAGCAGAAGCTCGGGACCACCGGCCGGCCACCGACGAGAGGCAGCCGGCCCGGACGCCCGACACCTGTCACGCCGCCCGCGCGCCGGCCCGGCGTAGCGGCCGGTAGAGTGTCGCCACCAGCGCCAGCGCCACCTGCGGCGCGGTGACGATCCAGACCGTCGCAACCGGGCCGACGGCCGCCAGCAGCGCGCCGGCGAGCGCCAACCCGGCCGGCTGCACGCCGTACGACAACAGCCGGAAGACGCTGTTGACCCGGCCCTGGAGCGCGTCGGGGATCAGGCTCAGCCGGTAGCTGTACTGCGTGCCGAAGTAGATCGGCACGACGATGAAGCCGACAGCGTTGGCCAGCCCGAGCGTCAACAGGTCCGGCGCGAGCGCGTAGAGCGGCCAGGTCAGCGCCCAGGCCCAGGCGGCGACGACGAGGATGCGCCCGGCCGGAAAGCGACGCTGCAGCGGCGCGGCCAGCAGCGCGCCGACGATGCCGCCGGCGCCGCCGCTGGCGAACAGCAGCCCGATCTGCGCTGGCGTCGCGCCCATGCCCTGCGCCAGCACGATGATGACCAGCGTGTAGCCGAAGCTGAACAGGTTCAGGCCGCTCGTCAGCAGCGCCAGCGCCCGGAGCGCCGGCTGCCGCCACAGCCAGCCGACGCCCTGGCGGATCTCCGCCCACAGCGCGCCGAGTCGGACCGTGGCATCACTCGTCGCGCCCTGGAGCGGCGCCCGGATCGCGCGCAGTGCCACCGCCGAGGCCAGGAACGAGACGGCGTCGATCAGGAAGGGCAGCGCCACGCCGAGGCCGTAGAGCGCGCCACCGGCCGCCGGCCCGATCATCTCGATCGACGCCGCCGACGCCTGGGTGCGCGCGACCGCCGCCGGTAGCTGTTGCTTCGGCACGACGCGCGGCAGACTGCTGACTTCGGCGATGTTGAACAGTGTGAACAGCGCGCCCTCGATCAGCGTCACCAGCGCCAGGTGCAACAGGTTGACGTGGCCGAGCGCCAGCGCCAGCGGAACGCTGCCCAACGCCAGCGCCCGGCCGATGTCGCAGACGACCATCAGCCGGCGGCGGTCCCAGCGGTCGACCAGCGCACCGGCCGGCAGCGCCAGCAGCACGAACGGCAACCCGCGCAGCGCGCCCAGCAGGCCGGCCCAGGCCGGCGAGCCGGTCACCGCCAGCAGCAGCAAGGGAAAGGCGACGAGCGACACCTGCGTGCCGAGCGTCGACACGATCTGCCCGCTCCAGAGCAGGTTGAAATCACGGTTACGCCAGAGCGGTACTGGTCGCTCGGCCGCCGGCGCAATCGTCACCGACTCGGTGGTGATGGTGTCCACGCGTGATGCTCCCATCCATGCCGGGAGGTGGCCCCCCGCTGGCGCCCGCTCCCCGCTGTCCTCCGCGCCGATCGATCAGGACAGCGGGTGGTCGCTCATCTGGACGTAGGCGGTCGGCCAGGTCGTCAGCGGCCCGCCGCCTCGGAACAGCACGCAGCGCATGAACTCGGCTCCTGCCGCGCAACTGGTAACGCCCGGTAGCGTGCGCTTGACGCGCATGGCAGCATACCAGGGGCCAGCCGGCTGTCGCCACCGGCGGCGCATCTCGCGGCACGTCAGCAGCAGACCGGCGACGAATTCCGTGACCAGACTGGAGCGGCTATGGACCAAATACTGCAGATCATCGGAGCCCTCCTGATCCTCATTGCCTTTGCGCTCGCCCAGATGGGACGGCTCACGCCGCAATCGGGCGTCTATCTCCTCCTCAACCTCGTCGGTTCGGTCATCCTGGGTGTGTTGGCGTGGATTGAGCAGCAGTGGGGCTTTGTGCTGCTGGAGGTCGTCTGGGCGCTGGTGTCGCTGTGGGGGCTGGTCCAGGTCCTGCGCCAGCGCCGCCTGTCAGCACCGTGATTGATCGACGGCCCAAGCCGACCTCAGTTTTCGCCGGCATGACGGGACGAACTGGGTATACTCGCACCGCCCTGGCCATGGTCTGATGAGCAGGCATGCCGGCCAGCGGCGCCGAGAGCCTCCATCGATCGTCGCAGTTGCCATGGTCGACGCCCGTCGCCGCACCTGGAGGAGCGTCATGAAGATTAGCGCCATCAAGACCTACCCCACCCTCATCGGCCGCAATCAGCTCATCGTCAAGGTCGAGACCGACACTGGCTTGCACGGCTGGGGCGAGTCGGGCCTGTCGTCGCGCGAGCGGGCGGTCGAGGGCGCCATCGCGCACTTCCGGACGTTCCTCATCGGGCAGGACCCGCTGAACATCGGCGCGCTCTGGCAGGAGATGTACCGCTCCAACTACTTCGAGGGCGGGCGGGTGTTGACGGCGGCGATCTCGGCGATCGACATCGCGCTGCACGACATCAAGGGCAAGGCGCTCGGCGTGCCGGTCTACCAGTTGCTCGGCGGCCGGCAGCGCGACTACGTGCCGCTCTTCGCCCACACCTCGGCGCCGATGGGGCCGGCGCTGCTCGACGACGTTCGCAAGCTGCTCGATCAGGGCTGGAACGTCATCCGCACCTGGATTCATGGTCCCGCCGAGCGCGACGCCGCCGGCCGACCGATCTTCGAGCCGCGCGAGTCGATCGCCGAGACGGCCACCTGGATGACGAGACTGCGCGAGGCGGTCGGGTCGGCGCCGGTTATCGGCGTCGACTACCATCACCGGCTGAGCGTGGCCGAGGCGGCCTCGTTCTGCCAACGCCTGCCGCGCGGCACGCTCGACTTCCTGGAGGAGCCGATCCGGGACGAGACGCCCGAAGCCTACGAGTCGCTGCGCACCATGACCGAGATCCCGTTCGCCATCGGCGAGGAGTTCGCCTCGAAGTGGCAGTTCCTGCCCTACATCGAGCGTGGCATCACCCAGTACGCCCGCGTCGACGTCTGCAATGTCGGCGGGCTAACTGAGGCGATGAAGGTCGCCGGCTGGTGCGAGGCGCACTACATCGACCTGATGCCACACAACCCGCTCGGCGCCATCGGCACCGCCGCCACCGCCCACCTGGCGACGGCCGTCGCCAATTTCGCCTGGATGGAGATCCGCTCCTCACCGACCGAGGCGCTCGGCTTCAACGACCCGGCCTACTTCCCGGTGCAGGTGCGCCAGGATGGCCCGCGCCTCTACGTCGACGACACACCCGGCCTGGGCGTGGAGTTCGACGAGGAGCGGTCGTCGCGGGCGACCTTCTCCATCGACCGCACTATCTTCCTGCGGCGGCGCGACGGCTCGATCACCAATATTTAGCCAGCCGCCTCACGCGGTCGCCCGCACCCGAGCCACGGCCAGGCCGTCAATGTTGCCGCGCAGGACCGGTAGGATGATCGCCTCCAGTCGTGGGTCGTCGGCCAGCAGCCGATTGAAGCGCTGGATGATGTCGTCGTTGCCGCCGGCGGGCGCATCGATCACCCGCCCGCGCTGCACGACGTTGTCGGCCACGATCACGGTGCCAGGCCGGCTGAGGAGCAGCGCCCCGGCCAGGTAGGCTGGGTAGCTTGGCTTGTCGGCGTCGACGAAGACCAGGTCGTAGGGTTCCGTGCCAGCCTCCGCCAGCGCGGCCAGCGCCGGCTGCGCTGGACCGACGCGCACCTCGACCCGGTCGCCCACACCGGCCCGTGCCAGGTTGCCGCGCGCAACGGACGCGTGGCGCTCGTCGATCTCCAGCGACAGCAGCGTGCCGCCTGGCGGCAGCGCCCGCGCCAGCCAGATAGCGCTGTAGCCGCCGAGCGTGCCGATCTCCAGGATGCGCCGCGCGCTGACCAGGCGGGCGAGGAGATAGAGCGTCTTGCCCTGCACCGGCGAGACATTGATCGCCGGCAGGCCGGCGGCGGCCGTCGCCGCCCGCGCCGCCCGCAGCGCCTCGTCCTCCGGCGCGAACAGGTCTTCGATGTAGGCATCGATCCGGCCCAGTAGGTCGTCCATCAGGAGCGCGCTCCTCGTTTACAGCTTGAACCAGTCGGGGCTGGCATCGCTCAGGTTGACGACAACGTTCTTGATCTGCGTGTACGACTCGATGGCGTGCGGCCCCATCTCGCGGCCCATGCCGGACTGCTTGTAGCCCCCGAAGGGCGCGCCGACCAGGTTGACCGTCGGGTAGTTGATGCTGATGTTGCCGGCGCGCAGCCGCCGCGCCACCCGATGCGCGCGGGCGATGTCGCGCGTCCAGATCGTCGCCGCCAGCCCGTACTGGACGCTGTTGGCCAGCTCGATCACGCGCTCCTCGGCCTCGAACGGCAGCACCGCCAGCACCGGCCCGAAGACCTCCTCCTGCGCCAGCTGCATCTCCGGCCGCACCCGATCGACGACGGTCGGCCGGTAGAAGTTGCCCCGCGCCAGGGCCGGGTCGTCCGGCCGCCGGCCACCGGCGACGACGCGCGCGCCCTCGCGCTCGGCCGCACCGATGAAGGTGCTGACGCGCTCGACCTGGCCGCGCGACACCAGCGGCCCCATCTGCGTCTCGGTCAGCAGCGGGTCGCCGATGCGGATGCGGTTGGCCTTGTCGACGAACCGGTCGAGGAACTCCTCGCGCGCGCCCTCGTGCAGCAGCAGCCGGCTGCGGGCGGTGCAGCGCTGGCCGGCGTTGCCGTAGATCGCCAGCAGCGAGCCGTTGACGGCCGACTCGATATCGGCGTCGGGGAAGACGATGTTGGGCGACTTGCCGCCCAGCTCCAGCGACAGCTTCTTGAGCGTGCCGGCCGCCAGCGCCTGGATCTCGCGGCCGGTCTCGGTCTCGCCGGTGAAGGAGATCTTGTCGACGTCGGGATGCTCGGCCAGCGCTCGGCCGATGATGCTGCCCGGCCCGGCGATGACGTTCAGCACGCCGGGCGGGAAGCCGGCCGCCAGCGCCAGCTCACCCAGCCGGATGGCCGTCGTCGGCGTGTAGCTAGCCGGCTTGAGCACGACAGTGTTGCCGGTCGCCAGCGCCGGCGCGACCTTCCACAGCGCGATCACCAGTGGAAAGTTCCAGGGCACGATGCAGGCGCAGACACCGAGTGGCTCGCGCAGCGTGTAGTCGAGCAGGTCGGGCTGGATCGGCAGCGTCTCGCCGGTCACGCGCGGGGCCATGCCGGCGTAGTACTCGAGCGTCAGCGCGGCGTTGGCGACGTCGCCGCGCGACTCGGCGACCGGCTTGCCGCAGGCGCTCGTCTCCATGACTGCCAGCTCTTCCAGGTTGTCGCGCAGCAACTGCGCCAGCCGCATCATCAGCCGCTGCCGCTCCAGGCCGGTCATCGCCGGCCAGGGACCGCCCTCAAAGGCCCGCCGCGCGGCGGACACGGCCGCGTCGACATCGGCCTGAGCTGCTTTCGCGACCTGCGCGATCGTCTCGTTGGTGCTGGGGTTGGCGACGGCGAACGTCTCGCCCGACGCCGCCGGCACGAACCGGCCATCGATCAGCAAGTCAAACGCCGCCACGCGCTGCGCCGTCATCGTCGTCTCCTCCCGGTCCACCTCGTCCACGGCGTCCACCTCGTCCACCTCGTCCACCTCGCCCATTGTACGGGAAATCCGGCCGTCGCCGGCCGGTGGAATTCAACCCCTGCGGGTCTTCCATTCTCCAGCCGATGCGATAGAATAGGCACGTGCCCGACCGACACCGGTCGGAGAGATGCATTTGTGCCGCGTGGGTCGCCTGGCCGCGCCGAGATCAGCCACACCACCGTGGCGCCATGCTGAGGGAGGGGATGTCCTACGGTCCAGGTTAACTTGAGCGAAGGCGAAGCCTTCGAGCGCATGCTGAACCGGTTCAACAAGGCTGTCGAGCGCGCTGGCATCCTGCGCGAA